>JBEEPX010000074.1:0-5565 GCA_041190885.1 Actinomycetota bacterium
CATTGAATTGATGCAAGCCGGCGTGCCGGTTATTTATCAAGGGTCGCTGCGTCGCCGCCACGGGCTTTCAATGTTTACCGGTCGCCCAGACTTTTTGGTACGTGCCGACTTTGACCTTGAATTTGTGGCAGGCAAGTTGACGGCCAAACAGGTCGCCGACCGCATCGGGCAACCGGGCTATTTGGCCTGGGACGCCAAGTTGGCAAGCACACCCAAACCGCACTACCTATTGCAGGTCGCTCTTTATGTCGATGCTCTTGATTCGCTTGGACTCAAGGCCGATGGTCTTCACGGGTTGATTCTCGGCAGTCGAACTATTGCGCTGTTCGAAGAAGGCGAAATCGTTCCTGCTATGAAGCAGGCGCGAGCCGAGCTCGAGGCCGGTTTTCAACTAGTGGCGAGCGGCGACCTCGCCTCTTTCGAGCTAAAGCACCTCTCGCTTCACTGCGACTCCCCCTCAAGTTGCAAGGTCTGCGAATATCCGGGCCTTTGCGACCACGATCGCATTGCTACCGATCACCTAGTTCAAATTGCGGGCATCAATAAGAGCCAGATTGAAAAGCTTCGCAAGTCTGGCATCACAACCATGACCTCGCTGGCCGAGGCAACCGACGAGCAACGCCCCGAAGGGTTTGTTCCAGGAAGCTTCGACAAGCTTCGCAAGCAGGCCAAGTTGCAGACCGATTTCGCCAACACCGGCAAGCACGAGTATCGCCTCACCGAAGACCCCGAAATCGGCGTTCTGCCGCCAGCCTCAGCGGGCGACATATTCTTCGATATGGAGGGATTTCCATACTTCGAAGAAAAGGGTGGCCTCGAGTACCTTTTCGGCGCTATCACCCGCGAATCTGGCTTTCACGCCTGGTGGGCTCACGATCGAACTCAAGAGGCTTCGGCCTTCGAAGGCTTCGTGCGCTTTGCGGTTGACCGCCTAACTAAAGACCCAAACGCCCACGTTTATCACTATGCACCTTATGAGGTCTCGGCGCTGACTCGCCTCGCGGCACGACACGGCGTGATGGAGGCCGAGGTTGCCTGGCTGGTTGCCGAGAACAAAATGATCGACCTCTACAAGGTGGTCAAGGGTTCGATCATGGTCAGTCAGCCGAGCTACTCAATCAAAAAACTCGAAGCGTTCTATGAGTTCAAACGCAAGAGCATCGTGGTCGATGCAGGTTCGAGCATCGACGAATACGAGCACTACCGCCAACTCGCCAAGGCCGACCCTAAAGAGGCCCAACGCGTGCTTCAGACCATCAGTGACTACAACGAAGACGACTGCGTTTCTACGCTGGCTCTCTATGACTGGCTGTCGAGCATGCAGGGCGCGCATGCCAAATATGCTGACCACGTTAGGTCGCTTGATAGAAAAAAATCTGAGCGGGCCGCTGACCCAGACGATGAAGACAGCGCAACCAACAAAGCCGAGCGCGAACTAGCCGAACTTCAGCGTGCCACCGATCACATGGCTAAAGCCATCGCCGACTGGCGCTGGGGCGAGTCGGCCGAGGCAGACTACCGCGCCACAGTTTGGCAGGCTTTGATGCATTCGGTTCTTTATTACAAGCGCGAAGAGGTCATTCACTGGCGTGAGCGCCGAATTCGCCGAGACTCAACAGACGACAATCTGCATCGCGACCGCAAGGCCCTGGTTGTCGATGGCTGCCAACAGGTTAGCGAAAGCCTTGCCGGCTTGTCGATCGACCCACAGAGCAAAGTGACTCTCAGCTATCGCTATCAAATTCAACCTGGGCAAACCTGCTTCTTGAAGGCCGGCGAAGCCATCTTTGTGCGGTTCAACTATGGCGCCAATCAGCAAGAAACCGATCTTGGTCGAATTACCGAAATTTCAAATGACGAGGTCTCTTTTGATCGCGTCACCACACTCGAGAATTCGGCATTCATGCCTAACGCAATCTTCGAAAACTTCTTCATTCCGGCCAGGGGCAAGCAAGACGCGGTTCGCGATCACGCTCTCGAACTCGCCAATGAGTGGGTCTCACCCATGTTCGAGGCACCCACAGGCTTCGCAGCGCTCGACCTGCTCATGCGCCGCACGCCTCGCTTGCTCGATTCGAGCCACCTCGAACCGGTTCGCTCCGAAGACTACCTCGGGGCCATTTCAGCGTCAACAGCCAGACTCAATTCATCGATTCTTGCAGTTCAGGGCCCTCCAGGTTCAGGCAAAACCTACGTGGGTTCACACACAATCGCCAAGTTAGTGGCCAATGGCAAACGAGTAGGCGTGGTTGCCAACTCGCACTCGGCTGTCGAGAACCTTTTGGCAGGTTGCATCAGCGCTGGAGTCAACGCCGAAGCAATCGCAAAGCAAAAAAAGACCGGCGATTCCAGCGCCCGCCCATGGCAAACCCCATCAACCTACGGGGTGATGGCAAACTGGCGAGCAAAGCAAACGGGTGGCTATGTGATCGGTGGCACCGCCTGGACTTTCTGCTCGCCCAAGGTGCTCGAGCAAAAGCTGGACTACCTGTTCATCGATGAGGCGGCTCAGTTCTCGTTGGTTGATGCCATCGCGGTAGCCCAAAGCGCCAAAAACATGGTCTTGCTCGGTGACCCTCAGCAGTTAACCCAGGTAGTTCAAGCGGTTCACCCCGGCGGCGTCGATAACTCGGCACTCGGTCACTACATGGGTGAACAAGCAATCCTCTCCGAAGATTACGGTTATTTCATCGAGGTCACCAGGCGAATGCATCCAAAGGTGAATGCACCGGTTTCGTGGCTTTCATACCAAGGGCGTCTGCACTCACACGAAGATGCAGCGAAGCGCTCGTTGGCTAATTTGGAGCCCGGCTTAACCCCGGTGCTAGTTGAACACTTTGGCAACTCGTCGCACTCACCCGAAGAGGTTGAGGTTGTGGTTGATTTGGTCGCCAAACACTTTGGAGAACTAGAGGCGAGCGAGATTCTGGTGGTAGCGCCATACAACGCTCAGGTCGATTCGATTCGCGAAGCCCTCGATGCCGCAGGTTTCGCCGATGTTCAGGTTGGCACCGTAGACAAGTTTCAAGGTCGTGAAGCGATGGTGGTAATCATTAGCTTGGCCGCTTCTTCGGCCGAAGATGCGCCACGAGGCCTTGAGTTTCTGCTCGATCGAAACCGACTAAATGTGGCGCTTTCGAGGGCAAAGACCAATTCATACCTGGTTTATTCGCCGGCGCTAACCCGCACGCGATTCACCAGCGTCGATGATGTTAAGTGCGTGAGTCGGCTCGTTGGCTTGCTCGAATTTGCTTAGGCTTTCAGGGTGACCGACTTTAGCAACCGCCGAGCGCCATGGGGCCAACTCGTTGACCCAACCCTTCTAATCGAGAGCGGCGATTCACCCGAGCCACGCGAAGACTACGAAGATTTACACCTCAAACTTGGCTCAACCGAAAGCCTCGAAACTCAGCAGTCCAGGTTTATCGATTGCTTCATCGAGCTTGATCGGTCAATCGACTGGCACGGCTCACGGTCACGCTATCGAAACTGCACCATCAGCATTGGGCGCATTGGTTCGCTCGACCTCACCGGCACGGCCATGAACATGACATCGATCGAAAACAGCCGAATCGGCTTCGCCAACTTAGCCGGCTGCGAAGCCCAAGACGTTCTTTTTAAAAACTGCACCTTCGAAGCGCTCGATTTGACTGCGGCAAAATTCAAACGCGTTTGGTTCGAAAACTGCACTGTCGAAGATCTAGACCTTCGTGACTTCGAGGGCAACAGCGTTGATTTCACCGGCCTTGATTTTGCAAAGGTCCAGGGACTGCAAAACCTGCGCAACGGCACAATCAACGAAACCCAGCTGATGCAAATTTCGAGCGGCTTGGCCATGCTGGCCGGCATCAAGGTTGATTAAGCTTGGCGCGGCAAGACTTTCAAAGTTTTCAAAGTTGGGTCTGCAACAAACGCGATTCGCACGCCCATATCGCGGGCCTCAAACAATGCGCCAAGCGCCGCCTCGGTGATTAGCTCGCCCGGTGAAAGCACCGGAACACCCGGAGGGTAAGGGCAAATCATCTCGGCACTGACTCGACCGACCGCCTCGGATGAATCGACAACCTCGTAGTCGCTAAAGAAGGCCTCACGAGGAGTAACCACGACCTGAGGCTCAATCGAGAAGGCCGGCAAAATCTCGATCGGTCTAGGTTCACCGCGGTGACGGTTGACGGAGTCGATGATGCGCTTGACCAGGTCGTTGATGCGATCTGGGGTGTCTGCGAAGGTGATCATCGGAATGATGATGTCGCGGTTAGCCATTTCGACATCGATGTTGGCTGCCAAAAGATCGGCCTCAACTAGGTTGCCATCTGCACCGCAACCGCTGAGCATGATCACGAGTTTCAATGGGTCGATGTATTCACCATCGATGACGTCGATGCCTGCGGCGGTTAGGCTTGCGCGGCCGCGCTCGGTGGCCTCAATGACCGGGCCAATCAGCTCTTCGCCGTGGCGTTCAAGCAAAGCTCGCGCTGCGTCAATCGAAGCCAGAATTCGGCCAGACATAGAGGTGGTCTGTGTCGAGTCAAACATCTTGTTAAATCGAGCCAGGTCAACATATTCGTCGCGAACCAAAACGAACGATGCCTGTGAATACGAAGGCAGTGTCTTGTGAGCCGAAGTAACCACAATGTCGGCACCCTCGGCAATTGGGTGGTTAGGAAGCTCGGGGTGAAAACCGTAGTGCGCAGCCCAAGCGGCATCGACAACCAACGGAATGCCGTATTCGTGCGTGACCTTGGCCAGGCGCGGAATGTTTGACATGGTGCCAACGTATGAAGGCTCGCCAATCAGCACTGCCTTGGCATCTGGGTGCTTGGCAAGGGTTTCGGCCAACCGAGTTGAAGGCAAATACTCTGGCAAACCGGTAGCGGGGTTAATCTCTGGGCGAATCCAGATTGGGGTTACGCCGGCATAGACCAGGCCAACCAAAACCGACTTGTGCAGGGTGCGTGAAACGATAACTTTGTCGCCCGGGCCTGCCACAGCCATAACGGCTGCGTGGTTTGAGCCAGACGAACCATTCACGCCAAAGCGGCAAAGTTCGGCACCCCAAAGGCGAGCGGCAATAGCCTCGGCTTCAAGAATTAGTGAGGGTGAAATTCGGTGCGGGTGATTACCCGGCAGAACTGGGATGTCGCCATCGACAATGGCACCGGTAAGGTCGGTGCGGCCCTTGTGTCCAGGAATCTGGAACGGAGATCTATCGGTCTCCATGTCGCGTATCCACGCGTCTAGCAGGGGTGCGCTCGAGCGCAAGCCCATTGGGTCTTTCGAGTCAAGAAGTGTGGCTGCGCCAAATGCGTGCTGAGGCAATATCCCGCCTTATCTGTTGATCGGCTGATGCTTAGAGCCTCAGCCTAGTGATTGTGGATGAACATTGGCTAGCCAAAGTTCTAAGACAAGACAAAGGGACCGAGGCGCTAGCCTCGATCCCCTCATCGGAAACTTGATTCTAGGGTTTAGAACTCAACCTTGGTGACGTTGGTGTCTAGCGCGATGCCAGGACCGAAGGTGGTTGAAACTGCACCCTTGATCAGATAGCGACCCTTTGAGCTCGAA
>JBEEPX010000075.1:0-50370 GCA_041190885.1 Actinomycetota bacterium
GACCCAGATTTAGACCCGAGAAAACGCGCACGATGATCTGGTCGCCGATTGGCTGAACCACGCGGGTGTCTTTGCCGAGAGGGAACAGCACGGCGGCGGTGTTTGTTGCGGTTAGGTTGGCGTCGCGAACGGTGGTTTCTGGGTCGCGAAGGCCAACGCCCTCAGGCAGTGTGTCGAGCAAAATCTCGACCTTGTAAACGCCCTTGGTGGCGACCTCTAGAACCCACTTACCGTCGGCGCCCGAAGTTGCCTTGGCGTTCACGCCATTGCCGGTGATCTGAACCGAAACGCCCTCGACCGGGGTTCCCTCGTTCTTGATTGTGCCCTTAATGAGCAGCTGCTCGTTATTTGAAGAAGGCGATGGGCTGGGGCTTGCAGCTAGTGATGGGGTTGCCGAAAACAGCATCCCAAACACGATTGCAAGCGCACCGAGCCAGAGCGAAAATCCGCGTCTCTTGTCGAGTGTTAGGTGGTTCAAACCAGCCTCCGTCATACCATTTACGCGAACCTCGCGTCGTTGCAGTTCCGTTGAAAGAGATTACTCTAAATCGCTTACATTCCACGGCACTTGTATAAACCTACTTGCCTTGTATTACGACCCGATTACGAAAGCCAATAAGAAGGTAGAATTACAAAATGACTGAACACGACCCTTTCGGCTTTGTCGGCCTTACCTATGACGATGTTTTGCTGCTTCCAGGCGAGTCAGACATCATGCCATCGGGTGTAAACACCAAGACCCGCATCACCCGTCGCCTCGAAATCAACGTTCCACTGTTGTCATCGGCCATGGACACCGTTACCGAGGCGCGTCTTGCAATCGCAATGGCACGCCAGGGCGGCATCGGAATCTTGCACCGCAACCTCTCGCTCGAGCGACAGGCATCCGAAGTTGACTTGGTCAAGCGCTCTGAAGCCGGCATGATCACCCACCCGGTAACCACCACCCCGTTTGCGACCATTCAAGAGGTCGACGAGCTTTGCGGTCGCTACCGCGTGTCTGGCCTGCCGGTTGTTGACGAGCACGAGCGCCTGGTTGGCATTGTGACCAACCGCGACATGCGCTTCGTTCTTGACGTGCAGCGCACTACGACTTTGGTCAAAGATGTCATGACCCCAATGCCTCTCATCACCGCCCCGGTTGGCATTAACCCGGATGAAGCAATCGCGATTTTTGCTCAGCACCGCATCGAAAAGCTGCCGCTAATCGATGGCAACGGCAAGCTGTGCGGTTTGATCACCGTGAAAGACTTCGACAAGTCAGAGAAGTACCCGCTGGCATCAAAGGATGGCGCAGGTCGCCTGCTCGTTGGTGCGGCCGTTGGCGTTGGCCAGGATGCCTGGGAGCGCTCAATGGCTCTGATTGACGCCGGCGTTGACCTAATCGTGGTCGACACCGCACACGGTCACAACCGAGCAGTTCTAGAAATGATTGCCAAGCTAAAGGCCGAGCCGTTCGCCAAGAACGTTGACATCATGGGCGGAAACGTTGCCACCCGCGATGGCGCAGCAGCACTGGTTGCCGCCGGCGCAGACGCCGTAAAGGTTGGCGTTGGCCCAGGTTCGATTTGCACTACCCGCGTTGTTGCCGGTGTTGGTGTGCCACAGGTCACCGCAGTTTATGAGGCATCTTTGGCAGCTCGCCCAGCGGGTGTGCCGGTTATCGCCGACGGTGGTTTGCAGTATTCGGGCGACATCGCCAAGGCACTGGTTGCGGGTGCAAACGCCGTGATGCTCGGTTCTCTTCTTGCCGGTACCGATGAGGCGCCGGGCGAAATCACCTTTGTTGGTGGCAAGCAGTTCAAGACCTACCGCGGCATGGGTTCACTGGGTGCAATGCAGGGCCGCGGCCAGGCAAAGTCTTACTCAAAAGACCGTTACTTCCAGGATGACGTGCTTCGCGAAGACAAGCTTGTTCCAGAGGGCATCGAAGGCCGGGTTCCTTACCGCGGTTCGGTTGCCTCGGTTGCTCACCAGCTGGTCGGTGGCCTTCGTGCTTCGATGGGTTACGTCGGTGCCGAGAACATCCCAGACCTACAGGCAAAGGGCAAGTTCGTTCGCATCACCGCGGCTGGCCTAAAAGAGAGCCACCCACACGACATCCAAATGACCGTAGAAGCACCAAACTACGGAACTCGCTAAAGCGAACTAGGGGATACCTTTCTATGAGTGAAATCGAAATCGGCCGCGGCAAGCGTGGCAATCGCGCTTGGGCATTTGACGACATCGCGATCGTGCCAAGCCGCCGCACCCGCGACCCGAAAGACGTATCGACCACCTGGAAGATCGACGCATACGAGTTTGGTTTGCCGGTTCTTGGCGCACCAATGGACTCGGTGGTTTCACCAGAGACCGCAGTGGCGATCGGCAAGCTTGGCGGTCTTGGTGTTCTTGACCTAGAGGGTCTATGGACTCGCTACGAAGACCCCACCAAGCAGTTGGCCGAGATTGCCGGGCTAACCGGTGCCGAGGCAACCGCGCGCATGCAGCAGATTTATGCAGAGCCAATCAAGGCCGAGCTGATTCGCGACCGCATCGCTCAGATTCGTGCCGCTGGCGTAACCGTTGCCGGTGCACTTTCACCGCAGCGCGCCGCCGAGTTCAGCGACACCGTAATCAAGGCGGGCGTTGACCTGTTTGTAATTCGCGGAACCACCGTTTCGGCCGAGCACGTTTCAAAGGCCCACGAACCGCTGAACCTCAAGAAGTTCATCTATGAACTCGATGTTCCGGTCATCGTGGGTGGTGCGGCAACCTACACCGCAGCACTGCACCTAATGCGCACCGGTGCCGCCGGCGTGCTAGTTGGTTTCGGTGGCGGCGCTGCCTCAACCACCCGCAAGGTTTTGGGCATTCACGCTCCGATGGCAACCGCGGTTGCCGATGTTGCCGGCGCTCGCCGTGACTACATGGATGAGTCTGGCGGCCGTTACGTTCACGTAATCGCCGACGGTGGTCTTGGAACATCTGGCGACATCGTCAAGGCAATTTCGGTTGGTGCCGATGCGGTCATGCTTGGCTCGGTTCTGGCTCGCGCCGAAGAAGCTCCGGGCAAGGGTTCACACTGGGGTCAAGAGGCCTTCCACGCCGAGTTGCCTCGCGGCCACAAGGTCGAGGTTGGTACCTCGGGCAGCCTCGAGCAGATTCTGCTTGGCCCATCGTCTTCGGCCGATGGAACCACAAACCTAATGGGTGCCTTGCGTCGCGCAATGGCAACCACCGGCTACTCAGACGTCAAAGAGTTCCAGCGCGTTGACGTTGTGGTTGCTCCGTATCACGCATAAATAGATGTCAAACAAGGCCCCGACCTGGTTCGCTGTCGCAAGACGGCCGAAGTGGATTGGGGCTTTGTTGCTTTCACTGATGGTCGCAGCCATTTTCGGTGCGCTTGGCCAGTGGCAGCTCGATCGCGCATTCACCAAAGATGCCGCGGTGCAATACAAGTCGACCGGCTGGACTCTGGCGGTCGAACTAGAGCTGATGCTAGACACCCAGCGCACATACCTGGTTCAAGATCGCCTGCAAAAGGGCGTTCGCGGCTATTGGGTGACCGTCGGTGCGCACAATAAAGAAATGGTCAACCACACCCTGGTGCTTGGTTGGACCGAGGATTTGAAGAGCGCCGAAAAGATTCGCACCGACCTGATGAATTCGATGCAGGCCCAGGCTTTCTTGAAGTACAGCGGTGCGCCGCTGCCCGATGAGGCCCCGCAAAAGACCGACCCGGCGAAGCCATACCTGTTGAAATCGATGTCGGTTGCTCAGCTGATCAACCTTTATTCGCCAGACCAGCCGATCGCCACCCAAACCAAGTATTACGCGGTGATGAAGCCTGAAGTTGACGGCCTCGAGCCGGTTTGGGTTGACTATGGCGAGGCTTCAGAAAACATCAACTGGCTGAGCGCTTTTTACTTTTTGGAGTGGATGCTGTTCGCCGGTTTCGCGGTCTTTTTGTGGTGGCGTTTGGTCAAAGACGCCCAACTTATTCAGCAAAACGAAACGGTAAACTAGAGGCATGACCCAAACCCCGCCAAATGACAAACTGCCTGCCATTCGCGGCGTTTTGAAGTATTTCAAGGTCACCAGCTACATCACCGGAATCTTTTTGGTTCTGATCATGATTCTGTGGGGCATTCGCCTCAGCATTCAGGCCGACCTTTGGCTTGCCGGCCCAGACGGTTTTCTTTACCTGGCCTTCTATTCGCTAGATGCAGCCGGCGAAAAAGTCGGTCTGCCAACCAGTGGGCTCGACATCACCGTTATTTCGCTGATTGTTCACGGCTGGCTCTATGTTGCCTACCTGTTTGGCGACTTTAGACTCTGGACCTTGATGCGCTGGAGCTTCTTGCGCTTCATCATCATCGCTCTCGGTGGCATTGTGCCGCTGCTGTCATTCTTTACCGAACGTCACTACACCAAGGTGGCCGAAGCCGAACTGAAGAAGGTTGCCTAATGACCCAATCAACCAATGCCCGCCCGGTTCTAGTCGTTGACTTTGGCGCCCAGTATGCCCAGTTGATCGCTCGTCGCGTTCGCGAAGCCTCGGTCTATTCAGAGATCGTGCACCACAACGTGACCGCAGCCGAGGTTGCTGCCAAGAACCCGCTGGCGATCATTTTGTCTGGCGGTCCTTCATCGGTTTATGAAGCCGGTTCACCTCAGCTCGACCCAGCGATTCTTGAACTCGGTGTTCCGGTGCTTGGCATTTGCTACGGTTTTCAGACCCTAGCCAACGCGCTCGGCGGCACCGTCGAGCCAACCGGCATTCGCGAGTATGGCGCAACCCAGCTGAACGTAACGGCCGGCGGCGAGATTCTCGAAGGTCAGCCAGCGTCGCAGATTTGCTGGATGTCACACGGCGACCAGGTAACCAAGGCTCCGGCCGGGTTCGAGGTTCTAGCGAACACCGAGATCACCCCGGTTGCTGCCTTTGCCAACCACGAGAAGAAGATCTATGGCGTGCAGTGGCACCCAGAGGTTAAGCACTCTGAGTTTGGCCAGAACGTTTTGACCAACTTCTTGCACAACGCAGCCGGCATTCCGGCCGACTGGAACTCGGGCAACGTAATCGCCGAGCAGGTCGAGAAGATTCGCGCACAGGTTGGCGACGCCCGCGTCATCTGTGGTCTTTCTGGTGGCGTTGACTCTGCGGTTGCAGCAGCGATCGTGCACAAGGCAGTTGGCGACCAGCTGGTTTGCGTGTTCGTGAACCACGGCTTGCTGCGCCAAGACGAAGCTGAGCAGGTTGAGCGCGACTACGTTGCGGCAACCGGTATTCGCCTGGTCACCGTAAACGTTGAAGACAAGTTCTTGAACGCACTTGCCGGCGTGAGCGACCCAGAGACCAAGCGCAAGATCATTGGCCGCGAGTTCATTCGCACCTTCGAAGAAGCGCAGGCCGCTTTGTATGAAGAGTCAAAGGCCGACAACCGCCCAATCAAGTTCTTGGTTCAGGGCACGCTTTACCCAGACGTTGTTGAGTCTGGTGGTGGCGCAACCGCTGGCATCAAGAGCCACCACAACGTTGGCGGTTTGCCAGACGACATCGAGTTCGAGCTAGTCGAACCACTTCGCACGCTTTTCAAGGATGAAGTTCGCGCCATCGGCGCCGAGCTTGGTCTGCCGGCCGAGATCGTGCAGCGACAGCCTTTCCCGGGCCCAGGCCTTGGCATTCGAATCGTTGGAGAGATCACCAAGGATCGCCTAGACCTTCTTCGCAAGGCCGACGCAATCGTGCGTGCCGAGCTAACCGCTGCGGGCCTAGACGCCGAAATTTGGCAGTGCCCGGTTGTGCTGTTGGCCGATGTTCGTTCGGTTGGCGTGCAGGGCGATGGTCGCACCTACGGTCACCCAATCGTGCTTCGACCGGTTTCATCTGAAGACGCAATGACCGCCGACTGGACCCGCGTGCCATACGACGTTCTTGCCAAGATTTCGAACCGCATCACCAACGAGGTCGAGGGCGTGAACCGAGTCGTGCTCGACGTGACTTCAAAGCCGCCTGGCACCATTGAATGGGAATAGGCGTATTTGGCCATCGCGGGGCTTCGGGCTATCGGCCAGAAAACACTCTCGAGGCCTTTGAGCTCGCCTTTGCGCAGGGCGCAGACGCAATCGAGTGCGACCTTGTGCCGACCAAAGACGGCGAACTGGTTATTCGTCACGACAACTTTTTAAGCGGCACCACCGACATTGCCTCACGCCCCGAATTTGCGGCCAAGGCCAGGGTTGGCAAAACCGGCTGGCGCAAAACCAGCAGCGATTGGTTCACCGAAGACCTGACCCTGGCCGAAATCAAGCAGCTTCGAGCCACCGAACGTCTTGCCGACCTGCGCCCTGGCAGCGCCAAGTTTGACGGTCAGTTTGAAGTGCCAACCTTGGATGAACTTCTGGCCTCACCCTTTGCCGATGGCAAGACTCTGATTCTCGAGGTCAAGCGTGCTGCAGACTTTGCCGCCCTTGGCATACCGGTGGCCGCCATCATGGCTCGCAAACTGCGCGAGAGCAACTGGCGAGAGCGCGGCATCAAGATCATCATTGAAAGTTTTGAGGCAAAGGCTCTCGAGCAGCTAAAGCGCACCTGCGGTGCGGTGGGCGAGTATGTCTATTTGGTCGAGTACTACGATTTTCCGACCGAGCAAGCCGAGCAGCTTGCCTTTTTGACCGCGGTCGCCGAAAGGTTTGACGGGGTCAGCCCAAGTTGTCGAGTGATTTTTGAACACCCAGAAGTCGTCGAGATGGCTCACTACCTTGGCCTAAAGGTTTTCACCTGGACAGCACGTGCCGAAGATGCCGAAAACAGCATCGAGGAGTACTACGCGAAGTTCATTCTGAGTGGGGTTGATGGCATCTTTGCCGACCAGCCAGACCTGCTCGCCGAAGTTGTCGCTGGTCTGACCTAGGATTGCGTAGTTATGTCTCAACTTGATATTTTTGGTGGCGCCTTTGGTGCAAGCGACAAGCTTGTCGAGGGGCTAAATCCCCAGCAGCGTGCGGCCGTCGAATACCGAGGCCCGGCGCTTCTTATTGTTGCCGGCGCAGGCTCTGGCAAGACCCGAGTTCTAACTCACCGCATCGCTCACCTGCTTGCCAACCGCGAGGCTTGGCCTTCACAGATTCTGGCCATCACCTTTACCAACAAGGCCGCTGCCGAAATGCGCGAGCGAGTCAAAGAGCTGCTTGGCGAGGCAGCCGATGGCATGTGGCTAAAGACTTTCCACTCTGCCTGCGTGCTTATCTTGCGTCGCGAGAGCGACCGCCTGGGTCACGACTCAAACTTCACCATCTATGACTCCGGCGACAGCCGCGCTATTCTCAAGCGCCTCATCAAAGAGCTCGGCGCAGACATTCACAAACTAACTCCGGCAGGTGTTTCGAGCGTTATTTCGAACGCCAAAAACGAACTCATGGATGCCGAAGGTTATGCCCGCACCATCGACCAGGCCGACCCTGTCGCGCGCATGCTTGCCGAGTTGTTCGATCGCTATCAGCGCGAGCTTCGCCGCAACAACGCCTTCGACTTTGATGACCTAATCAGCGAGACGGTTCACCTATTCCGTGCCTTCCCAGACATCCGCGAGCAGTACCAGCAAAAGTTCAAGCACATCCTGGTCGACGAATATCAAGACACCAACCACGCGCAATACGCACTGATTCGCGAGCTAGCCGCTAACTCCTCGCTCACCGTGGTGGGTGACTCAGACCAGTCGATCTATGCCTTCCGCGGTGCCGATATTCGCAACATCACCGACTTCGAAAAAGACTTCGCCGGTGCCAAAACGATCTTGCTCGAGCAAAACTATCGCTCGACCCAAAACATCCTCTCGGCCGCTAACGCGGTGATTCAAAACAACTTTGATCGCCCGTCGAAAAACCTCTGGACGGCCTCTGGCGACGGCGAAAAGATTGTCGGCTACACCGGCTATTCGGCGCACGACGAAGCCCAGTTCATCGCCGACGAGATTCACAAACTCCACCGCGAGGGCACCAACTATCGTGACATCGCGGTGTTCTATAGAACCAACGCGCAAACCCGTGCCCTTGAAGACATTTTCATTCGCTCGGCCGTGCCATACCGCGTCGTTGGCGGCACCAAGTTCTATGAGCGCCTCGAAATCAAAGACGCCATGGCCTATTTGGTTGCCATTGCCAACGCCCGCGACGACCTAGCCACCCGTCGCATTCTGAACGTGCCAAAGCGCGGCATCGGTGATGCCAGCGAAACTCAAATTGCCAGCTATGCCGAGCGAAATGGGCTTTCGGTTCGCCAGGTTCTTGAGCACGTTGGCGACCTGGGCTTTGGCCCAAAGATCACCGGTGCCATCACTCAGCTTGCCGACCTGCTAAACGAGCTCGAGGCCATGATCGAGACCCAACCGGTCGACTTTATTTTGCGTGCGGTTCTTGAGCGCACCGGCTATCTTGAATCGCTTCGCGCCAGCCGCGACCCACAAGACGAGGCTCGCGTCGAGAACCTCGAAGAACTTGTGTCGGTTGCTCGCGAATTCAACCGCAACAACCCCGAGGGTCGCCTGCCCGACTTCTTGAACGAAGTCGCCCTGGTGGCCGCCGCCGACGACATCGACGACGAATCGGGAACCGTTTCGCTAATGACCCTGCACACCGCAAAGGGCCTCGAATACGAAGCCGTCTTCTTGACCGGCATCGAAGAGGGCTTGCTGCCACACAAGATGTCTTTCTTTACCCCGGGTGGCATGGCCGAAGAACGCCGCTTGTTCTATGTGGGCATCACCCGCGCCCGCCAAAAGCTGCACATCAGCTTGGCCATGATGCGTTCAACCTTCGGCGAGAGCGAATCATCGACCCCGAGCCGTTACCTTCAAGAGATTCCGGCCGACCTGATCGAGTGGCGCGAGAGCGGCGCGGTTTCTAACCGAAACGTTGCCAGCCCTCGCTACCGCAGCTCGATCGCCGAAGAGACTGGCTATGGCTCAAGTGATTCGGGCAGCGGTTATGGCGGCACTCCGAGCACCAAGCCAAAGACCGAATGGAAGGGTGCAATCTCATCGGTGCGCAACAACGAGGGGCTCATCCTCGATGTCGGCGACATGGTGATGCACTCAGATTTCGGCAAGGGCAAGGTGATCGCGGTTGCCGGGGTTGCGCCTCGCCAAACCGCCGAGATCCACTTTGGGTCGATCGGTGTCAAAAAGCTTCTGGTCAAGGTCGCGCCAATCGAAAAGTTGTAGTTCGACCTCCTGCAAACCTTGAGGCTCAAAGCCTCTAAACTTGTATGGTTGCCCACATTTCAGAGATACGGAAATCAAAGTGGATTTATTCGAATATCAGGCCCGCGACATGTTCGAGGCTTACGGCGTTCCAGTTCTTCAGGGTCTAATTGCAGACACTCCTGAAGAGGTTGAGGCAGCTGCCGCAAAAATCGGTGGCGTAGTTGTCGTAAAGGCGCAGGTCAAGGCCGGAGGTCGCGGCAAGGCCGGCGGCGTGAAGGTTGCTAAGACCCCTGAAGAGGCAAAAGAGCTTTCAAAGAACATCTTTGGTTTGAACATCAAAGACCACATCGTCAAGCGCGTAATGGTCGCACAGGGTGCATCAATCGCTCAGGAGTTCTACTTCTCGGTTCTGCTTGACCGATCAAACCGCACCTTCCTTTCGCTTTGCAGCGTTGAGGGTGGCATGGAGATCGAGCAGCTTGCCGAAGAGCGTCCAGAGGCGCTAGCCAAGGTTCCAGTAGACGCGACCAAGGGCATCGACCTAGCCACCGCGCTAAGCATTGCCAAGCAGGGTGGCTTCGACGACGAGCTGGCTGCGAAGGTTGCTCCAGTGTTTGTAAAGCTTTACGAGGTATTCGTAAAGGAAGACACCACCCTGGTTGAGGTAAACCCTCTAGTTCTAACCACCGACGGCCAGATCATTGCCCTAGACGGCAAGGTCTCGCTAGACGACAACGCAGAGTTCCGTCACGAGCGCGAGTCAATGGAGCGCGACGAGCTTGACCCGCTTGAGGCAAAGGCCAAGGCCATGGACCTCAACTACGTGAAGCTTGACGGCGAAGTTGGAATCATCGGAAACGGTGCCGGTTTGGTTATGTCGACCCTTGACGTTGTCGCCTATGCGGGCGAGCGTCACGGCGGCGTAAAGCCAGCCAACTTCTTGGACATCGGTGGTGGCGCCTCGGCTGAGGTAATGGCCGCTGGTCTAGACGTGATTTTGAACGACCCACAGGTCAAGAGCGTTTTCGTAAACGTATTCGGTGGAATCACCGCCTGTGACGCAGTGGCCAACGGCATCGTGGGCGCACTAAAGACTCTGGGCGACTCGGCTTCAAAGCCGCTAGTCGTTCGTCTAGACGGCAACAACGTGCTCGAGGGGCGCTACATCCTTGAGCAGGCTGCACACCCGCTAGTCACCGTTGTAGACACCATGGATGAAGCCGCCGACAAGGCAGCCGAGCTAGCTAACCGCTAAGCCCGAGAGTAAATAAGGAAACCGAAATGGCTATTTTTCTAGACGAGAACTCTCGAATCATCGTTCAGGGCATGACTGGCTCTGAAGGCATGAAGCACACCCGCCGCATGCTTCTTGGCGGATCAAACATCGTTGGTGGCGTGAACCCACGCAAGGCCGGCGAGACCGTTGACGTTGAGGGCAAGCAGCTTCCTGTTTTCGGCACCGTTGCCGAGGCAATGAAGGCAACCGGCGCAAACGTCACCGTGATCTTCGTTCCACCTGCCTTTGCCAAGGCCGCAATGATCGAGGCCATCGACGCCGAGATCGCTTTGGCAGTTGCAATCACCGAGGGCATCCCGGTTCACGACTCGGCAGAGGCATGGGCATACAACGTTTCAAAGGGTCAGAAGACCCGCTTGATCGGCCCTAACTGCCCAGGCATCATCTCTCCGGGAAAGTCGAACGCGGGCATCACCCCATCTGACATCACCGGCCCTGGCCCAATCGGTCTAGTTTCAAAGTCGGGCACACTGACCTACCAGATGATGTTCGAACTTCGCGACATCGGTATGTCAACCGCAATCGGTATCGGTGGCGACCCTGTTATCGGCACCACCCACATCGACGCACTTGCTGCTTTCCAGGCCGACCCTGAGACCAAGGCAATCGTTCTGATTGGTGAAATCGGTGGCGACTCTGAAGAGAAGGCCGCTGCCTACATTAAGGCAAACGTAACCAAGCCGGTTGTTGCCTATGTTGCTGGCTTTACCGCACCAGAGGGCAAGACCATGGGTCACGCCGGTGCAATCGTTTCTGGCTCAGCCGGAACCGCTCAGGCCAAGAAAGAAGCTTTCGAAGCGGCTGGCGTAAAGGTTGGCAAGACTCCATCAGAGACCGCAGCGCTTATGCGCGAGGTCTTCAAGAGCCTCTAACCTTTCGCAAGATTCGCAATTAGGGGGAGTGGCTCGACTTGAACCGCAGACTCACTTTTCTGATTGCCGCTTTCGAAGCACTCGTAATCGCCGGCATCGGTGTGGGCATCACGCTCGCACCGTTGACGGTGATTTGGCTTTTTGAGAACGACCCCTCGATCGACTGGTTCGTCGCTTTTCGCGCGGCCAGCGACATTTGGCTAATGGCTCATGGCACCCGCCTGGTGGTCGCCGAGGGCGTCATCATGAGTGTCGAGGTGCCGAGTTTTGTCATCAGCGTTGTGCCGCTTGGTCTCACCTTTCTAATTGGTTTTCTGGCGCTGCGCCTGGGTCGCCGGCTCACCGCCGCCAACGAACTATGGCCGGGATGGCTTTCAGCTACCGCGGTCTATGGCGCAATCTCGCTGTTTTTGAGCACCGCAGCTCACAACCCGGCAATTTATCCGGTCAACTGGCAGGGCACCTTTTTGCCGCCAACCTTCTTTGCAATCGTGCTGGTCGTCGGTTCGCTAACCGGCAAGCGCCAGCTGTTTGGCGAGGCCTCGAACCTGCCAGAGGCAGCCGAGCGCATTTGGTTCAAGAACTGGGTTGCCGATCGAGTCGACAACCTGCACTGGGGAATTCGAGCCCTTGCCATGCCAGCTCTTCGCGCTGGCACCGGCATCGTGGCAATGCTTTTGGCCATTTCGGCCGTGATGATCGCACTGCTCTTGGCGGTCAACTGGATCACAGTGACCAGGTTTTATGAAGGCCTTCAGGTCAGCGTGCTCGGCGGCATCATGGTTACCGCGGGCCAGCTTGCGGTGCTGCCTAACCTGGTGATTTTTGGCGCAGCCTGGCTAACCGGCGTTGGCTTTCAAATCGGAGCCGGCTCGATCATCAGCCCAATCGCAACCAACATCGGCCCGATGCCGATTTTCCCAATCGTTGGCGCAATTCCGGCTGGGCAACTCAGCTTTGGTTTGATTGCCGTTGCGGTTCCGCTGCTCGGCGCATTCGCAGCAACCCTGTTGATCAAACGTCACGCAGATGAGGTTCGCTTCGAGTTTGCGTCAGCCTGGAACGCAGCAATTTCCCTTGGCCTCGCAATCGGTTTTGTTGCCGCGGTCGAGATGGGCATTTTGGCGGCTGCGGCATCCGGCGGTTTTGGGCCTGGCCGTTTGCAAACCGTTGGCATCAACCCGTTGATGCTGATGGCCGTGGTGTTTGTCGAGACGGCATCCGTGTCGATTTTGGCCGCATTCTTTAGCGCCCGACCAGATAAGCCAGACCACCCGCTGCTGCTTGAGCGCTCAAGGTAAACTAGTCGAATGCTGTCTATCGTCGTTCTCATTTCGGGCTCGGGTTCAAACCTGAAGGCCCTGCTCGAAGCGACCGAAAACCCGCTGTTCGGCGCCAAGATTGTTGCCGTGGGTTCTGACAACCCGGCCGATGGCTTGGCTCACGCCGAGCGTTTTGGTGTGCCAACCTTTGTGGTCACGCCGGGTGCATTCAACAGCCGCGACGAGTGGGCAGAGGTGCTGCTTGCCAACATCAAGCACTTCAACCCAGACCTAGTTGTTCTTGCCGGTTTCATGCGAATCTTGCCGCCTAACTTTGTGCGCGCGCTAAGCCCAAACCTGATCAACACCCACCCATCACTGTTGCCAGCTTTCCCTGGCGCTCACGCCGTTCGCGATGCTCTCGAGGCTCGCGTTTCAACAACCGGCGTGACCATTCACGTTGTCGACGAAGGTGTCGATACCGGGCCTCACATTGCGCAAGCAGAAGTGCAGGTTCAAACCGACGATAACGAACACGACCTACACGAGCGCATCAAGTCAGTTGAGCGCGAACTGTTGGTTTCAACCGTGAAAGCTATCGCCGCGAAGACTATTACGCTCTAACCACCTTCGAAAGGCACCATCTTGGCAGCTCACAACGACCACCAGCCAGCCGACTACCGTCACCGCGACCGCATTGGCATTCGCCGCGCGCTGCTTTCGGTGTCAGACAAAACCGGTCTTCTCGAACTTGCTCAGGCGCTCGACAAAGCGGGCGTCGACATCATCTCGACCGGTGGCACCTACAGCGCAATCAAAGCTGCCGGCATTCCGGTTACCGAGGTTTCACAAGTTACCGGGTTCCCTGAAACCTTGGATGGCCGCGTAAAGACTTTGCACCCAAGCATTCACGCGGGCATTCTTGCCGACATGCGCCTGATTGCTCACGAGGGTCAACTTGACGCCCTGAAGGTATTGCCTTTCGAGCTAGTTGTCGTAAACCTATACCCGTTTGTGCAGACTGTTCAGTCTGGTGCCAAGGGTGATGCAGTTGTTGAGCAGATCGACATCGGCGGCCCAGCCATGGTTCGTGCTGCAGCAAAGAACCACGCCAACGTTGCCATCGTGGTTGACCCGGCCAAGTATGGCGAGATCATCACCGCCGTTGAGCAGGGCGGCACCACCATGCAGCAGCGCCGCGAGCTGGCATACCAAGCTTTCTCACACACCGCTCGCTATGATTCTGCGGTTGCCAACTGGTTTGGTGCCGAGCTAGAGGCAGCTTGGCAGCGCGATGCCGGTCAGAGCGCCGAAAACGAGGCCAAGAACCCAGGTTTTGCTTCGACCGTTGAACTCAAGGGTCAGCTTGGCAACGTGCTTCGCTACGGCGAAAACGCTCACCAGGCGGCAGCGATCTATCGCACCGTTGGTGACGACGCCGTTGCCGGCATCGCCCAGGCCCGCCAATTTGGTGGCAAAGAGATGTCTTACAACAACTACGTCGACGCCGATGCGGCACTTCGCGCGGCCTACGACTTCACCGAGCCAGCGGTTGCAATCATCAAGCACGCCAACCCTTGCGGCATTGCCGTTGGTGACCCAAACGCGCCAGATGTGATTGCCGACGCCCACGCCAAGGCGCACATGTGCGACTCGGTTTCGGCTTTCGGCGGCGTGATTGCCACCAACCGAACCGTCACCGTCACCATGGCTCGCCAGGTTGCCGGCATCTTTACCGAGGTAATCATCGCCCCGGGTTACGAGCTAGAGGCGCTTCAGATTCTGCTCGAAAAGAAGAACCTTCGCGTGCTCGAATTGCCAGCCAACTACTCTCGTGAATCGCTTGAAATCAAGCAGATCTCGGGTGGCCTACTGGTTCAGCAGTCAGACGAGTTCAGCAACTTCAGCACCGTCAACTGGAAGCTGGTTACCGGCAAGAAGGCCGACACCGCAACCATGGCCGACCTTGAATTCGCTTGGCGTGCCTGCCGTGCGGTCAAGTCAAACGGCATTTTGCTGGCTCGCGAGGGCGCCTCGGTTGGCGTTGGCATGGGTCAGGTAAACCGAGTCGACTCTTGCAAGTTGGCTGTCGAGCGCGCCGAGTCTCGTTCACGTGGCGCGGTTGCCGCCTCGGATGCGTTCTTCCCGTTCGCGGATGGCCTACAGATTCTGATTGATGCCGGTGTGAAGGCCGT
Organism: Actinomycetota bacterium; assembly: GCA_041190885.1. GTDB lineage: Bacteria > Actinomycetota > Actinomycetes > Actinomycetales > Microbacteriaceae > Rhodoluna. Next base: position 14,818 of record JBEEPX010000075.1, read on the forward strand.
GGTTCAGCCAGGTGGTTCGATGCGTGACGCAGAGGTTATCGCCGCGGCCGAAGCAGCCGGAATCACCATGTACTTTACTGGCGAGAGACACTTTTTCCACTAGAAGCTGAGGGCCCCGGCCCATCATCCGTGTCGTGATTCTTTAGACCAGCTCTAATCGTGTTAGCCTACAAAGCTGCCTAGATTTGGAATAACTTTCTAGGCCTGCAGATTGGGCTTAACGATGAGCAAGCAAGGCACTGTCGCAACTCTGTTGCGCATTTTCCCCTACGCCAAATCCGCACTTCCAAGAATCACTCTTGGCATGTTCGCGGCACTCGGCGGGCACATGCTCGCACTCAGCATTCCTCAGGTATTGCGCGATTTGATCAACGGTCTAAAAACCATCGGAACCGTCGAAGCCCTGCTGCCACTTGTCTTTATTGTTCTCGGTCTGGGCATTCTCGAAGCCGTGATGGTTTTGCTTCGCCGCTGGTTGGTGTTGACCCCTGGAACCCACGTCGAAGCCGGCATGCGAGCCAAGCTCTACGCAAAACTTCAGGATCTTCCGGTTGCGTTCCACGACAAGTGGCCGAGCGGCCAGCTGCTCAGCCGCGCCACCGGCGACCTAAGCCTGATTCGTCGTTGGCTTTCTTTCGGCCTCGTTTTGCTGGTTGCCAACGGCATCACATTGATTGTCGGTTTTGTCATTCTGATCAGCTTCAACCTGGTGCTCGGCATCATCTACTTCGCGATCTCGATTCCAATCTGGATCATCGGTTTCAACTTTGAGAAGAAGTACCACACCACCGCTCGCCTGAGCCAAGACCAGGCCGGTGACTTGGCCACCTCGGTTGAGCAGAGCGTGCACGGCATCCGTGTTTTGAAGGCCTTCGGTCGTGGCGACCACGCCGCCGGCAAGTTTGCCACCGATGCTCTGCGACTTCGCGGAACCGAACTAAAGAAAGCCGGCCTAATCGGCAACCTTTGGCTGTTCTTGATCTTGATTCCCGAGTTTGCAGTTGGTGTTTCGCTTTTTATCGGCATTGGTTTGGTTGCCGATGGCCAGATGACCGTTGGTGCCCTGGTCGCTTTCTTGGCCACCACCACCGTGCTTCGCTGGCCAACAGAATCGATCGGCTTCTTGCTTTCGATGACCATCGATGCCACTAGCGCAGTGCAGCGCTTCTTCGAAGTAATCGATGCACCGGTCGATATCACCGACCCAGAAAACCCTCGCCAGGTTGCAGTTTCAAAGGGCCGCCTCGAGTTCAAAGACGTTCACTTTAGATACCCGGATGCCGCCCCAGATTCACCAGATTTGCTCAACGGCATCAACCTGGTTCTCGAGCCGGGCGAATCGGTTGCCCTGATTGGTGTTACCGGTTGTGGCAAGACCACTCTCACCGCGTTGGCAACTCGCCTGTATGAAGTGACCGGTGGTTCGATCACGCTCGACGGCATCGACATTCGCGAATTGACCCGCGACGACCTGCGTTCGAACATCGCGATGGCGTTTGAAGACGCAACCCTGTTCTCGTCGACAGTGCGCGAAAACGTGCTGCTCGGTCGCCCAGAGGCCAGCGAGGCAGAGCTTGCCCAGGCACTTGAAATTGCTCAGGCCGGGTTCGCCTACGACCTACCAGACGGTCTCGACACCACAATCGGCGAAGAGGGCATGAGCCTCTCTGGCGGTCAGCGTCAGCGTTTGGCCCTGGCTCGAGCAGTTGCTGCGGCCCCTGCGGTTTTGGTTCTCGACGACCCGCTTTCGGCGCTCGATGTCGACACCGAGGCAATGGTCGAAGACGCCCTTCGCACCGTGCTCACCGCAACCACAGCGCTTATCGTTGCCCACCGACCATCCACGGTTCAATTGGCCGACAAGGTTGCGCTGATGCAAGATGGCAAGATTGCGGCATTTGGTTTGCACAGCGATCTGATTGCAACCAACGACCACTATCGATTTGTGATTTCAAGCCTGGATGCCGCCGGCAACCAGATTTCTGTCGAAGATGAGGTGAAGTAATGGCTCGTCACGGCGGAGGAATGCGTGGAGTTGAGAACGAAGATCAGATTGATCTGACCAAGGAACAGCAGAAAGCGGTTCGAGCACGCTCGCTGAAGCTTTTGTTCTCGTTGATTCACCCGGTTAGATGGCGTTTGGCGTTTAGCTTTGCCCTGGTAATCGTTAGCCAGGCATTCAGAGTCGTCGGCCCAATGTTGATTGCCTATGCAATCGACACCGCTCTGCCGGCAGCAATCAAAAACGACATGACACCGCTTTGGTTGTCTGTCGGCGCCTACCTCTTTGCGGCGGTTGCCACCGGTTCACTGATTTCTTACTTCCTAAGGTTTGCCGCCAAGGTTAACCAGGATGTGCTCTTCGACCTGCGTAACCGCGTGTTCGTGCACACTCAGAAGTTGAGCCTCGAGTTCCACGAAAAATACACCTCGGGTCGAGTAATCGCTCGTCAAACCAGCGACCTCGATGCCATCAAGGAACTTCTAGATTCGGGCAGCAGCGAACTAATCGCCGGTGTGCTCTATATGATCTTCACCGGTGTGGCCCTGGTGCTTCTCGACCTGCCGAGCTTCGCGATTTTGATGCTCAGCCTGATTCCGCTTGCCTTCCTAACCCGTTGGTTCCAGAAGCACACCCGCATCAACTACCGCAAGACGCGCGTCGCTTCGGCGAAGCTGATCATTCAGTTTGTCGAAACCATGACCGGCATCCGTGCGGTTAAGGCATTCCGCAAAGAAAAGCGCAACCAAGAGGTCTATCAAGGGCTAACCGAGGATTACCGCAAGGTCAACGCCAAGGTCATTCAGCTGTTTGGAATCTATGACCCGGGTCTGATTGCGATCGCACGTGTTGCGGTGGCCATGATTCTTCTTGTTGGCGGCCTTCGAGTCATCGATGGCTCGATCGGTATCGGTGTTGTCACCGCGGCTATTCTCTACTCGCGTCGTTTCTATGACCCGATGGAAGGCCTCGCGATGTTCTACAACGCCTACCAGTCGGCATCATCGGCGCTGGAAAAGATTTCGGGTGTTCTAGAAGAAGAACCGACTGTTTCTGAACCAGAAAACCCGAAGCCGCTGGTTGATCCTAAAGGTCACCTCGAGTTCAAGGACGTCGAGTTCCACTACTCAAACGGCATCACGGTTCTGAAGCCGTTCAACCTGAACATCCCTGCCGGTCAAACCGTTGCCCTGGTTGGCACCACCGGTGCCGGCAAGTCGACCCTGGCCAAGTTGGTGTCACGTTTCTATGATCCAACCCACGGCAAGCTTGAACTCGACGAGATCGATCTGCGCGACATTGCCGACGTTGATCTTCGCCGCGCGATCGTGATGGTCACCCAAGAGGCATACCTGTTCTCGGGCACCGTTGCCGAAAACATTGCCCTGGGCAAGCCGGGCGCCACCGAAGACGAGATCGTTGCGGCGGCCAAGGCTGTTGGCGTGCACGACTTTATTGTGAGCATGCCCGACGGCTATGACACAGATGTCGCCAAGCGCGGTGGCCGAGTTTCGGCCGGTCAGCGCCAGCTGATTTCGTTCGCCCGTGCCTTTATTGCCGACCCGGCCGTGTTGATTCTCGACGAGGCAACCGCTTCGCTCGATATTCCAAGCGAGCGCATGGTTCAGCACGGTCTAAAGACCCTGTTGAACGGCCGCACCTCGATCATCATCGCGCACCGCCTGTCGACGATCTCGATTGCCGACCGCGTTCTGGTCATGGAACACGGCGAAGTTATCGAAGATGACACCCCGGCAACATTGATTGCCGGAACCGGCAAGTTTGCCAAGATGCACAAGGCTTGGCGAGACTCGCTGATCTAACTATTTGAGTTTGCTCGAGGTTGAGATTGCGACTGCACTCAACGCGGCAACCGAGGTGGTTAGTTTGCCGCCTGCGCCAACCACAACCGTGGTGCCAACGCAAACCTTGGTGGCCTTCTTGTTGATGGTTTTGGTGGTAATCGACTTAGCGCCACCGGTAACCATGTCGCAGTAGGTGCCCGGCTTCATACCGGTAGCCAGGCTGGCCACCTTGGTGGTTGCGCCAACGCTGTTGAGCAAGAAGTAGCCCTTGTCACCACGGCTGAAGCCATAGACGCCGGCTTTGCCATAAACATTGGCCTTGTCGGTCTCGCCAACCACATCACGCCAGGCGATCATGCCCTTGATTGAGGTCCAGCGCTGAAGGCAAACAAAACTGCCGGTCTTGTAGTTTCCAACGGTTGGTTGCTTGGCCACGGTGTTGATCTTGGTGCCGCCGGCGCAGACCGCATCCTTGATTTTGCCGTTTGCATCTTGAGGCGCCTGAAGGTCGCCGTTGCTAAAGGCATAGCCGGTGTAGAGCATCGGGGTGCCGTATTTTTCTGACAGCAACCAGATGTTGGCCAGCTCAAACATGCGACCGTTGTCATAGGTCAGCGAGCCAGAGGCGTGGTGCTCGGTGTCGTGGTTGCTGACCCAGGTAATAGCCAAATCGGTGTTTGGAAAATCGGGGGTGTCGATGTTGTCGTAAAGCTTGGCGCGGTGCGCCTTGCCCGCATACGAGAACATTTCGAGGGTTAGTGCCGGCACATCCCAGGCCCACACGCTACCGTTCGGGGTGTATTCGTTGGCCAGGTCGGTGCCGCCAGGAACCTCTTGAACGATGAAGGCATTCGGGTTGGTTAGCAGCCCGCGAATGGCAGCGATGTCGTCTGGGTGCATGTGCTTAGCGGCGTCGATTCTGAAGCCCGAAACACCCAGTGAAAGCTGGTCGTTCAGGTATTTCGCAATCTGCTCGCGCACGTATGGCTGCTCGGTTGCCAAGTCGGGTAGGCCGGGGAACTGGCAGTTGGTGCGCTCCCACAGGGTGTCCCAGTCGACGATGTCTTTGTCGCAGAAATTCGGGCTCGTGGTTGGCAGCCCGCGGTGAAAGTTCTCGCTCTTGTAAATGCCAGCGAAGTTGAGGTCGGCGCCATAAGGAATGCCGCTGAAGCTCGTGCCGCTTCCGCCGGCCATGTGGTTCACGACCGCGTCGGTCACGATCTTCACGCCAGCAGTGTTGCAGGCCTTAACCATGGCGGCAAACTCTTCTCGGGTGCCGGCATCCGAGTTCAACTCGTATGAGGTCGGCTGGTAGTGAATCCACCATTGATTGCCCTTGATGTGGTCGGTTGGAGCCATGGTTAGCACCCAGTCAACGCCCTCTGGGCCAAGGGTTGTGGTGCACTCACGAGCAATCGAGTTCCAGTTGTAGCCGAACATCTGCAGTCCAACCGAGCCCTTGGAAATCGGTGATGCCATCGTAGTTAGTTCGGGCTGCGGGGTAGCCGTTGGCTCTTCGGCGTTGGCCACCGAAATCGACGACATGGCAAATGCGGCAGCCACGGCAACCGCGGCAAACTTGGCAATGTTTTTCACTGAAAAAGAGCTCATGGTTCGATGCTAACCGCTCGAGATAACAGAAGCATCTCAAGTTGCCTGTGGATAACTTTGGCGGGGTGTTTGAACCGAGATTTACATTTGCCCGATGAACAGAAACTCAACATTACGAGGCACGAAGATCCTTTCGGCCGCCGCGATTCTTGCTGTCATTTTCGGGGGATTGGTCAGTCAATCGGTCCGGGCGGTGGGCAGCAATCCTGCACCAGTATGTGTGGGAGCAAACTGCACGGTTACCTTCGATGCTATCGGCGATTACTATCGCTGGTCGCCGCCGGCGAATGCGCAGAATTTTGGTTTTGATCTTTACGGCGCGCAGGGTGGCCGAAGCGGAGGCCTTGGTGGTCGAGTTTCGGGAACCTTTGTGACCATGCCGACCGAGCTTTTGATTTATGTGGGCGGTGCCGGTGCGGTTGGCAATAATGCCGCTGGCGGATTCAACGGTGGCGGTCAGGCCGGAGCCGGAGCTGGGGATGAGGGATCTGGCGGCGGGGCAACCGACATCAGAACCACGGTCAATGTAGCCGACCGAATCGTTGTCGCTGCGGGTGGCGGCGGCTCTGGTGGACTAAACGGCGCCACCGGTGGTGCCGGCGGAACCGCGCAGGGAAGCCAGGGCAATAGCGGTCAGGGCCAGGGTGGATTTGGTGGTTCGACCACCGCGCCCGGAAACGGCGGTTATCCAAACGGAGGAACCTGGGGTGCTGCCGGTATCGGTGCCGTTGGAGGAACCGGCGGCAGCAGCTACCAGTCTGGTGGAGGCGGCGGCGGTGGCGGCTACTTTGGTGGCGGTGGTGGCGGTGCCGACATCGACCCATGTTGCACCAACGGAGCCGGTGGTGGTGGAGGTTCATCTTGGAACAACACCTCGATGACCTCGCTGAGCGTGAATACCAAGGGCAACCAGACCGGCGGCGGAAAGGCCATCATCAGTTACCAAATTCCGCCCGAGGTTAGCTATTTCAATGCCGATGCCGCGCTAACCAACGCCGATTCGGTGGGTTTCAACCTAGCCTTCACGCAAAGTGTGACCGGGTTAGATTCGGCCGATTTCAGCTTGGATGTCGGTTCGCCGACCTGCAGTTCGACGACGGTGACGGGATCGACAACGACATATCGAATAGTGCTTGCCGGTTGTGCCGACGGAACTCTGAAACTTAGGCTGCGAGCGGATTCGGTAACCGGAGCGCTGGTTGGTCCAAAGCAATCGAGACTGGCAACCGATCTAACCATCGACCGAGTTGCGCCAACTCTTGCTATGACCGGGTCGACTGGTTTGACCAACGCGACAACCCTGGAATATCGGGTATCAACCAGCGAGCCGCTAATCGGGATGACAGCGAGTGACTTCAGTGTGACGGGTAGCGGCTGCGCCGTTCAGCCGCCAATCAACCAGGGTGAGTTTTTCACCATCAAGGTTGCCTCTTGCGCAACCGGTTCGAACGTGGTTCTCACTTTGGCTGCTCGCTCGGCAACCGACGTGGCAGGCAACCAAGCGCCGCCAGTTGCTTTGGTGAGCGGTTCTTCGTTGACCGACACCCTGCCGGCCAGCCTGACTATCACCAGCCCGGCTGGGCCAAGCAACGCCGCTGCACTGCAGTTTCGCGTGGCAACATCCGAAGCAGTTTTTGGTTTGACGCTCGATGATTTTGAGGCCGAAGGGCAGGGGTGCGCGCCAACCGCGATGACCACCGATGCCGCCGACTATTTGGTGACGGTTGCCGGTTGCAGCGACACCGCAGCTTTGGCCCTGGCTATCAAACCGCTAGCGGTTACCGATATCGCTGGCAATCAAAGCCCGGCTAGTCGCCAAAGAAGCTCGATTGTTCAGATCGACCGAGTGGGGCCAGTGGCAACTTTTAGGCAGGTGCAAAGTTCGACCAGCGCCGATGCAATCGAGTTTGGTTTCAGCCTGAATGAAGCTGCCACCGGTTTGTCGGCCGCCGACCTTTCGGTCTTGGGTGCTGGCTGCCACCTCGATGCCCTAACCGGCGATGCGCTCGACTATCGGGTGGCGGTCTCTGGTTGCAGCGACGCCGAAAGTGTCTCGGTGACCTTCGCGGCCGGTTCGATCGCCGATTCTTTGGGCAACGCGGGGCCAGCTGGAGCAATTTCGAGTGGTTCGATTTTGATTGATCGCAGCGCACCGACCCCTAGTTGGGTTGCGACCCTGATTGGTGAGAGTTTTGACGCGGTCGACTTTGACTTGGTGTTTGCCGAATCGGTGAATGGTCTGGATTTGGCCGACTTTTTGATTGTCGGTTCTGCTGCAAACTGCAACCTGACCATGCACGAGGTCGAGTCGAGCAGGTCATTCCTGTTTCACCTAACCGGTTGCAGCGTGGGTACGGTTCAGCTTGCTTCGGCCTCGGCTGCATTCACCGATCTACTCGGCAATTCTGGTTCGGCGCTGCTTTCACCGGTTGCCACTTTGGCTGCGCCTGTGGTTGTCGCGGTCACGCCAACTCCAACGCCGACTCCATCCCCATCACCTTCGGTGACGGCAACCCCCTCGCCGTCACCGAGCCAAACCGCTGTGGTTCAGCCGGTGCAGCCGCCAACGCCTCCGGCACCCGAGCCCGAAACAGTGGTTGCGCCTCCGGTTCAATCGCCTCCGGTTCAGGCCCCGCCGGCCGCTCAACCTGCGCCTGCGCCAACGCAGCCGCCAGCGGTTGTCGAGCCTGAGCCAACCCCCGTGGTTGTTGAGCCGGCACCGACGGCCGTGCCCGCTCCAGAGATTTCTATTGAGCCAGTGATTCCGATTGAACCGGTAACTCAGACCGGGCCAGAATCATCGACCGAGCCTCAGCTAAGTGTCGATCCGCTGATTGAGGCAGCGCCGATTCCGGTGCTCGTCGGTTCCGAAATTCTGGTTTCGAGGCCGCTGGCAATCAAGACAACTCAGGTGGCAAAAGCGGGTTCGAGCGAACCTACATCCGTGGGGTCTTTAGAACTGGTGCCGCTCTCAAATAACGAGCCGGTGCAGCCGCTCGAGGCGAGCCCAATTGAAACGGTGCCTGAAGAAACCGGTGAAACGCCAATCGCTGCGATGCCAGCGATTTATTTGGCAACGGGCGGCATTGCCGGAACGGCTTTGGGTATTGGAATCGCCAAGGCTATCGGCGCGAGGCGACCCAGGCCGAGCAAGAGATTGCAGCGGCTCTATGCCTAGGGAAGAGGACTAACTAAAGATGACGGTGCGATCGCCATCGAGCAGCACGCGGTGCTCGGCAAACCAGCGCACACCCTGGGTGAGGGTCTTGGCTTCGACATCGCGGCCAATCGAGACCATGCGGTTCTTTGAATCGCTGTGCTGAACGCGAACCACGTTCTGCTCGATGATCGGGCCCTCGTCGAGGTCGCCGGTCACAAAGTGGGCGGTCGCACCGATTAGCTTTACGCCGCGAGCGTGTGCACGGGCATAGGGGTTTGCGCCCTTGAAGCCTGGCAAGAACGAGTGGTGAATGTTGATGATCTTGCCGGCGAACTCTTGGCAGAACTCGTCAGAAAGCACCTGCATGTAGCGAGCTAGAACGATTAGCTCGATGCCGGCCGAGTGGATGTAGGTGCGCAGCATCTGCTCGAAGGCGCGCTTGTCGGCTTCGCCGGTGATTGGGTGCACCTCGAAAGGCACACCATAGAAGGCAGCCATTTCGGCTAGGTCTGGGTGGTTTCCAAAGACCGCCGGAACCTCGATTGGCAGAGTGCCAGATCGCTGGCGGAACAACATGTCGTTTAGGCAGTGGGCGCTCTTTGAGACCAAAACCAGGGTCTTCATTGGGCGACCGACTATATCTAGGTGCCAGTCCATGTCATAGCGCTCGATGACCGGGGTCAACTGGTTCTCGAAGAAGTCGCGTGGAACCGCAGATTCGATCTGCAGACGCATGAAGAAGCGGCCGGTGTCGTTCGAGCTGTACTGGTGAGACTCGGTGATGTTTCCGTTGGCAGCAAAAATCGCACCCGAGATTGCGTGAACAATGCCTGGCTTGTCTTCACAAACGATGGTGAGAACCCAGTGAGTGGTGGCTGCAGAAGTCATGTGGCTAGTTTATTCGGCTAGGTTGCGCCGGAGTGCCTCTAGCGACGGCTGCGTCGCTCGCGGTTGCGGCTCTGGTTAAGTGAAACTGCGATCCAAGTCCCGAGCCCCAAACCTAGAACGATCATTACGGTTCCGACAATTACCGGAAGTGGTGCATCAAGCATTTTGGTGGATTCTCTCTTTTGTATGTTCCCCCGAACATTTAGCCCAAGTCTAGGCACAAGGTGTAATTTCGAGTGGGAGGTTCGGGGGTTAACCGAATGCTAATTTCGGCTCCGTGTCGGCCAATCGCGAATGGTAGAATTTGACTACCGCAACCGGCCTTCTAGGAGCCCTCATGTCTTCTTCTTTCAACCTTCCATTGAGCGAGACCGACCCAGAGATCGCAGCAGTTCTTGCAGCCGAACTTGACCGTCAGCGTCACACTCTCGAAATGATTGCCAGCGAAAACTTTGTTTCGCGCGGTGTTCTAGAGGCTCAGGGCTCAGTTTTGACCAACAAGTATGCCGAGGGTTACCCGGGCAAGCGTTATTACGGTGGTTGCGAGGCCGTTGACGTAGCCGAGAACCTAGCCCGCGACCGCGCTAAGGCCCTTTTCGGTGCCGAGCACGCAAACGTGCAGCCACACTCGGGCGCATCGGCAAACGCCGCAGTGCTTATGGCACTAGCCAACCCTGGTGACCGCATCCTTGGTCTTGAATTGGCTCACGGTGGCCACCTAACTCACGGCATGCGCCTGAACTTCTCGGGCAAAATGTATGAGGCCCACGCCTACGAGCTAAACGCCGAGACCCACCTAATCGACATGGACATCGTTCGTGCCCGCGCGCACGAGGTAAAGCCTGCGGTCATCATCGCCGGTTGGTCTGCCTATTCACGTCACCTAGATTTCGCCGAGTTCCGCAAGATTGCCGACGAGGTTGGCGCAAAGCTTTGGGTCGACATGGCCCACTTTGCCGGTCTGGTTGCAGCCGGTCTGCACCCAAGCCCAGTGCCTTACGCCGACGTGGTTTCGACCACCGTTCACAAGACTTTGGCTGGCCCTCGCTCAGGTTTGATCCTTTGCAAGGCCGAATACGCCAAGAAGATTGACTCTGCGGTTTTCCCTGGTCAGCAGGGTGGCCCATTGATGCACGTCATCGCCGCTAAGGCCGTTGCCTTCAAGGCAGCCATGACCGACGAGTTCAAAGACCGTCAGAAGCGCACCATCGAAGGTGCTGCGATCATCGCCAACCGTCTAACCCAGGCCGACGTTGTTGCCAACGGAGTTCAGGTTCTAACCGGCGGCACCCAGGTTCACCTGGTGCTCGTTGACCTTCGCAACGCACCGATCAACGGCCAAGAGACCGAAGACCTATTGCACGAGGTTGGCATCACCGTGAACCGCAACTCGGTTCCAAACGACCCTCGTCCACCAATGGTTACCTCTGGTGTTCGCATCGGAACCCCGGCACTTGCTACCCGCGGTTTCGGCGCAGCCGAGTTCACCGAGGTCGCCGAGATCATCGCCGGTGTTTTGGTGCCAAACCCAGACATCGCCGCTCTTCGCGCGCGCACTCGCAAGCTGACCGAGGCTTTCCCGCTATACAGCGGTCTCGAGAACTGGTAATCGCTTGACCGCGATCAAGCTCGATGGCTTAGCAACTGCAAAGGCCATCAAGGCAGAGTTAGCCGAACAGGTTATTGCCCTAAAGAAAAAGGGAATCACCCCTGGCCTTGGCACGCTCTTGGTCGGCGACGACCCTGGATCTCACTCATACGTTGCCGGCAAGCACCGCGACTGTGCCGAGGTTGGCATTCACTCGATTCGTGTCGACCTGCCTGCCAACGCGACTTCGGCCGACGTTCGCTCAGCCATTCGCGACCTTAATGACGCCAAGGATGTCACCGGCTACATCGTTCAGTTGCCGTTGCCTTTTGGCATCGACACCAACGAAATGCTTGAGCTGATTGACCCCGCCAAGGATGCCGATGGCCTACACCCGACCAACCTTGGTCGCTTGGTTCTAGGTGTTTCAGGCGAGCTTGATTCTCCGCTTCCATGCACCCCTGCCGGCATTGTTGAATTGCTTTCGCGCTACGACATTCCAACCCGTGGTGCCGAGGTTGCCGTTATCGGCCGCGGCGTGACCGTCGGTCGCCCACTTGGCCTGTTGATGACCCGCAAGGGCACCGACTCAACCGTGACCCTGCTTCACTCTGCCAGCCGCGACCTAGAGCACGCAGTCAAGCGTGCCGACATCGTGGTTGCTGCCCTTGGCGTAGCGCACTTTGTGCAACCAGAGTGGATCAAACCTGGAGCCGCCGTTCTAGACGTTGGCATCACTCGCGTTGAGGGCGAAAACGGCAAGGCAACCTTGGTTGGCGATGTTGACCCGGGTGTTGCGGCGGTTGCCGGTTGGCTGTCGCCTAACCCGGGTGGCGTTGGCCCGATGACCCGTGCGATGCTCGTGAAGAACGTGGTCGACACCGCAACTCGCACCGCACACTTGCGCTAAAGCGGGAGCCCTAAAAGCGCAATCCTGAAGCGCCCTCTAAAAACGGCTGCGAATTGCCCAAAGATCGGCGAATACCGGCCTGAACAGGGTGCTGCTCAAATAACCGACCCCAGATGATCCGCCAGAGCCCATTTTGTGTCCGATGGTGCGTTCGACCATCTTCACGTGGCGATAGCGCCACTCCTGCAGGCCCTCATCCAAGTCGACAAGCGCTTCACAAATCATGGCCGCCTCGGCATCGTTTCGGTGAACCGAAAGCAAAACCTCTTGCACGCCCTCGTGGTCTGAATAGGGCTTCGTCACATCACGATGAATAACCTCGGATGGCATTTTGTGGCCGCGGGTTTCGAGGTAAAGAAGTGTGCTGTCCCAAAGCGAGCGGCGCTGCATTGCTGCCTCGACGCGGGCTCGAGCCGGCGAACCAGCAATCAGGTGCTCGGCCATGCCCATGCCCGAGTGCTTGTCGGCACCAGCACCGGCTTGATCGCGCCGGCCCAGAACTGCCTCAAACTCGCGAAACTGAGCAGATTGAAAACCGCTTGATGACTGCAACCGGCCTCGAAAAGTATTGAACTGCAGGGGAGTCATGGTCTCGAGGATGTCGAGCTGCCCAACGCAAGTCTTCATGATTGTTCGCACTCGACCAAGGATTGCCAGCGACCGGTGTGACTGACCCGCTTCGAGGGTTCGCTGCACTTCGGCGATTTCGTGCAGCATCTGTTTGAACCAAAGTTCGTAGGTCTGGTGAATCACGATGAAGAGCATCTCGTCGTGTTCGCCATCTGACTCGGGCTGCTGCAATTCGAGCAGCTCATCCACCTTCAAGTACGAGATATAGGTGATTGCCTTTTTGTCTTGCTCGCTCATTAGGTAACGCGGCTTCCGTTGTCTTCGATTTCGAGATAGCGCTTTGAAACCACGAGGTCGCGCATGCGCGAAATGCCATCCCAGATTTCGGTGTAGCTGGTTGGCAGTGGAGCGATCGCTAAACGAATCGAGTCGGGCACTCGGTAGTCGGGAATCGTGTTGGCGAACGTCCGCATCGCGGCAGCAATTCGCTTTGCCTCGGGGTGGCCAACAGTGATGTGGCCACCACGCTGGTTGTGGTCGCGCGGGGTCAGCAGAGTGAATCCGAGGGGTTCGAGCCAGGCGTCATACAGGGCCAAAATCAGCTCGGTGCCCAAGGCCGCCTTGTGACTGATTGCCACCATGCCGGCTTCTTCGATCATTTCGTAGCTGGCCTGAACGCCTCGGATGCCGATGATTGATGGGCTGGCGATTTGAAAACGGCGGATGTGCTCGGCCGGCTCAAAGAACGGACCCATCACGAACTGCTTGTCGTTCGCGAACCAACCCTGAATCGGGGCCAGAAAATCGGTTTGCATTTCTTTGCGCACATAAAGCCAGGCAGGAGAACCTGGGCCCGAGTTGCCGTATTTATAGGTGCAGCCAACCGCAAGGTCGACGCCCCACTCATCGAACCGAAGGTCGATTGCGCCACCGGCGTGAGAGGCGTCCCAAACCACAAGTCCGCCGTGTGATCGCACCAAGTCGGTGATGCCCTTGATGTCGGGGCGGGAGCCCGAGCGATAGTGAATGGCCTGCAAAGTGACCAAAGCGATGTCGTCGTTTAGCAGCGGGGCAAGAATTTCAGGCGTGATCATTTCGCAGTCCGCGGCCACATCAACCTGGCCCGGCCCACCGAAACCATCGTTGTTTAGTGTGATCAGGTTCAAGCCCATTTCGTCGGCGATGCCGGCAAGAATGTAGCGGTCGGTCGGAAAGTTTGATGAGTCGATGATGACCGTTTTGCGACCTGGTCGGGCCTTGATCGCGGCAACGCACAGCTGATAAAAGTTCACCGAGGTGGTGTCTTGCACCAGTGTCTGGCCCTCGGCGGCGCCAAGGGTTGCGCGCCCCAGCAGGTTTCCTGCGGTCTGAGCTTCGTCAATCCAGTGCGACCAGCCGTCGACCAGTTCGGTGCCCCACTCTTCGGTCAGAAAGTGATTGACCTTTTCGATCGTGCGCTTTGGCATGCGGCCAAGCGAGTTTCCATCTAGATAGCAAAGGCCCGGGTCGCTAATAAAGAATTGCGATTTGTAGTGTGCAAGCGGGTCGGCCGCATCCATCGCCAGGGCGGTTGCGCGGTCGGTTGGTTCGCCAAATTGGGCGAGCAGCATCTTTGGGCTCATAACCCAAATCTAACTGGTTTTTGCTAGGCCGTGGCCGCGCTCCAACGCTTGAAAAGCGCTTGCGCTAGCCAGTCCATGGCAAAACCAATTAGGCCAATCAGCAGCATGATGCCAGCAAGCAAATCATAGGCAAGCTGGTCGCGAGCGTTCAGAATCTGGTACCCCAAACCCGAGTCAACGCCGAGCATTTCGGCCGGAACCAAGACAATCCAGGCCACACCGAGGGCAAGGCGAATTCCGGTCAAAACGTGGGCACGAATGCCAGGCACAACAATCGACCTCAGGGTCTCGCCCTTGGTTGCACCAAGTGACTTTGCCAACAGCGACCAGTTTGGGTCTAGGGCCTTGACTCCGGCGGCGGTCGACATCGTGATTGGCCAAACGGCTGCGATCGCGATCAAAAAGACCACCGGGGGAGTTCCGATGCCGAAAAGCACAACGGCAACCGGTGCCCACGAGAGCGGCGAAACCATGCGCAAAAACTGCACCACGATCGAGGTCGATTGCTCGACTCGACGACGTGAACCGATGGCTAGACCAAGCAGAACACCCAGCACGGTCGCAATCAACAGTCCATAGCCAAGGCGCTCGAGGCTAACCCCAATGGTTTGCCAAATTGCGCCAGACTCAAAGGCCGTTAACAGAGCGCCCACGGCGTCGAATGGGCTCATCGAAGCCAAAATCGGGTTTTCGGCTGAAAGAACATCTGTCGACCACCACCACAGTGCGATTGCCGCAACCGTGGTGATGACTCGAAGCAAGACTCCTAGAATCACGGCTTGATGACCTCGGTGCGGGTCAATTTAGCCGGTAGTCCGAACTTTGCGTTGCCGCCGTTGTTGGCAATGGCAGCCTCAGCAAGGCCGACTGCAACCAAATCCTTGTGCGCGGTCTTGATGTTGATCTTGCTCAAGAAGCTGGCATCGCCATCAATCTTGGTCTTCTTCAACTCGGTGATTAGCGCAGCGGTGTAGCTAGGGAAAGGGAACGGCTTGAAGTCGATGCGGTTTGACTTCCACTCCGGGTGCTTGATTGCCGACTTGTATTCGGCAGTCGAGTAATCATTGAGTGCCTTGTTTATCGCCGGAAGCGGCTGTGGCAGGTAACCCTTTGAAGATAGAAGGCTTGCCGAACCCTTGCGGTCCTTGATTAATTCGAGCTGAGCGCGAACAATCGCGTCGGTCAGAGCGATTGCTGCCGACGGGTTGTTCTTGATCAAGTCACCGCGAACCACGGTCACGCAGCAAGCGTGCTCTTTCCAAACATCGCCGGTGAAGCGAAGAATCTTTCCGATGCCCTTTACTTCGGCAACCGCGTTGAACGGGTCGGCCACGATGTAACCGGCAATCTGACCGTTCGACAAAGCTGTTGGCATGTCGGCAGGAGCCAACACAACCAACTTGACGGTCTTCTTTGCGGCGTTTGCATCACCGGTCGTGATTGCGGTTAGACCCTCGGCGCGGAAGAGCTGCTGAAGAACTACGTTGTGAATCGAGTACCAGAACGGAATTGCTACGGTCTTGCCGGCAAGCTCGCCGAACTTGTTGATGCTCTTGTTCACGGTTAGCGCAGAGCCGTTGGTGTGGTTCCAGGTGATTACCTTGATGTCTTGCTTAGCGGCAAACTTTAGCTGTAGAGCCAGCGGCATTAGCAGGTGCACAACGTCGAGCTGCTTAGCCTGGAACGCTTCGACCAGTGATGGCCATGAGCGGAACAACTTTGGCTGCTCGGTCTTGATGCCAACCTCTTCGAAGATGCCCTTAGCGTGACCGATCAGCAACGGCGATGCATCGGTGATTGGAAGGTAGCCAATCTTCAACTTGCCGAGCGCGTTGGTCCAGCTGGCGGCGTTTGCCGGCGCAGCCTCGCCGAAGCCAACGACCGAAGCCGAAGCGGCGCCAACGGCGGCTAGGCGCAATAGGGTGCGGCGGTCGAACCAGCCATCGGTGTCGTGTGCGCAGGTTGCGTCTAGTGCGTTGTTTTCAGTCATTGTTTTCTCTCTTAGATGGAATAGCCGAGCTGGGAAATGATTTCGGCCTTTAGGCCTTCGTTAGTGTTCTGGCCTTCGCTAACCGAATAGCTGGTTGCGGCAACGCCTGGCTCATTCAGCAGAAGCACGCGATCGGCAACGGTTAGTGCCTCGTCGATGTCGTGGGTGACGATCACGATGGTCAGGTCGAGCTTGGCGCGCAGTTCTTTTAGCCAGGTTTGCAGGCCGCCGCGGGTGGCTGCATCCAGGGCCGAAAATGGCTCGTCGAGCAGCAGCAGCTTTGGCTCGGTAACAATGGTTCGGGCAATCGCAACGCGCTGCGCCTGGCCGCCCGAGAGCTGGTTCACCTTGCGGTCGGCCAGCTCTGAAATGCCCAGAATCTTGAGTAGGTTAGTCACCTTGGCGGCGAGCTCGGCGGCGTTGTTACCAAGAGCCTTGCGGTTTGCCTTGAACTTAAAACCGAGTCGCACGTTCTGGCGAACCGAAAGCCAGGGCAGCAACAGGGCGTCTTGAAAGACCAACCCGGATGCCTTTTTGCCAGGGGCGGCAAAGTGCTTGATTTCGCCGTCGCTCACGTTTAGCAAGCCGGCAAGCGCGTGCAACAACGTGGTCTTTCCGCGACCAGAGCCACCAACCACGGCAAGGATCTCGCCTTCCGTGATGTCGAGGTTTAGGTTCTCAATTACCGGTGCGCCGGCAGCCGATCGGCTAATCGAAACGTTTACGAGGCTAGCTGTGAGATTTCCCATCTCAAGCTCCCCTCGGTAGGTGCCTGAACCGATAGAAACAGCGATTCACGGATTCGTCTTGAGGTGTCGCTGGCGCTGTAGTAGCCGCGGCCGCCGATGGTAGCCAGCTCGACACGAGTGATTGCCTGAGCGAGCTCGGCTGCGCCAAGGCGAAGTCTCAAGAAGTCGAGCGGTGCAAAGCCGTTGCCCGGTGCCGGATAGGCGCCAAGGTCTGCGGCCAGACGGTTTAGCTCGGCATCGAGGCGGTTCAACTCTGCCTCGAAGTGCGCGATGTCTTCGGCAAAAGGCAGAGTGCCGTTCGAAGACTTAACCGCGGCCAAAGATGATTTGCTCAATCCAAGGCAGAACGCCGACTGAAGCACCAAGAAACGTGGGCGCATCTGACCTAGAAAGAAGTCGACGTCGCGGGTTAGCACCTCATCGCTACTTAGGCGAAGGCCTTCGAACTTTACGGTTCCAGAGGCGGTGGCATTTAGGGCCAGTAGTTCGCCGGCAGGCTTTACCGAAACTCCGGGCTTGCTCAGCAGCGATGCAAAAATCACTCGCTCTTCGGTGGTTTCGTTGCGAGCTGCAAATACCACGAGGGTGTCTTCATACAGGTTTGAGGCCCAAGGAATCACACCATTGATTTCAAAATGGCCATCGACCTCGGTGAAGGTGATTGGCAATAGCTCTTTGCCCGACTTGTCGGCCAGCGCGGTAGCAAGAGCGGTAGAACCAACTCGGGTGCCGCGTCGCAATTCGTTTAGGTGCGCAGAGCGCAACGCATCGCTGGCAAATCGATCGATGTACTCGGTGGTCATGCGGTGCGACCAGGTAACGAAAGCCGAGCTCATGCACTTTTCGGCAAGACCTTGAATTACTTCGGCCTGAGCTGCAATCGGTTCGAGGCTGTCTGACAAGCCGAAAGCGGTGAAACCCTGACCAACGATGTCTTCGAGCAAAACCTTGCGCAGATTTTCGTCTGCCTTATCAACGTTTTTCGCGCATTCTTCGATCTGCTCGAGCAGACCTTGAAGGGTGGCGGTTGCCATGACTAGCCCTCTAGCTTGTGTAGTCGGCTGATTGGGGTGTCGACAACCTGGCGAGCAGCAACAACTGCATCCTCGCTGTCGCCGTCATAGAAGCACAGGCACTTCACCATGTCTTCGCGAACATAGGTGCGCAAGAACTTCACGTCTTCGATGTCGTTGTAGAGCGGCGACTTTTCTTTCTTGCGAGCAAGGTACTTGTCCATGGTCAAACCCTCTGGAAAGTCCCACTCGACCAGGTACTGGCCGGCTGGCTTGAGCTTCTTGATGTCTTCTAGCTCGGCACCGATTAGGCGAACGAGGGCTAGCTCGTCAACCTTGAATCCGGCGGCCTCTAGGTCGCCTCGCAGGGTAACGATGTTGTCGTGCTCGAGAACCGCAAAAACGCGGTTGTGGTTAGCGGTGACCTGGCTCTCAATGAACTCGCCACCGGCTTTTTGAGCAGCTGCCTCAACTCCGGCAAGAACATCCTGGATGTTTTCGTTGTCGGTGGTGTCTAGTTCGGCTACATAAAGCGACATGGCAGGCTCCTCGAAGTATGAATGGATTCATTCAAAATTACCGAGGCGCCGGGCGTGCCGGTTGAAAGTTACAGCGTGTGACTAACTGTTAAGTTTTGTGACAAAAAGGAGTTGCCAACTAGACCAAGAGCTGTTGTTTCGCCAGCTTTTTGTAAAGCGGAGTCGAGGCTACCAATTCGCTGTGAGTGCCGATTCCGACAACCTTTCCATGCTCAATCACGATGATTTGATCGCTGTCGACCACGGTTGACAGGCGGTGGGCAATCACTAGGAGCGTGCGGTTTTTTGCCACCGAATCAATCGCCTCGCGCATGCGCTGTTCGTTCAATCCGTCGAGCGATGATGTTGACTCGTCGAGAAGCAAAATCGGAGGCGCCGCCAGCAGTGCACGAGCGATTGCAAGGCGCTGGCGCTCGCCGCCAGAGAGCATGATTCCGTTCTCGCCCACCTCGGCATCGAGCCCGCGCTTGTCACGCTCGAGAACCTCGGTCAGGTTCACCTCTTCGAGAACGGCCTTCAGCTGCTCATCGGTCGCATCTGGTGAACCAATCAGCAGGTTGGCCTTGATCGAACCGGCCAAGACCGGGGCGTCTTGCTCGACATAGCCAATCTGCGCTCGAAGCGCATCACGGCTAAGAGTGGTAACGGCCTGGCCATCCATGAAAATTTGACCCGAGGTCGGCTCATAGAAGCGCTCAATCAGCGAGAAGGTGGTTGATTTCCCAGAACCCGAAGGGCCAACCAAGGCAACGCGTGACCCGCGCTTGATGGCGAACGAAACGTTCTCGAGAACCTCGCGCTTTTCCGGGTTTGGGTTGTCTTCGGTTGGGGCCGGTTCGGCATAACCAAACGAAACGTTTCTGAACTCAATGGCAATGTCGTTGACCGCTGCAACCTTGGCCGAGTTTCTGGTCTCGGCTTCGGTTTCTTCTACCGGCACGTCGAGAATTTCTTGGATGCGGGCTAGCGCACCCAGGCCAGACTGAACCGAGCTGTAAGCACCGAAGGCTTGACCGAGTGGGCGAATCATCTGGAACATCAAAAGAATGAAGGTAACCAGGCTTGCCACCGTGGTGGCACCAGTTGCGACGCGGTAGCCGCCAACGCCGAGAACCACGATGAAGGCGCCGTTCATTGCCAGGCCGGCAATAGGGGTGATCATCGCGTTGATTTTGGCAATCTTTACACCCTGCTTTAGGGCTTCCTTGGCGTCTTCGGCAATCAATCGGCTCTCGCGCTTTTCGGCACGGGCCGCGCGAATGGTTCGCACCGCGCTCAGTGCTCGCTCAACAGCTGCAGACATGTCGCCAACTCGCTGCTGAGCCTTGGTGGTGGCCGAACGCACCTGGCGGGCGGTGACGGCGATCGATGCAATCGCAATCACGACCATGATCAGGGTTAGGCCAAGCAAAATTGGGTCGATGATGGCCATGGCAACCAGCGAGCCAACAAAAATCAAGATGCCGCCGACCGCATCAACCAGCCCCTGGGTCAGAACGGCGCGCAGCAAAGTTGTGTCTGAGCCAACACGCGAAACCAGGTCGCCGGTGCGGCGAAGGTCATACTCGTGAATTGGCAGTTTGAGCAGGCGGTTGGCTAGCTTTTGGCGGGCCGAAAACACCACGCCCTCCCCGGCTTTCGCCAGCACGTAATACATAAATCCACCGAGCACAGCGCTGCCCAGAATCACACCAACGAGGATGACGATCAGCGGGCCAAGGTCAGCGCCGGTCTGAACCGCGTTGATCACCATGCCAACCACTAGTGGTTGAGCCAGGCTAATCGCGGCGCCCAACACCGAAAGGCCCATGGCCAACCAGAGTGCGCCCTTGTGCTCCATCAGGTATGGCCAGAGCTGCGAGAACTTAGCCTTTGGCCCCGAATCTTTTGGTGCCATCGATCTGCCGCGCCCGCGGCCGCCCATCATGCTCATCTTTGGTTAAACCTGTTTCTCTAGGTGGGGATTCCCAAGGATTTTTTCGTTCAGCAGATAGTTGATTTCTGGCAACGAAAGCGCCGGGGTGTAGGCGGTGTTTTTGAAGAAGGTTTCGAAGTTAACTGTCTGCAAAGCGGCCAGAGCCTGAGGGTGCTTTAGCTTCAAAAACATTCGGGTCGAATTTGGCTTGCGTTCGAACTCGGTGCGCACGGTGCCGCAGCCGAAACCAAAAATAGTCAGCGCCACATCGGCAGATTGCGCGTCGGTCTTTTCGACAAGGCCCTGGTCGGCAACTTTGATGAGCGAGCGCAGTTCGGTCTTGCGCCGCCAAACCTGAAAGCAGGTGTTTAGCCCGTTGCGCTGAGAGAGCTTCTCTCCAAGGTCGTTTTCGTAGTCAATCTGGATGTCGTGATCGGCAATCAGGTGAAATCGTCGGTCGAGGCGGTTGATTACCGACCACTTGCGCCATGATCTTGGCACGATGAAGCAGATGAACTCGCTGTGGTCTGCCGCCTTGTTGAAAAACGGAATCGATAGCGAGTTATTGCGCCCGAATGGCGGGTTAGAAATGGTTACCGCATCTTGGGTGTGAATTGGCGCAGCCAAAAAGTCGGCCTTCAGAACATCGCGGTGCTTTGGTTCGATGTCGAATGACAAGAAATCGGTCACACCCGCGGTGCGAGCCGCCTCGATGAATGACCCGGTGCCGCCGGCAGGTTCAATGACCGCACGACGAGCCAAATCTGGAACCAAAACCTCGACCTCTTTGATGAGCTTTTGCGCCAGGTCTTTTGGCGTGTAGTACTGCTCTTTGCCGGTCACTCGCTTGTTGCCGGGGCGCTGACGCGCGGCGGTTTTTGCGGTGTTCGAAGTCATTGTTCAAGGCTAGTAGATTGGAGAGACTATGAACTCTTCAACGACGATGCAGAACATGATCGAGGCCAAGGGCCTGACCAAGAAATACGCCGATTTCGTAGCCGTGGACGGCATCGATTTTGTGGTCAAGCGCGGCGAGGCGTTCGGGCTTTTGGGTCCAAACGGTGCCGGCAAATCGACCACCATGAAGATGATCGCATCCGTGTCTAAGCGCACCGGCGGTGACCTAACTATTCTGGGCAAAGACCCAAACCAGCACGGCCCCGAGATTCGCGCGCACCTTGGTGTTGTGCCGCAGCAAGACAACCTTGACCGCGAACTAAAGGTGCATGAAAATCTGTTTAGCTATGGCCGTTTCTTTGGTTTGAGCCGCAAGTTCTTGAAGACCAAGGTCGAAGAGCTTCTCGAGTTCGCTCAGCTAACCGAAAAGCGAAACAGCAAGGCTGAAGAACTTTCTGGCGGCATGAAGCGTCGCCTCACTATCGCCCGAGGTTTGGTCAACGAGCCCGAAATTCTGATGCTCGATGAGCCGACCACCGGCCTCGACCCTCAAGCCCGCCACATTCTCTGGGACCGTCTGTTCCGCCTCAAAGAGCAGGGCGTCACGCTGGTGATCACAACCCACTACATGGATGAAGCCGAGCAGCTCTGCGACCGCCTAATCGTGATGGACAAGGGCAAGATCATGGCCGAGGGGTCACCCGCAGACTTGATCAAGCAGTACTCATCCAAGGAAGTCTTGGAAGTTCGCTTTGGCTCGAGCCGAAACGCGGAAGTTGCCGACCAGCTGAAGGGCATTGGCGATCGAATCGAGATCTTGCCCGACCGCATTTTGATCTATTCAGAAAACGGCGAGGCCGACCTGCACACTATTTTGACTCGAGGGCTTGAACCGGTGACTTCGCTGGTTCGACGCAGTTCTCTCGAGGATGTGTTCTTGCGCCTGACCGGCAGAACTCTGGTCGAATAATGTCTGACGCGGTTTCGATCGAGCAGTCAGTGCACAAGTCGCAGTGGCAGGGCTCATTCAAGTTAGTAAACGCTCAACGAGCAATCAACCTGGCCTGGTATCACGTAGCCGAGGCGCGACTTCGCACCATGATCAAGTGGTGGGGCTCGATGCTTTCGTTCGGCCTGGGCAACCCGGTGCTTTACCTTTTCTCGGTCGGTATCGGAATCGGCGCGTTGGTCGATGCCAACGGCACTAACGATCAACTCGGTGGCGTTTCATACCTTGCCTTCTTGGCGCCGGCCTTGCTGGCCACGGCCGCCATTCAGGCCTGCCAGGATGAACTTTCGTTTCCAATCATGGAGGGCTTTCTCTGGGATAAAACCTTCTTCGCGATGAACGCAACCCCGATTCGCGGTGGCGACATCATGGGTGGGGTTTTATTTGCGGCGATGGTGCGCACGGTATTCACGACCGTGCTCTATGAAGCGATCTTGCTCATTTTTGGTGCAATCGACATCAGTGTCGCCTTGCCGATGTTCTTCACGGCGCTGCTCGCCGGTTTAGCTTTTGGTGCCGGCATGATGGCGGCCAGCAGTTATGTGAAAGAGGATGACGGGTTCTTTGCCATCGTCGGCCGCTTCATAGTTGCGCCGATGTTCATGTTCTCGGGCACCTTTTATCCGCTCGAATCGATGCCGATTTACCTTCAGTGGATCGGTTGGATTTCGCCGCTTTGGCACGGCACCGACCTCGGTCGCATTCTCAGTTACAACCACCCTCAGCAGGGTTGGGTTGTGGCTAGCCACTGGATTTACCTGGTCGTCTGGGCTGCAGTTGGCATGACTCTGGCTGCCCGCAAGATTTCACAGAGGTTGGCAGCATGAGTCTGATTAATGCCGGACTAGATTCGGCCATTGCGATTGCCGAACGTCGCCGCGGGCGATTTGGCTCGAGCGTCTATGCCGGGCGGTCACTAAAGGTTCTTGAGAGAAACTTCTTGGCTCTAAAGACCTCGAACTGGATCATCGTTGCTTCGGGATTCGTTGAG
The DNA here is from genome assembly GCA_041190885.1 of Actinomycetota bacterium. Taxonomy (GTDB): domain Bacteria; phylum Actinomycetota; class Actinomycetes; order Actinomycetales; family Microbacteriaceae; genus Rhodoluna. Next base: position 38,077 of record JBEEPX010000075.1, read on the forward strand.
CCGGTGTTCTATCTCTTGGCCTTTGGGTTTGGCATCGGCCAGCTGGTCGGTGGAGTTTCTGGCTCGAATGGCCAACAGGTTTCCTACGCTGCTTTTATTGCACCGGCGCTCTTGGCTACCTCGGCTATGAACGGCGCAATCTATGACTCGACTTGGAATGTGTTTTTCAAGATGCACTTTGCCAAGCTCTACCAAACGATGTTGTCGACCTCGATTGGCCCCTTGGATGTTGCCATCGGTGAAATCGGTTGGGCGCTGCTTCGCGGTTTGGTTTATGCGCTTGGCTTTATGACGGTGATGGCTCCGCTTGGTCTGATCACCAGTTGGTGGGCAATTCTTGCGGTTCCCGGTGCGGTCTTGATCGCCTTCGGTTTTGCCTCGGTGGGAATGGGAATTACCTCTTATTTGAAGAACTTTCACCAGATGAACTGGATCAACTTCTTCATGCTGCCGATGTTCCTGTTTTCGGGAACCTTCTATCCGCTTTCGATTTATCCAGACTGGCTGCAGGCATTCATTCAGGCTTGGCCACTCTGGCACGCTATTCAGCTCGAGCGCGCGTTCATGCTTGGCGACCTAACCCCGGACATCTTTGGCCACATTTTGTATTTTTTGGTGATGATTGTTGCCGGTTTGGTGTTCACCACTAAGCGTCTAACTGCCCTGTTTATGCGCTAGACGGCAGGCCCTAATTGTCATACCTTTGACGTATGTTGATTTCAACTAAATCGGGGGATTGATGAACAACGTTTTCGGTTTTGCAGCGAACATGAAAATTCGCATCGGGTTGGCCTTGGGGTTGGCGTTTGCTCTCGCGTTTGCCATGGCTCCGGTGCAGGCTTTCGCCGCAATTGAGCGCAGCATCTACATTGTTCAAATTCAGCCGGGCACCGACATCGAGGTTCGCAAAGCAATCGCATCGATGGGCGAAACCCCACTCGATCAACTCGACTATGTACTTGATGGCTTCACGCTAAGTTTGACGGCCCTCGAGGCAGAACAATTGGCTCTCAACCCAGCGGTCATCTCGGTCGCCCCCGACGAAGCGATGTCGCTTTTCGACATCGACACCCCTACAAAATCTTGGGGACTTGACCGCCTTGATCAGTTCAACACCACCTTCGACCAATCTTTCACCTACCCATCGTCGGCTGGCGCTGGCGTGCGAATTTATATCGCAGACACCGGCGTTCAGGCCAATCACCCCGACCTAGCCGGTCGCGTTTTGCCAGGATTCGACACATTCGGTCAAGGTCTATCGGCCACCGATTGTCACGGTCACGGCACTCACGTTTCAGGCACTGCAGCCGGCACCCAATTTGGTGTTGCAAAACAGGCTCTCATCGTTCCGGTTCGCGTGCTTGGTTGCAGCGGATCGGGCAGTTACTCGGGCCTAATCACCGCTCTCGACTGGATCGTCGCCAACCACCCGGCCGGCACCCCAGGCATCGTGAGCATGAGCCTGGGAGGGCCTAAAAGCTTGGCCGTCAACGCCGCCCTAGAGCGCGTTACTGCGGCCGGAATTTTGACCGTCGTTGCCGCCGGAAACTCAAATGCCGATGCCTGTCAGGTTTCACCGGCTTCGACCGCTAACGCAATCACCGTTGGTGCCAGCACCAACACAGATGCACGTGCCTCGTTCTCAAACTGGGGTGAGTGCACCGACATATTTGCACCTGGCGCAGCCATTACCTCCGATAACGCCAAAGACTTCAGCGCTCCGCTTACGTGGAACGGCACCTCGATGGCAACCCCGCACGTTTCTGGTGCAGCAGCGCTCTATTTGGCCAAGAACCCAACCGCGACTCCGGCCCAGGTGACGGCTGTCCTCAAGCAAAACGGGCAGGCCGGCGTGATCAGCAACTCGCTGACTCCAAACGGCAATATCCTGCTTAACACCAGCTTCCTAAACTCGGCAGAGAGCGCTCCGATTGTTGGAGTTCCAACAGCGCCGGCAACTCCGGTAGCCAGTTCGATCGGCAAGGATTCCTTCGCCCTAAATTGGGTGGCCCCAGCCGACAACGGCTCGCCGATTGTTGGTTATAAAGTCGAATTTAGAAGCGCTGCCACCGCCACCTGGTCAAGCCTTTCGACGACCGAAACCTTTGCCCAAATCGCAGGCCTAGAACCATCAACCGGCTATCAGGCTCGAGTGAGCGCGGTCAATGCCGTTGGAGCATCTGCACCGAGCCCAACTATTGTTCTGACCACGCTCGGCCTACCGCCAGCAACTCCGACGGGGCTGGCAGTTTATTCAAACTGGGGCACGGGCACACAGTTCACCTGGGTTCCAGTGGCTTCAAGCGGAGTCAACCCAATCAAGGGCTACCGACTCGAGCTGCTTCGAGGCGAAACTTGGATCAATTCAACTTTTACCACTTCGCGTTGGGGTGTAATCGCTGGTTTGCAACCCCTCACCGACTACACAATGCGCCTCTTCGCGGTCAATGCCGCGGGTGATTCAGCGCCTACCGCCCCGTTTAACTTCAAAACTTCAACTGCTCCACCGGCTACTGTCACGGGTTTGGCTGTGTCTACTATCTCCGCGACCACGGCCAAGGTCAGCTGGAGCGAGGTTGCACGAGTGGTTGATTCGATTCCAATCACCTACGAGGTCACCTTTGGTAAGACCGGTTCCAACACCCTGCTTGGCACTTTCAACACCGCCGAACTAAGCCAGTCGCTAAGCGGACTGTCAGTGAAAACCTCTTACTGGGTAAAAGTGCGCGCCATTAGTTTGCAAACCAATGGCTCCCAGGCAACAGCCAGCTTCTCTACTCCTGCCAATGCGCCATCAAAGCCTTACTTCAACATGTCTGGCCGCAAGGGCGACCTATATCACCTCGAATGGGCGGTTGCATCAAGCGGTGGCGAGCCGATCACCGGCTACTTGCTTCAACGCCTCGAAGGCTCCAACTGGGTCGATGTGGCAGACCAAACCGCCACTTGGCTCGACGTGAGCATGCCTCCTCGAGCTACCTCGGTAACCTACCGCGTGTTCGCCCGAAACAGCGTTGGTCTGAGCGAGCCTTCGAGCAACTATGTTTTTGCGACGCCTGCCGACCGAGTTAGCGCTCCAGGTTCACTGGCAATCAGCAGCCAAAGCCTGACGACTATTTCGTTGAGTTGGTCAAAGCCGACCGACGATGGCGGCGCTCCTGTTCTTGGCTACCAGGTGCTCGGCAGCAGCGACAATGGCACAACCTGGCGGGCACTTGCCTCGCTTGGTGCAACCACGTTGACCTTCTCAACAGTGGCTCCACCCAAGGGCACTGCCATGCTTTACAAAGTCGCAGCTCGAAACTCATCTGGTTTCGGTCTTTACTCCGAGGTGCTAAAAGCCGAGACCCCGCTAACCGTGGCTTCAAAGCCTCTGTCGGTCTCCCTGTCGCTAGCGGCAGATAACGCGGTTAGCATCACTTGGCGCGCACCGTTCGACTTTGGTGGCACGCCAATTACCGGTTATCTAATTCAGAAACTTGATGGCGCAAACTGGGTCGATTTGGCTTCGGTTTCTTCATCTACCTTCAGCTTTGGTTCCGAGCGGCTGGCCATGGGCAAAATTATGACAATTCGCGTCATCGCTCAAAATGCCATCGGCGCATCAGAACCTACCCAGTCGCCAAACTTGTTGATGCCATATGGCAAAGCCGATTCTCCTACTGGATTGGCTGCCGACACGAATCTAACGACTCTCAGAACCACACTTACTTGGGCGCACCCGGCAGCAACTGGCGGGTCGCCAATTTCATCATTCAACGTTCAGTACAGCATCGACAATGGCAATACATGGCGCGGACTGCTGACGGCTGGGGCTACTGCAACCACCATTTCGTTTGCGGCCCCAACCAAGGGTGTGGCAACGCTTTACCGCGTGAGTGCCAACACGCTTGGTGGTGCCGGGGTGCCTAGCGCTGGCGTTTTGGTGTCGCTGGCTAAGTCGGCTCCAAGCGCACCGCAGTCGCTTTACACAAAGTTTGCCGCTGACGCGAACATAGTGCTCACTTGGAGTGCTCCCGGCGATACCGGTGGTTCACCGATCACCGCCTACCGAGTCGAAACTCTTGTTGACGGCGTGTGGCAGCCGCTGGGCGGAGACCTAGGTCGAACCATAAACATTGCCCGAGGACTACCTGGCCAAGTTCATCAGTTGCGAGTTACGGCCGTAAACGAGATTGGTGCGTCAGTGCCGAGCCTTATTGCGAAAGTTTCAATTCCGCTGGTCAAGGCCAGTGAGCCTACGGAGCTTACGGCCGACTTAACCACAAAGCCGGGTTCGGTCGTGCTTGCCTGGAAGGCTCCCAACTACCTTGGCGGCGCAACCGCAGTGACCAACTACCTGGTTGAGTACAGCGACAACAGCCTCACATGGTCTCGTACCTACGCCACTGCAGCCAGCGTTACCCTGCCTGCTCCGCCAAAAGGCGTGACACGTGCCTATCGAGTCAGCGCGAACACACTTGCGGGCGCGAGCGCTGTTTCAAACACGGTGACCGCGACGACCGCGGCGACGGTTGCCTCGGCACCCAACCTAAGTTCGGTCACTTTTGCAAGCGATGGCAGTGTTTCGGTCAAATTCAGCAAGCCCTATGACCTAGGCGGTTCACCGCTAACTTCATACGTGGTTGAAAAGCTGGTTGGCTCGGTTTGGTCCAGCGCAGCAACAGCAGATCCAAACGCCACCTCGGCAACCCTTGTGCGTGAATCGGTCGGAGTCCTATTGATTGTGCGCGTGATTGCCAAAAATGCAATCGGAAATTCACTGCCTTCGCGAACCCTGTCGCTGCAGATGCCGTTCGCTCAGGCTTCTGCCGTTCAGGGCGTAGCCATCAAGGCCATTTCCACCACTCGTGCTCAGCTCAGCTGGGCTGCACCAACCAATCTCGGCGGTGGCAGTGTTCTTCGATACAACATCGAGTACTCGGCCGACAACGGTGCGACCTGGCGCTTGTACTACACGAGTACCACCACCAGTTACTCAGTGCAGGCTCCGCCAAAGGGCGTGACCTGGCTTTACCGAGTCAGCGCGCAAACCCAGTGGGGCGCCGGCCAAGGTTCGGTCATTAGTTACCAGTGGTAACCGCATAAAAAAAGGCCCGAGATTGATTCTCGGGCCATTTTTTATTGAATGTATTTAGGCGGTAACTCCACCGATTACGGCAACTGAAAGCGCAACAATCTCGAGCGCGCCAATGGTTGGCACAACCCACTTTGGAGTGACGTCCTTCTTTTGGAAGGTGTAGGCGATGAAGAAGACGCCGGTGAGAGCAAGACCCTTGATTGCAAGAGTGGTGCCGTTCAGGCTTTCTTCTGGTTCGGCGAACGGCAGCAAGCCGGCCATGGTCAAACCGGTGATCAAGGCAAGCCACGAACCGTGAATGATTCCCGAGTTAACTTTGGCGCCGGTTTTGAAGTTTTTGGTTTCTGCTAGCACGCCGCCGAGAACGGTAGCAAAGGCGAGCAGGTGAAGAACGAGAACAATGTCGAAGGCTAGTTTCATGCCCTCAGTCTAGCCATCAGCACCGCAGCTTCAACTGCTTCGGCACCCTTGTCTTCTTTTGAGCCAGGTAGTCCAGCGCGATCGAGCGCCTGCTGTTCGGTGTTTACGGTGAGCAGACCGAAGCCAACTGGAATGCCGCTGTCAAGCTGAACGCGGTTCAAGCCGTCGGTCGCAGCCGAGCAAACGTAGTCGAAGTGCGGGGTGTCTCCCTGAATGACAACACCAAGGGCAATCACAACGTCTGCACCGGCATCGATTGCATACTGGGCGCCAAGTGGTAGTTCAAAAGCGCCAGGCACACGCCAGATTTCATACTCGCTGTTGCCGGCAGCCTTCAGAGCGCGCTCGGCACCTGCCAAAAGGCCATCGGTGATGTTGGTGTGCCAGCTAGTTACAACAATCGCAACCTGCAGATCGCTTGCATCGATTTGAAGCTTGGGCGCTCCCGCTCCACTCATTAATTCTCCCCGGGGATGATGTGCCCCATGCGGGCACGCTTGGTTTCTAGATAGCCAGCGTTTTGCTCAGCCTGGCCGACGATTACCGGAACGTAAGAATTTACGGCAATTCCGGCATCGCGCAAAAAGTCGCCCTTGGCTGGGTTGTTGGTGAGCAACTGAACGCTCTTGACGCCAAGGTCAAGCAAAATCGACACGGCTGCACCGTATTCGCGGTTCTCGGCCGGAAGACCAAGTGCCAGGTTTGCATCTACGGTGTCGTAGCCGGCCTCTTGCAGCGAGTAGGCCTTCAACTTGTTGAGCAAGCCAATGCCTCGACCCTCTTGGCCGCGAAGGTAAATCACGATGCCGCCATCTGGGTTGGCATTGATTGTGTCTAGAGCAAAGTCGAGCTGAGGGCCGCATTCACACTTGAGCGAACCAAAGGCCTCGCCAGTGATGCATTCTGAGTGCAGGCGCACTAGAACGTTCTCGCCGGTTGGGTTGCCCGAAATAATGGCCACGTGCTCGGCACTGGTCTTGGTGTCGCGGTAGCCGCGCATGCGGAACACGCCGTGGCTGGTAGGAACGTTGGTCTCTGCCTCGAAGTGAGCGCGCGCAAGACGCGGGTCTGCTGTTTCGATTGCAGGGTTGGTGTCACGGTGTTTTACAAGTTGTTCGACAGTAATCACAGGAAGCCCTTCTTTTTGACCTACAAGTAATAACTCGGGAAGCCTCATCATTGTTCCGTCTTCGCTGACCATTTCTCCGATGACGCCAACCGGAGATAGGCCGGCCAGCTTCATCAGATCAACAGCAGCCTCGGTGTGACCTGGGCGACCAAGCACACCCTGCGGATTGGCTCGCAACGGAATCATGTGGCCGGGGCGAATCAAAGACTCTGGAGTCGATAGCGGATCAGCCAAAACATTGGCGGTGTTGGCGCGGTCTTGAGCGCTAACGCCGGTGCTGAAGCGGTTTGCCGCATCCACCGAAATTGTGTAGTTGGTGCCATGCGGGTCTTTGTTGTCGTTGGTCATGGCCGGTAGATTGAGCTGGTTGGCTCGCTGGTCGTCCATCGGAACGCACAAGAAACCCGTCGTGTTGCGCACAATCCAGGCCATCCACTCTGGGCTGACTAGTTCGGCCGAGATGATGGCGTCGCCCTCGTTTTCACGATTTTCATCATCGGCAACCAGCACGGGCTTGCCTTCGCGAAGAGCAAAGATTGCGTCTTCGATGGTTGATAGCTGCATTAGATGTTCCTCGCTTCGAGCAAGCGCTCGATGTGTTTGGCCATTACGTCGGCCTCAACGTTTACTTTGTCGCCTGGCTTCTTTGACCCCAGGGTGGTGAGTGCCAGAGTTTCGGGAATCAGGCTCAAGCCGATGTGGTCTGGTCCAACCTCGTTGACGGTTAGCGAAACGCCATCAATCGTGATCGAACCCTTGAGAACCACATACTTCATCAAATCAACCGGGATGCGCACTCGCAGCCACTCCCAGTTTTCGCTTGGTTCGCGGCTGATGATTTCGCCAACCCCATCGACGTGGCCCTGCACAACGTGCCCGCCAAATCTAGTAGCCGCAGTCATTGCACGCTCGAGGTTTACCGGGTCGCCAACCTTGATTCCATCGAGCGAAGTTAGGCGCAGGGTCTCCTGCATCACATCCGCGGTGAAGGTGGTGGCATCATGCTCGACTGCGGTTAGGCAGGTGCCCGAAACTGCAATCGAGTCGCCGCGCTTTACATCCGAGACCACTAGCGGGCCCTCGATGGTCAAACGAAGTGCGTCCGGTTGAACCTCGATAGCCTTCACGCGGCCAAGTTCTTCTACGATTCCGGTGAACATTAGATGCTCCTCTGATCAAGTTGGGTTGGTGAAGCGATTCGGCTGTCGCCGGTTGCCACCGGTGCCGAGCGAATCAATAGGTCGGCGCCGAGGGGCAAGACCTCTTTGAAAATCAGGTGTTTAGCGTCGCCGATGGTGTCGATTCCCAGGTTGGTCATTGCCGTGCGTGCGCCGCCCAGCAACATTGGTGCAAGGTAGGTCAGGTATTCATCGACCAGGTCGAGCTTGATGAAGTTGCTGGCCACCTTGGCCCCGCCCTCGACCAAAACGTGACGAACGCCGCGCTCGTGCAGCGCCGAAAGCACTCCGTGAATCGAACGAGTCTTGAAGTGAATTGTCTCGGCACCATCGTTGAAAATTCGTGCATCGCCGGGCAGCTCGGTTTCGCCAATCACAACGCGAAGCGGCTGGTGCTCATAAGGGCTGCCGTCTGGGCGACGTGCGGTCAGCTCTGGGTCGTCCATCAAAACGGTTTGGGTGCCCACCAAAATGGCATCGATTTGTGAGCGGCGAAGGTGCGCATCAACACGCGATTCCGGCCCGCTGATCCACTTTGAGGTTCCGTCCTCGGCTGCGTTTCGGCCATCCAGGGTTTCGGCCCATTTAAGGGTCACAAACGGGCGACCCAACTTGGTCGAGGTTAGCCAGACGCGGTTTTGATCTTTGGCTTGAATTTCTAGGATGCCCGAAAGCGTGGCGATGCCAGCGGCATTCAGCGTTGCGCCACCGCCGGCCGCAGCTTCGCTCGGGTCACTGACCGCATAAACGACTTTGGCTACGCCGGCATTGATGAGCGCCTGCGAGCAAGGGCCGGTTCGGCCGGTGTGGTTGCAAGGCTCTAGGGTGACTACCGCGGTTAGCCCCTGCGATGATATTCCGGTTGCAGCCAGGTTTTTGAGGGCGTCGACCTCTGCGTGATCGGTGCCAGCGCCGCGGTGCCAACCCTCGGCCACGATTTGGCCCTGGTCGTCGATCAGCACGGCACCAACCTGTGGGTTGACTCCGTAGGCAGGGCCGTTTAGGGCAAGTTCGAGCGCGCGACTCATCGCGGCTTCGTACTGCTTGATTTGGTGCATCAACCCTGGCTTTCAATTTTTGGCCTTCGGGGATGCTGAAATGGTTCACATTCATCGCTCGTATTACTACGACCGCGCACGCGAACACCCAGTCGGGCCCGCCTAGATTTCTCTGGGCAAAACTCGACTCGATCAGGTTCTTCTACCATCCGGACTTTAACCGTCGGTGCTGGAATTTCACCAGCTCAACCGCCGAACCGCTCACTCTGGATGTCCAGAGCTCACTTGCCAATCAAATGGCTGATTCGTCGGGTCGCGGACTTTAACCGCCGGCTCAGATTTTCACTGACCCCGAAGAACTTTGTTTCAAAGTTTGAAATTTACGATGTAAATTTCAACACTTTCGTTCAAAAGGTGAGGATTCACCGTTTGAACTTACTTACATGTCTATCATCCCAGACAACAGGCATCGGGGGCAAAGTATTCCACTGGATGGAATCGCAGGGCCGCGCGGGCTACTGCCTATTTGGCGGTGACGAACCCAATGCGCTCGTAAACCGTTGCCAAGGTTTGCTCGGCAAGCTCGTTGGCCTTGTCGGCGCCGCGGGCAAGCAAGCGGTCTAGCTCGGCTGGGTCGCTCAGCAACTCTTCGGCGCGGTTGCGAATCGGTTCGATTGCGGCAACCACAACTTCGGCGAGCTCGGTCTTCAGCGCGCCATAGCCTGCGCCCTCGAAGCGAGCAACCAATGAATCGACGCCCTCACCGGTAATGGCCGAGTAGATGCCGAGCAGGTTCGAGATACCCGGCTTTTCTTCGCGATCGAAGCGAATCACGCCATCTAGGTCGGTGACTGCGCTCTTGATCTTCTTCACCACGACCGAGGTGTCATCCATGATGTTCACCAGGCCCTTTGGGTCGCCCGACTTAGACATCTTGGCTGTTGGGTTTTGAAGGTCAAAAATCTTGGCGGTTTCTTTGAGGATGACCGCTTCTGGAATCACAAAAGTTTCGCCGAATCGCGAGTTGAATCGAGTGGCCAAATCACGGGTTAGCTCGAGGTGCTGGCGCTGGTCTTCGCCGACCGGAACCACCTTTGGTTGATAGAGCAAGATGTCGGCAGCCTGCAAGACCGGGTAGGTGAATAGCCCGACCGATGCCGCATCTGCGCCGGCCTTCTGTGACTTGTCTTTGAACTGGGTCATGCGACCGGCCTCACCGAAACCGGTCAGGGTCATTAGCACCCAGGCAAGCTGTGCGTGAGCTGGAACGTGTGACTGAACAAAGAGGGCCGACTTGTTTTCGTCGATGCCAGCTGCCAAATACTGGGCGGCGGTAACGCGAGTGTTGCGGCGAAGTTCTTCTGGGTTCTGCGGAACCGTGATCGCGTGCAGGTCAACAACGCAGTAGTAGGCGTTGTAGTCATCCTGCATCTTGGTCCAGTTGACCAAAGCCCCAAGGTAGTTTCCGAGGTGCAGCGAGCCGGCAGATGGCTGCATGCCGCTTAGCAAGTTTGGCTTAGTCATGGGTCAATCCTAAAAGGTGCGATTTAGTTTGGGTTAGATCGAGTAGTTGACGACCACGGGGGAGTGGTCGGTCCAGCGGGTGTCATAGCTGGCAGCGCGCTCGACCTTGTAGTCGCTGGCACCGGCAGCCAGGGCCGGGGTTGCCAGGTGGTAGTCGATGCGCCAGCCGGCATCCGTGTCGAAGGCCTGACCGCGGAAAGACCACCAGGTGTATGGACCCGGCTGTTCTGGGTGAGCCTCGCGCCCAACGTCAACCCAACCCTGCTTCTTCATCAGGGTGTCGAAATAGGCACGCTCTTCGGGCAAGAAACCGGCGTTCTTTAGGTTGCCCTTCCAGTTCTTGATGTCTAGTTCGGTGTGACCAACGTTTAGGTCGCCGACAACAACTACAAAGCCGCCAGCGGCAATCAGCTCAGCCATTCGCGACTGCATGGCCTCGAGGAACTTGTATTTTTCGACCTGCTTCGGGGTGTCAACCTCGCCCGAGTGCACGTAGGTGCTGATCACGGTCAGGGTCTTGCCGCCAACATTGAAGTCGACCTCGAGCCAACGGCCGGCAGAGTCAAACTCATCCGGGCCAAGGTTGGTTCGGTGAGCCACCGGCTCTAGCTTGCTGGCGATGGCCACGCCGGCACGACCCTTGGCGGTCGCGGCATCGTGCAAAATGTGCCATTCGCCGGTGGTGGCAAAAAGGTCAACCAGGTCTTTGGTCTCGGCACGCACCTCTTGCAGGGCAATGATGTCGGCGTTAGCCTCGGCAATCCATTCGGCCATGCCCTTTCTAAAGGCAGCGCGCACGCCATTGACATTTACCGTGACCACTTTGATTGACATGATTCAAGTTTAACCGCGCGTTTAGACTCGTTTTATGGCAGAACGCGTGTTGGTTGGTGCGGGGGTGGGCTCGGGCGTTGCCTCGGGGCCGGCTTTTGTGCATCTGCGCGCGGTCGAAGCGCTCGCCGAAATTTCTAAACCCGGTGCCCGAATCGGTTTGATTGCCATTAAAAAGGCCATGGATGCAGTTGCGCTCGAGCTCGAAAGCGTTCAAACCGCGGGTGAAGCGCTCGAGGTAATGCAAGCCCTGGCAATGATTCTGCGCGATCCGGCTCTATTTGATGCGGTCAAGTCACACCTGTCTGAGGGGCACGATGCCTCGCGCGCAATTCGAGGGGCGTTCAATCAGTTCGCTCGTCAACTCGAAGCCTTGGGCGGTTACTTTGCCGCTAGAGCCAGCGATCTTGGCTACCTTGGCAATCGCGTAATCGATGAATTGAGTGGTCGTCAGGATGGCCCAGAGTTTCCGACCGAGCCGTTCATCCTGGTCACTGAAAGCCTGTCGCCGATTGATGCCGCCAAGTTAGACCCGACTCGAGTGCTTGCCGTGATCACCGCCGAGGGCACCCCAACCTCGCACTCTTCGATCATCATTCGAGCCGCACAACTGCCGATGGTGGTCGGTGTGGTTGGCGCACCGGTGATTCGCCAGGGTCAGCAATTGCTGGTCGATGCGAGCTCTGGTCAGGTGTTTGTCGACCCGACTGCCGATCGCGAACTTCAATATGCCGCTGCGGCCAACCCGCCGACCGAGGCACTCGAGCTTGCCAAACACCCGCAAGACAACCCGCTCTCGATCAAGCTTTTTGCCAACCTCGGTTCGAGCATCGAGTCGAAGGTGGCCCTGCAATCTGGTGCCGACGGCGTTGGGCTGTTTCGCACCGAGCTGCTCTATCTAGGACGAAACGAGCCGCCTTCGTTTGGTGAACAGGTGAGCGAGTATGCCGAGTTGCTTCGCCAGTTTGGTTCGCAGAGGGTCATCGTTCGAGTTCTAGACCTTGATTTTGATAAGCCGCTGCCGTTCCTTGTTCAGGCAGGCGAGGGCACCTATGCAAACCGAGGTTTGCAGGTTTTGCTTGCCAATCCTCAGGTTCTTGAGACCCAACTTCGAGCCCTTGCCGAGGCGCGAAC
>JBEEPX010000076.1:0-4026 GCA_041190885.1 Actinomycetota bacterium
CAACGGTACCAATGAAAGCAGCGATTAGACCGATGATGACCATAACCACGATTGACTGCTGAGCGCCACGCATTACCAGCGCAAAGTAGTCAAGACCGATGTCATCCTGACCAAATGGGTGGTTTCCGATGTTGAAACCAGTTCCATCGATGAAGGCCGGGATGATGTCGAGGGTCGGTGCACCTACGATGCCGTCGGCACCGATAGACAACTCTGGGTCGATGTCGGTGATGCTCCAGTGCCACCAACCCGGGATGGTGATTGGGTTGTCCTCGTTACCTAGGTGCAAGCCCGAGGCCGTGAAAACAAATAGCACCATCATGATGAGACTCCACAGCGAGATCATCGCGGCGCGGTGGCGAACAAAACGGCGTCGAACAATTTGACCCTGGCTTAGGCCTTCGGTCTCTTTGTTCGCGATTGCATTTTCGTTTTGGTCGGTGCTCGAAAGCTGCTCTTTTTCTTTTTTCTTGAACATGATTACTTTCCAACTCGAATTCTTGGGTCAAGTGCCGAATAAAGCAGGTCGGCAATCAGGTTTGCCAAAACTGACATAGTTGCAGTCACCAAGAACACACCCATCAAAAGGTTTAGGTCCATGGTGTTAATCGCCTGGTTGAAAAGCGTTCCCATGCCAACCCAGCCGAAAATGCGCTCGGTGATGATTGCACCACCGATGATGCCAGCGAAGTCGACGACCATCAGGGTAGTCAACGGAATCATGGTGTTGCGGAAAGCGTGACGCATGATCACGGTGCGCTCGGTTAGGCCTTTTGCGCGGGCGGTGCGAATGTAGTCCTGGTTTAGAACTTCAAGCAGCGAACCGCGTGAATAGCGAATGTATCCCGCAAAAGAAATCAAGGTAAGGGCCACGGTAGGCAAGAACATGTGCATAAGGATGTCGAGAGAGCTGATCCAGAAGTTGCCTGGCTCGAGCAAGTCGTTGACCTGGCCTACCGTTGGCACCGGGCGATAGTTGATTGCATCGGTGGCCATGTATGGAGCCCAGGTTTGCATGAACTTGTCGACCAGAATCAGGATAGCGACTAGCACGGCAGTAATAATCGCGGTGCGCGTGACGGCAGCGCGGTCCTCCTTGGCAAAGAATCGGCTGGTCAAGATTGCAACGCCGACGGTAACAATAGCCATCAGGATGAAGTTCAATAGGTGGTTCTCTTGCTCCATAACCCATTGAGCTGGGTAATAGAAGACCAAGCCAAAAACAGCCATCGCGAGTGACGACTTCAGCGCAGCCTTGACACCTAGACCGGTTGAAAGCTGAGTGACCGCAAAGGCGATTCCCACGCTGGCACCGAAAATCACGATCGGACCAAGACCTGGGTTACGGAACCAGTCAAGCGCGCCAAGCAAAAGAATCATGCCTGCCGAACCGATTGCGGCGATTCCAAAGATTGTGAATACCTTGCGGCGGTCGCCACCAATGACAGACGCCCAGAACAAGCCGCTGAACAACGAGAGTCCGATTATCCAAGGTGGCGTTACCTGTGGGTCGGTCAAGAAGTTGTTAAAGCCGATAGCCAAGTACTGCTTTAGAAGAACTGCGAACCAGAAGATTGGCAGTGAGAAAAGCAAGAAGGCGAAGAAGGTCATCGCGTAGTCAAAACGGCTGTACTGGCGAAGGGCAGTAACGATACCGATGGTTATACCCAGAATGATTGCGATAACGGTTGCGCCAACAACTAGGCGGATGGTGGTTGGGATAGCCGCAGCAACTGCGTCGGTCACCGACTGAGCGTCACGGGTCATACCAAAGTCAACCTGGCCCACAAAAGCGCCAAGGACGCCCTTGAGCCACAAGAAGTAGCGCAGTGGCGGCGGAACGTCGAGCTGCAGGTCACGAGTCAGCGTGATGATCTGCTGCGCGGCATTTGGGTCTTGGCTGATGCGAAGCGCTTCGAGCGGGTCGCCAGAGATTGCGCTCAGGTTATAGATGATGAAACTCGAGCCAAACAGGATGACAACCAGGGCCGACAATCGACGCAAGATGTAGGCGATCAAAATGATCCCTTTCGTTCACAACATTGTGTTTAGGGCATCCCCGAGGGAATTCGTATTCAGCCTAAACCAGAAGATTTAATTAATGGTCCTCCACCCGAAAAAGGCACCCAGATTTCTCTGAGTGCCTTTTTCGTTTAGTTGAGGATCAACTAGAACCTAGGTTCTAGTACTTCCACTCCCAGAAGTTCCACACCAAGGTTGGTGATAGAGGCGCTGGCTTGACATTCTTCAATGCCGAGTTGACAGCGGTTGCAGCTGGGTGCTGGAAGATCGGCAAGGTAACTGCATCAGCGATAAGAAGTGCATCTGCTGCTAGGTACTTTGCGGTGATCTGAGCTGGGGTTAGCTTGGCCTCTAGCGAGCGGAGGATGTCGTCCATCTTGGGGTTGTTGTACCCGATGAAGTTGTTTCCGCCGTCTGACAAGAAGTTAGCGTTGGTGCCGGTCTGGCTGGTTGAAGTTGGGCACCATGCGAAGAATGCTGCATCGTACTTGTTGTTGTCCAACTGGCCACCCCAACCTGAGGTACCGGTGTTGATTACGTTGAAGCCAGCCTTCGCTAGTTCAGCCTTAACCAATGCGGCTTCTGCTGCACGGCGGGTGTTGCTTGGCTGACCCCATAGAAGGGTGACGGTGACTGAGTCGCTGCCAGCTGCTGCGGTTGGGTAGTGCTTCTGCACTAGCTTTAGCGCTGCTGCGGTGCGGCTTGCCTGGTCACCTGCGGTGAACTTGCTAACACCAGACTTCTTTACGATCTCTGAGTAGCCAGTCTGGCCAGGAAGAGTGAACGATGAGTTCACAACTACAGCCTTTGAGTTGATTGGCTTGATTAGCTTGTCAACGATCTCTTGACGTGGGTAGGCAAGAAGGAAGGCGGTGCGTAGGTCTTTTGCCTTGGCGTTCTTTGCAGCGTTGTTGCTTGCAGCAAATGGGCCGGTGTAGTCGGTGTCGTTGATTGAACCGAGACGTAGGTCAACGTGCTCGAAGCAAGAGTTGGTTCCACCGATAACGGTGACGCCAGAAATTGCCTTTAGCTGTGCTACTGCGTCAGCGGTTGGCTGACCCTGGTAGATGTCGATTTCCTTGTTCGCAAGAGCCTGTGACGCAGCGGTGCCGTCAGCAATCATCTTTAGAACTACGGTCTTGATGCCGCTGGTCTTTGGACCCGAGTTGTACTTAGGGTTCAAGGTCAAGGTAACGCTCTGGTCTGCAACTGCAGAAGCGATCTTGTAGGCACCGTTTCCAACTAGAAGAAGGGGGTTGGTTGACGAGTTAACAGTCTTGATGTTGTAGTCGTTGCTCCAAACCTTTGCCATCTTGTTTAGAAGGGTTGAGTTGTATGACTTGAAAGCAGCAAGGTAGGCAGCCTTTGCAGCGGCGTTCTCAGCTGCGGTGCCTAGCTTGGTCTTGCCGTTTGCAAGCTGAACCAAAGCGTGAACCGGTGATGGTCCAGGGCCGATTAGCTCCCAGTCAGGCTGGAAACCGTCGTAACGAACGGTGATTGACTGCTTGTCTGCTGATAGCTCAGGTAGGCCAACAACGTGGCTGTCGTAGACGCCACCGTAACCAAGTGAGTTGAAAGCAGGTGCCTTTGCGGTGTCTGCAGGGTCTCCTAGACCGGCCTTCTTTGAGTAAGCCGAGCTTGAAAGCACGTGGCTTAGCAGAAGGTCAACACCGTTGATTGGGGTGCCGTCTGACCAGACCTTGCCCTTTGCAACTGTGTACTGAACACGGAAGTCTTTAGCATCGCTCTTCACGATCTTGTATGAACCGAAAACGGTGTTCTTTACAAGGTTCGCAGATGAGTTGTAGTAGTTGAAGCCGTTACCAGTCATGTACGCAACGTCATTGTTGATAGTGAGGTTGGTGTCTGGGGTGCTTGGGTTTAGTGAGGTTAGAGCGTTGCTCTCAACGATCACTACGGTGGTGCGGGTAGCTGCCTGCGATGGCGCAACAACGCCAACGGTAGCTAGACCAGCAACAGCCGAGATCGCAATCGCAGCTCGTG
>JBEEPX010000077.1:0-6901 GCA_041190885.1 Actinomycetota bacterium
CAGCCTCGGGCTTGCACCTCGGCAATGAGGACAACCCGATTACCATTCACGGATGGTGGCACTGGAGCATCACCGACATTGACCCAGAGTTGTCTATCGGTGCCGACGGCATCGTGGGTGCACCGACCCTCGACATCATCCCTGCTTTCATCGATGGCACCGGTTTCAACATCGGAAACCACCCATTTGGTCAGGATGACATCGGTCTTGACTACTTTGCGCTGGTTATGCGTGGCGCTCAGCAGTCAATCGTGGTTATGGTCATCATCGGTCTAATCGCTGCTTTCATCGGTACCGTTGTTGGCGCCGTGACCGGCTACTTCCGCGGTTGGGTTGACGCGATTCTGATGCGCTTCACCGACTTCATCATCACCATCCCAGCCATCATCATCGGCTCGGTTATCGGTTTCCAGTTCGGCAACCTTGGTGTGATTTTCTTGGCGACCTATCTAGGTTTGTTCTCGTGGACGGGCCTATCGCGATTGGTTCGCGGTGAGTTCTTGAGCCTTCGCGAACGTGAGTTTGTTGACGCAGCTCGAGTTGCCGGCGCGAACAACGCCCGCATCGTTTTCAAGCACATCCTGCCTAACGCAGTTGGCGTGATTATCGTTTCGGTCACACTGCTGATGTCGGGTGCAATCATCACCGAGTCGGCACTGAGCTACCTTGGTTTCGGTGTTGTTCCGCCAGACGTGTCGCTAGGTCTTTTGATCAGCAAGTACCAAGACTCTTTCACCACTCGCCCTTGGTTGTTCTGGTATCCGGGTATGTTCATCATCGCGATCGCTCTCTGCATCAACTTCATCGGTGATGGCTTGCGCGATGCGTTTGACCCACGTCAGCGTCGTCGCATCACGAAAAAAGACCGCGCAGAAGCGAAGTTGGCTAAGGCGCGCGCCTAATGAAGGTTTTGAATCACCAGAGCGGCAACCACGGCCAACAGCAGAACTGCTGTTCCGAGGGTGTTGAACTTAACCTCGGCAGCGGCGCCTTGAATGTTGCCTGCTGCGAAAGCGTCGAGTCTAATTCGGCAGAGCTGAGCGGCCTCACCACTCGAGGTGCGGGGGCTTTCGCCGGGGCGAATCTGACTCTTGTTGCTAAGCCGGTAGCCCTTGAGCTCGGTCTCGTGAACGGTTCGGCCATGGTATCGGCCGGGTGCTGTGGCGGCCCAAGCGCTAATTCGCTTGGCCGGGGTCACCAGGGTCAGCGCATAACGAACATCGATGTCGTCGACCAGCTGCCAACCCAGGGTGTAACTAACCAGGGGATTGGTCACGGTGACGCCTTCATCGAAGATGGTGACCTTGGGTCTAATAAAGATCAGGTGGGCGCCAACGCTTATGGCTACCGCCCAGACCGTGCCGCTAATAGCGTTTTGCAAATTGTCGGCAAGCCAAAGAGCAACGCTCATGCAGGCGGCCATCAAATAGACGATTGCTGCAAAAATGTAGCCGCTGACCGGTCTAAAAACTTGAACGTTATTCACGAGACAATCATCGCAGGCAATGCAGCCGGCGATTCAGCAGGAAGAAAATAATCATGACTGAGCCGATACTTAAGGTCAGCAACTACAACATCGATTTTTGGGTTGATGGTGTTTGGTACCCAGCTGCCATCGACATGAACTTTGAGGTTCTTCCTGGTCAGGTTCTAGCCATCGTTGGCGAGTCGGGTTCTGGCAAGTCAACCACCGCTATGGGTCTCATGTCGCTTCTTGCCAGCAATGCTCGCACCTCGGGCAGCGTCAAGGTCAAGGGCATCGAGATGGTCGACGCCCCGGCGTCAACCCTTCGCAAGTTCCGTGGCAAAGAGGTTGCCTACATCTTCCAAGAGCCGATGACTGCTCTGAACCCGGTTTACACAATCGGTTTCCAGATCGTAGAAACTCTTCGCAACCACTTCGACCTTGGCCCTAAAGAGGCAAAGGCCCGCGCGATTGAGCTCATCACCATGGTCGAGATCCCGAACCCAGAGAGTTCTTTCGACAAGTACCCACACCAGCTTTCAGGTGGTCAGCGCCAGCGCGCGATGATTGCTCAGGCGCTTGCCTGTGACCCAGGTCTTTTGGTTGCCGATGAGCCAACCACCGCCCTTGACGTGACCGTTCAGGCCGAAATTCTTGACCTGATGCGTAACCTGCGCGACCGTCTTAACTCAGCTGTTCTTTTGATCACCCACGACATGGGTGTGGTTGCCGACCTAGCCGATGAGATCTTGGTCATGAAGGATGGCCTAACCGTCGAACACGGCACCGCCGACCAGATCTTCAACCGCCCACAGCACCCATACACCCAGTCACTTTTGGCCTCGGTTCCAAAGTTGGGCACGGTTGCAGTTCGCGAGCTTCGTGCACCAGAGGGCTCTAACAACCAACCGGTTTTGAAGCTCGAGAACGTTGAGATTGAGTATCCAAAGCGGGGGCGCATCCCAGCTTTCAAGGCGGTAACCGAGTTCAACCTCGAGATTCGCCCAGGCGAGATCGTTGGTCTCGTAGGAGAATCTGGTTCGGGCAAGACCACCGTCGGTCGCGCAGCAATTGGCCTATTGCCAATTTCGAGCGGTCGTCTCGAGGTTGTTGGTCACGATATCAGCAACGCAACGCAAAAAGACCTTCGCAAGATTCGTCGCCAGACCGGAATCGTTTTCCAAGACCCAGCCAGCTCGCTCAACCCACGTTTGCCGATCGGCGAGAGCATCGGCGAGCCAATTCTGCTTGCCGGCGTGGCCAAGGGTGACGAGCTAAACCGAATGGTCGAAGATCTGCTCGACTCGGTTGAGTTGCCGCGCAGCTACCGCAACCGCTACCCGCACGAACTTTCGGGTGGTCAGCGTCAGCGTGTGGGTATTGCGCGAGCATTGGCTCTGACCCCAGACCTTCTGATTGCCGACGAGCCAACCTCGGCTCTCGACGTATCGGTACAGGCCAGATTCCTCGAGCTTTTGCAGGAACTTCAAGACCGACTTAAGTTCGCATGTCTGTTCATCAGTCACGACCTTGCCGTAGTCGACATCCTGTCGCACCGCATTGCAGTTATGCAGCACGGTCGATTGGTTGAGGTCGGCGAGCGCGACCAGATCTTGAAGAACCCTCAAGACCCTTACACCCAGCGTTTGATCTCGGCAGTGCCGCTTCCAGACCCTGAGTTGCAGAGAATTCGTCGCGAGGCGCGTCTAGCCGCGAAGTAGGTATTAGCCCAATCGAAACCCCAAATTAACGCTCTTTCAAGTTAGACTGAAAGGGCAGGGGCTCGATGACGTAATTCTGCATCGCCCTATTAATCCATTTTGTTTCAAACACTGTGCCGGTGACTTGTGCCTGGCGCGCTTATATAAGGATGTTCCTATGGCTCAGGCCACCAGAGATGACTTGCGCAACGTCGCAATTGTTGCCCACGTAGACCACGGCAAGACCACCCTAGTTGACGCGATGCTTCGCCAGACTGGCTCATTTGACTCACACGCTGCCGTTGGCGAGCGCGTTATGGACTCGGGCGACCTCGAGCGCGAAAAGGGTATTACCATCCTCGCGAAGAACACCGCAATTGCTTATAAGGGTGACCACTCGGGTGGCAAAGAGATCACCATCAACGTGATCGACACCCCCGGCCACGCCGACTTCGGTGGCGAGGTTGAGCGCGGTCTTTCAATGGTTGACGGCGTTGTACTTCTAGTTGACGCATCTGAAGGCCCGCTCCCTCAGACCCGCTTCGTTCTTCGCAAGGCTCTTGAAGCCAAGCTTCCAGTTATCTTGTTGGTCAACAAGACCGACCGTCCAGATGCTCGCATCGACGAGGTCGTCGAAGAGACCCACGACCTTCTTTTGGGTCTAGCTTCAGACCTACACGACAGCGTTCCAGACCTAGACATCGATGGCATTCTTGAGTTGCCAATTATCTACGCATCTGGCCGCGCCGGCATCGCAAGCCTAAACAAGCCAAACGATGGCTCACTTCCTGAGGGTGAAAACCTTGAGCCGCTATTCGGCGCAATCATGAAGTACATCCCAGCTCCGACCTACGATGACGCACACCCGCTTCAGGCTCACGTCACCAACCTTGACGCATCGCCGTTCCTTGGTCGTCTTGCACTACTTCGTATCTTCAACGGCACCCTTCGCAAGGGTCAGCAGGTTGCTTGGGTTCGCCAGGATGGCACCACCCAGACCGTAAAGATCACCGAGCTTCTAAAGACCAAGGCTCTAGAGCGCTTCCCAACCGAAGAAGCAAACCCAGGCGACATCGTTGCTGTTGCCGGTATCGAAGAGATCACCATCGGTGAAACTCTTGCCGACCCAGCCGACGTTCGCCCATTGCCGATGATCACCGTTGACGACCCGGCCATTTCGATGACCATCGGTATCAACACCTCACCAATGGCTGGCCGCGTCAAGGGCGCAAAGGTCACCGCACGCTTGGTCAAGGACCGTCTTGACAAAGAGCTAATCGGTAACGTGTCGATCAAGGTACTTCCTACCGACCGTCCAGACGCCTGGGAAGTCCAGGGTCGTGGCGAGCTTGCTCTAGCCATCTTGGTTGAGCAGATGCGTCGCGAAGGTTACGAGCTAACCGTTGGTAAGCCTCAGGTAGTTACCAAGCGCGTTGACGGAAAGCTTCACGAGCCATTCGAAGACCTAACGATCGATGTGCCTGAAGAGTTCCTTGGCGCAATGACTCAGCTTCTTGCATCACGCAAGGGTCAGATGATCAACATGATCAGCAACGCCACCGGCTGGGTTCGCATGGAGTTCAAGGTTCCAAGCCGTGGCCTAATCGGTTTCCGCACCGAGTTCTTAACCAACACCAAGGGCACCGGTATTGCCAACGCAATCTCTGCTGGCTATGACGCCTGGGCTGGTGACATCGTTACCCGCAACAACGGTTCGCTAATCGCCGACCGCGCCGGTGTAGTTACTCCGTTCGCAATGATTGGTCTGCAGGAGCGCGGTTCATTCTTCGTTCAGCCAACCAGCGAGGTTTACGCAGGTATGGTCATCGGCGAGAACTCTCGCGCCGACGACATGGAAGTAAACATCACCAAGGAAAAGAAGCTCACCAACATGCGTGCCTCTTCTTCTGATGAGTTCCAGTCACTGACCCCTCCTCGCACCCTTTCGCTAGAAGAGTGTCTAGAGTTTGCCCGCGAAGACGAGTGTGTTGAGGTAACCCCTGAGGCTACCCGCATTCGCAAGGTTGAGCTTGACTCAACCGTTCGTGCGCGCCTTTACTCACAGCGCAAGAACGCGAGCCAGGGCAAGTAACCCTTTGGTTTCAACAAAACCCTCGGCCCTTGGGTCGGGGGTTTTGTCGTATCGCTTAGAGTGTCTTTATGGCAAAGGGCACATTTAATCCAAAGCGACTACTGATCGTTCACGCGCACCCCGACGACGAAAGTCTGTTCACCGGTCACGTGATTGCCGACCGAATCGCAAAGGGTGCCGAGGTGATGGTTTTCACCCTCACCCGCGGCGAAAACGGCAAGGTGAAGCTAGAAGAACTAAAGGCTCTCGAAGGCAACTTTGCCGCCATGGGCGCATTCAGGGCATCCGAGCTTCGCGAAGCGCTCTCGGCTTTTGGCGAGGTCAAGCACGCGTTCGCCGGTACTCGCGCCTATCTAGACTCCGGCATGCGCATCAACCCTTGGGGCAAGCCTGCTAAGCGCAAAAACTTGGATGAACTTGCTCTCTCAGCGGCTTCGACTTCGGTGATCGCCGATGACGTGATCAAGGCAATTGGCGAGTTCAAGCCGGACGCGGTTCTCACCTACAACCGCCGAGGTGGATTTGGTCACCCCGACCACAAGATGGCTCACGAGGCTACCGCGATGGCAATCCGCCAGGTAGCCAAGCGCACGGGCCGGGCACCCGAATTTTGGGTCATTGCCGAGCCGCGCGAGCGATTTGATGTCGAGATCGGCGATGCCAAGACTGCGCTAAAAAAGAAGGCCGCGCTCGAGGCTCATGCCAGCCAGGTTGCCGTGCACGCCGAAACCTACTCGGTCGTGCCTGGAAAAGAGATTCGATACGACCGCCCAGAGCGCATCCGTCGTGCTTCGCCTAACCCGTTGGTTCAGTTGCGCCCGGTACTCACCTTCTTCTGGGCAATTCCGCTCGGCGCCTTGCTGGCCGTTGCCGGCACAATGTTGCACCAGGTTCGCGCCTATGACTACGAGGGCGCCCCGATTGGCTTGATTGTTGCACTAACCATGGTTGGCTCGCTTGCTCTGGCTCTTCGATTGCTTCGTCGCAGTCGCGGTGCGCTTTACCTTCTGACCGCGGTGTTTAGCGCCATCATCTTTTGGTTCTCGCAGCCTCAACCGGGTGGCGAATTGATCATCCCGGGTAATGAAATTGGGAACATTTGGGCATTTGGTTCGATTGCTCTCTGTGCATTCATTATTTTGTTTCCGCGAATCAGACCCGGCGCTTGGCGCAGGTCTTCGCGCGGTCATCGGTAAACTTGTCTTAGAAATCGAAGGGATTCACCAGAGTGACTTACGTAATCGCGCTTCCATGTGTTGATGTCAAAGACAAGGCATGCATCGAAGAATGCCCGGTTGACTGTATTTACGAGGGTGAGCGCTCGCTTTACATTCACCCGGATGAGTGCGTTGACTGCGGTGCTTGTGAGCCGGTATGCCCTGTAGAAGCTATCTACTACGAAGACGACCTGCCATCGCAGTGGGCTGATTATTACAAGGCAAACGTTGAGTTCTTCGACGACCTAGGTTCGCCTGGTGGCGCTGCGAAGGTTGGCAAGATCGCTAAGGACCACGCCGTTATTTCGGTGTTGCCTCCTCAGGGCGAATAGACCAAGAGCCCAATCAGTGTTTGATCGCCTTCCCGAGTATCCCTGGGAGCAACTAAAGCCGTATGCCGCTAAGGCTGCCAAGCACGCCGGGGGAG
>JBEEPX010000078.1:0-6014 GCA_041190885.1 Actinomycetota bacterium
GCAAAAAGCTGCTGTGGGGCGCGCTTGAAAACAACTGCGATTTCGGTCACTCTGCGGCCAAGGCGCTTGCCGGCACGAAGATAGAACGGCACTCCAGCCCAACGGCGGGTGTTGATGTCGAGGCGCATTGCTGCGTAGGTCTCCGAAACCGACTCCGGGTTCATGCCGTCTTCATCCAAGAAGCCGGTGACCTTTTCGCCACCCTGCCAACCGCCAGCGTATTGACCGCGAGCGGTGTGCTTGCCGAGGTCCTTTGGCAAGCGAACTGCTGACAAGACCTTCTCTTTTTCAGCACGCAAATCGGCTGCGTCGAATGAAACCGGTTCTTCCATGGCGGTTAGCGCCAGAAGCTGAAGCAAGTGGTTTTGAATCACGTCGCGAGCAGCACCGATGCCGTCGTAATAACCTGCACGTCCGCCAACACCGATGTCTTCAGCCATGGTGATCTGAACGTGATCGATGTAGTTTGCGTTCCAAAGCGGCTCAAAGAGCTGGTTGGCAAAGCGCAGGGCCAAGATGTTCTGAACGGTTTCCTTGCCCAGGTAGTGGTCGATGCGGAACACCGAATCTGGTGGGAAAACCGATTCAACGACCTCGTTTAGCACTCGAGAAGAAGCTAGGTCGTGGCCAAACGGCTTTTCAATAACCACTCGACGGAACTGGTCTTTTGCCGGCGCGGCAAGACCACTGCGCTTGAGCTGCTCACAAACCTGTGCGAACGCCTTTGGGGGGATCGATAGGTAGAAGGCGTGGTTACCGTTGGTGCCACGTTCTTTGTCGAGAGTCTCGATGGTTGCCTTCAAACGGTCGAAAGCTGCGTCATCATCGAATTCACCCGAGACGAAACGAATACCGGTAGAAAGCTGCTCCCAAACCTCTTCTGACCAAGGCGTGCGGGCATACTGCTGAACTGCCTCTTTGACTACCTTGCCGAAGTCTTGGTCGGCCCAGTCACGTCTTGCAAAACCGACCAGAGCGAAGCCAGGTGGCAATAGACCACGATTGGCTAGGTCATAGACCGCAGGCATTAGCTTCTTGCGAGATAGGTCACCGGTGACGCCAAAAATTACTAGCGAGCTTGGGCCCGCAATGCGATTGAGGCGGCGGTCATCTGGGTCGCGAAGCGGGTTGTTTCCCGGTCCGAACTTAGCTGGACTCATTGAAGAGTTTCTCCTTAGATGGCGTTCTTGATAGCGGCTAGCCCAGCCTTGACCTCGGTCAAGGTTAGGGTCAGCACTGGACGACCGAGAGCACCAAGCACCTTGGCGTCACCGGCGGCCTGTGAAGCAATCAATTCGCCGAAAGTAAAGTCACGGCCGGGTACGGCAATGTCTTGCTTTGCGGTGGCAACGATTTGAAGGTAGACACCCTGACGAGGACCACCCTTGTGGTACTGGCCGGTTGAGTGCAAGAACCGCGGCGCCCAACCAAAGGTGACCGGACGGCGAGTTTTCTTGGCAAGTAGGTCGCGAAGCTCGGCAGCCTCGGGTGCACTGGTGCGGTCGAGGTATGCGTGAACCGAAACGTAGCCCTCGTCGTCGTCAAGCTTGGCCAAAAGCGCTGCGACTGCCGCACTCAGGGTTGAGCCGGTTACCGCAAGCTCAGTGCTGCGAACCTCGACACCATCGGCTTCAAATTCAGCCGGGATGACCGCGTCGCGCTGCTCAAGCATGCCGCGAGCGGCAATCTTGGCAGATTCAACATCTGGCTGGTCAAAGGGGTTAATGCCAAGCAAGCGGCTGGCCACAACGGTTGCGTACTCCCAAAGCAGGAACTGGGCACCAAGTGGGCCAGAGACTGAAACGGTGTCTCCTGACACCGGCTTGGCATCGGCCTGAACGTGAACCGCTAGCAGGTCGGCAAGACCCGAGTGCAATTCCTGGCTCTGCGGCTCGAGAACAACCGGCAAGACACCCTTGCCGATTTTTCCGGTTGATTCGGCAATCAGCTGCTCGGCCCAGTCGCCGAAACCAACGATTGGGGTGCCGTCTGAAACGATGCCAATTTTGTCGCGGTAACCCATTTCGCCAGGAGTGCGAGCAAGAGCCGCTCCCAGAACGAGGCCAGGGTTGTCTTCTGAATCGCTTGCAAGCAACTCGGCTACGGCTTGAGCATCGGCAAGAAGTCCTGCGATGTCTGCGCCGGCAAGACCCGAAGGAACCAAACCGAATGCGGTCAAAGCCGAATAGCGGCCACCAACGGTTGGATCAGCGTTGAAGATGCGGTAACCATCTGCCTTGGCAGCGGCTTCCATCGGTGAGCCCGGGTCGGTCACGATTACAACACGGTCGGTCTTGTCGATACCGGCATCCGTGAATGCCTTTTCGAAAATTCGCTTCTGCGAATCGGTTTCGACGGTCGAACCAGACTTAGAAGAAACGATGATCGCGGTCTTGTTTAGGTCGCCGGCAAGTGCCGCGCCAACCTGGTCAGCATCTGTCGAGTCAAGCACGACGAGCTCGACACCGGCAGTACCGGTGATGACCTCTGGTGCAAGCGAAGAGCCACCCATGCCGCAAAGCACGAAGCGGTTTACACCCTTGGCAGCAAACTCGGCACGAAGGGCAAGAATCGGCTCAACCAGGGGAGCAGAGTCGAATGCAGAACCAACCCAACCCAGACGAATTGATGACTCGGCCTCTGCCTCGGTACCCCAAAGGGTGAAGTCCTTGGCGGCGATGCGACTGGCAACCTTGTCTGCAACTAGACCTGGAACGGCATTGGCTACCGCAGCGGCTGCGGTGCCGGCTACTACGACCTTGAGCGACATGGTTACTTGGCAGCCTTTAGAGCGGTGTCAACGGTCTCAACTAGTTCGTTCCAAGAGACGATGAACTTGTCAACGCCCTCTTTTTCGAGCAGCTCGGTGGCGTCGGCAAGCGAAACGCCAGCTGCGGCAACCTTGGCAAGAACTTCGCGAGCACCCTCGTAGTTGTTGGTGATCGAGGCAGCCGGAACCACTCCGTGGTCGTAAACGGCTTCCATGGTCTTTTCAGGCATGGTGTTGACCAGCTGAGGCGCAACCAGCTCGGTGACATACAGAGTGTCTAGCAGGTTCGGGTCTTTGACACCGGTTGAAGCCATGAGTGGGCGCTGAACGTTCGCACCAGCGGCTGCAAGCTCTGACCACTCAGCGGTAGCGAACTCCTGCTCGAATACCTCGTATGCAAGGCGAGCGTTTGCTAGTGCAGCCTGGCTCTTTAGCTCGGCGTGACCCGCAGCTACCAAACGGTTGTCAACCTCGGTGTCAACGCGCGAAACGAAGAACGAGGCAACCGAGTGAATCTTTGAGATGTCGTGACCAGCGGCCTTGGCCTTCTTGACGCCGGCGATGTATGCAGCGATAACTGCGCGGTAGCGCTCGAGCGAGAAGATTAGGGTGACGTTTACGCTGATGCCCTCGGCGATTACTGCGGTAATTGCCTCAAGACCCGGCTTGGTAGCGGGAATCTTGATCATTACGTTCTCGCGGTTCACCTTTGCGAAAAGCTCCTTGGCCTGCTTGACGGTGCCAGCGGCATCGTTTGCAAGACCTGGCTCGACCTCGATCGAAACGCGGCCATCGAAACCGTTGGTGGCAGCATAAACACCGGCGAAGATGTCGCAAGCGTCGGCAACATCCTTGGTGGTGATCTCAAAGATCGCCTGCTCGGCAGAAGCGCCAGCAGCAGCCAGTTCGGCAACCTGAGCCTGGTAGCCCTCACCCTTGGCAAGAGCGCCAGCGAAGATGGTCGGGTTGGTGGTCACACCAGAAACCGAGCGGTTGGTGATTAGGTCGCGAAGGCCACCCGAAACGATGCGTGAGCGTGAAAGGTCGTCTAGCCAGATGCTGACGCCGTTGGCTGCGAGTTGAGCTAGTGGGCTGTTTGACATGGAGTTTCTCCGTTTTCTGTAAAAGTTTGATTAGTTGGCGATTGAGGCCTGAGCAGCAGAGACAACGGCCTCTGCGGTCATGCCAAACTCGCGGTACAGGGTCTTAGGATCGGCCGAGGCACCGAAGTGCTCGATCGATACGCTCTTGCCGAATGGGCCAACGTACTTGTTCCAGCCGAGGCTGACTCCGGCTTCAACCGAGACCTTTGCCTTAACACCGGCAGGCAATACCTGCTCGCGGTAGGCGGCAGACTGCTCGTCGAACCACTCGAGGCAAGGTGCAGAAACAACGCGGGTTGCAACACCCTTGGCCTCTAGCTGTAGTCGAGCAGCGACAGCGATCTCGACCTCAGAACCCGTGGCAATCAGGATTACCTCAGGCTTGCCGTTGGCAGCCTCAAGCAGCGTGTATGCGCCCTTCGAGGTGTTTTCGGCACCGGCATAAACCGCACCGGTTTCGTCGGCCTCACCGCGTGGGTAAACCGGAAGGTTCTGGCGGCTAAGCGCAAGACCCGCAGGGCCCTGGCGACGCTCTAGAACGGTCTTCCAGGCGTATGAGGTTTCGTTGCCGTCGGCTGGGCGAACCATGTCGAGGTTTGGAATTGCGCGAAGGGTCGCGATTTGCTCGATTGGCTGGTGGGTCGGACCATCCTCGCCAAGTGCTACAGAGTCGTGGGTCCAGACGAAAATCGACGGGATTCCCATCAGAGCAGCCAAACGCACAGCTGGGCGCATGTAGTCGCTGAAGATCAAGAAGGTTCCACCGAATGCGCGGGTGTTTCCGTGCAAAACGATACCGTTCAGGATCGAACCCATTGCGTGCTCACGGATACCGAAGTGAAGTACGCGACCGTACTGGTCGCCGGTCCACTCGTGGGTTGACCACTCGCTAGGCACGAATGACTTTGCACCTGCGATGGTGGTCATGTTTGAGTCTGCTAGGTCGGCTGAACCGCCCCAAAGTTCAGGCATAACTGAGGCGATCGCGTTGATTACCTTGCCAGAAGCTACACGGGTCGAAACCGAGCTACCGTTTTCGAAGACCGGCAGTGCCGATTCGAGTTCTGCCGGTGTGGCACCCGAAACGATTCTGTCTAGCAGGTGCTTCTTGTCGGCGTTCTCTGATGCCCAAGCGTCGAATGAGGCCTCCCATGCCGAACGCTCGCGGTCGAAACGCTCGGTGCTGCGAGTGTGAGCCAAAACCTCTGGTGATACCTCGAAAGTCTTCTCTGGGTCGAAGCCAAGAACGGTCTTTAGAGCTGCAAGCTCTTCGGCGCCAAGTGCTGAACCGTGAATCTTTCCCGAGTTCTGCTTCTTTGGTGAAGGCCAACCGATGATGGTGCGAAGAGTGATCAAAGATGGCTTGTTGGTGACCGCCTTGGCCTTCTGAATTGCGTTGTAAAGCTCTTCAAGGTCCTCGACGTAGTTGCCGGTCTTCTTCCAGTCAACGGTCTGGGTGTGCCAGCCGTATGACTCGTAACGAGCGTTTACGTTTTCGGTAAAAGCGATGTTGGTGTCGTCTTCGATTGAGATCTGGTTCGAGTCATAGATGACAACCAGGTTGCCAAGCTGCTGGTGGCCGGCTAGCGATGCCGCCTCAGCGGTTACACCCTCTTGCATGTCACCATCGCCGGCGATTACGTAGACGTGGTGGTCAAACGGTGACTGACCTTCGGCTGCCTGAGGGTCATAAAGGCCACGCTCAAATCGAGCGGCATAGGCAAATCCGGTGGCCGAAGCAAGACCTTGGCCCAGGGGACCGGTGGTGATTTCGACACCCTTGGTGTGGCCATACTCAGGGTGGCCAGGGGTTGCTGATCCCCAGGTGCGCAATGCCTTTAGGTCATCGAGCTCAAGGCCGTATCCGTGCAAGAACAACTGGTTGTAAATGGTTAGTGAGCTGTGGCCCACCGAGAGAATGAAGCGGTCGCGGCCCAACCAGCGGTCGTCGCGTGGGTCGTGTCGCATTACCTTGTTGAACAGCAGGTAAGCGACCGGCGCGAGGCTGATTGCGGTACCCGGGTGGCCGTTACCGACCTTTTCAACTGCATCGGCCGCTAGAACGCGGGCGGTGTCTACGGCTTTTGAATCTAGTTCGGACCACTGGAATGCTGACAAGGACAGCTCCTTTATCTTGATAT
>JBEEPX010000079.1:0-6491 GCA_041190885.1 Actinomycetota bacterium
TTGTTGCAACTGCGGGCTTGGCTCTGACCGCAACCGTGGTCGCGCCATCCTGGGCGGTTCCAAGTTATCCGACGGCTGCCGAGGTAGCGGCGGCAAAGAAGAACGTGACCGCCAAAAAGGCAATGATTGCGCGTCTTGATGCCATCATCGCCGAACTTGAGGCCGACGCAGAAAAGCTAGGTCGCGTTGCTCAAATCAAGGGCGAGGCATTCAACCAGGCGCAGGGTGAAGTCGACAAGGTCGCTGTCAAGGTCAACAGCCTCCAGGCTCAGGCCGATGCCGCCACCGCTGCAGCCGGCAAGGCAAAGACTCAGCTCGGGCAGATTGCCGCACAGATGTATCGCGGCGGTGCCGCTGGCACATCCTTGGATTTGTTCTTGAACGCGGGCAAAGCCGACGACCTGCTTTATAAGTTGGGTGCCAACGAAAAGATTGCTCAGCAGAGCGACGAGATTTATCAGCGGTCGATTGCGCAGCAGCTTTATGCGCAGGCGCTGACCGACCAGCTTCAGGTTGCCAAAGACGAACTGGCAACCAAGGCTTCTGCCGCCAAGGTGCTGTTTGATGAGGCTCGCAATGCGGCCGGTGCCGTGCAGGCCAAGGTCGACGAGAACAACCGAGTCAGCAAGACCATGTATGCGCAGCTCGCGACATTGCGAAACACCGCTTCAGATCTTGAGCGCCAGCGTGCCGAGGGCTTGGCCGCTGAGCGACGCCAGCAAGTTGGCTCTGCCAACATGAGCGCTCCCGAGCTTTATGCGGTTGGCGACCCGGATGCCGGCAAGGTTCAAATCGCTTTCGACTTTATGAAGGCTCAGCTTGGCGAGCGCTATGTGCTCGGCGGCATGGGGCCAGACGTTTGGGACTGCTCGGGTCTAATGAAGGCTGGCTACTCTGCCGCCGGCATTTACATCGGAACCCACTCGGCCACCAACCAGTTCCGCACTATGGGTGCCGCTCGCAAGCTGGTGCCACTGAGTGAAATGAAGGTCGGCGACCTGCTTTGGTACTCGCAAGAGAGCGCATTTGACGGTGACAAATATCACGTTGTGATGTTCGTTGGCGGTGGGCTGATGATCGAAGCCCCGAACCCTGCTCGCACGGTTCGAATCGTTCCGATTCGCTGGGGTGAAATGTTCCCTTACGCTGGTCGCCCGAGCGCATAACCAACTTAAAGAAAGAACCCCACCGGATTTGGTGGGGTTCTTTATTGTCTAATCCTTGGTTTAGCAGCAACCTGGCTTGCAGGTGCAGCCATCCTTTGAGTCGCAGCAGCAGTTGCTCGCCTTGGCGCCGTCACCCTCGGTTAGGTAGCGCTCCTGCGCCTCCTTGATCAAGCGCTCGGCAACATCCTTGCCCTGCCACTCGCCAACCTTGACCCACTTGCCAGGCTCAAGGTCTTTGTAGTGCGAGAAGAAGTGCAAAAGCTCATTCTTGGTCTGCTCAGGCACGTCATTGATGTCCTGGATGTGTGCCCAGCGAGGGTCCTTGGTCTGCACGCAAACGACCTTCTCATCGATGCCGCCGTCATCCTCCATAGGAAGAACGCCAACTGGGCGAACGTCAACAACCACACCAGGGAACACTGGGAACTCAAGCAACACTAGAGCGTCTAGCGGGTCGCCATCGCCACCGAGGGTCTTATCGAAGAAACCGTAGTCAACTGGGTAAACGAATGGGGTGAACAAAACGCGGTCAAGGTGCACGCGACCGGTGACGTGGTCAACCTCGTACTTGTTGCGGCTTCCGCGAGGAATCTCGATAACTGCTTCGTAACCCATGGTTCTCCTTGGTTTGAAAAATTCTTGCTCTGCGTCAAGTTTAGAACCAACGGCATCACTTGATGAGTTAGTGTGGTGTTGGGAGCAATGACCCGCTGAAGAACTTGGTCGTCTTATTTCAGCGGAGAGCAGAGACGAAACCGGCCCTTCTTCGAACGGGGGCACGACAGTGAACATCTACAAAAACCGCAAATCGCACGCAGCGAGTCTTTTGACCGTACGCATTGGAAAGCGACTCGGAAAATATCACCGAGCCACTAGGTGGATCGGCATAACGGGAATCGCATTTTCGACCGGATACTTGGGCTGGCGCCTGATCTATACGTCCGAGGGAATCAACCCGTTTCTGTTTTGGCTGCTGTGGGGAGCAGAACTAATCGGCTGGTTTTCGATGGCCCTTTTCGTGAGGGATGCCTGGAACCTAACCCCTGCAGATGATGAGTTTGGTCAGGTCAGCGGTTCTAGCGCGGTCTTCATTCCAACCTTCGATGAAGAGCTCGAAGTGCTAGAACCTACCCTCATGGCAGCGATGAAGATTCGTGGGGCGAAAGAAGTCTGGTTGCTTGATGACGGGCGCAGAAATTGGGTTCGAGATTTGGCCATTGAATACGGCGCCAAATACCTGGCGCGCTCGTCGAACGAACATGCCAAGGCCGGCAACATCAACAATGCTCTGAAGAAACTCAACACCTCATTTGTGTTGATTCTCGATGCCGACCATGTCGCTTCTCCAGACATCCTTGAAAACACCACCGGCTATTTTGTGAACGAAAAAGTTGCCGTGGTTCAAACCCCGCACGGTTTTAGAAACCTTGACTCGGTGCAGCACTACGACAACGAAGTTCACGATCAATCGCTATTTTTTGATGTGCTGTTGCCAGGCCGCCAGCGCAGTGGCGCTGTTTTTTGGTGCGGCTCTGGAGCCGTCTTGCGAGTGTCGGCGCTCAAATCAGTTGGCGGTCTTGCAACAAACACCATCACTGAAGACCTCGAGACCACTTTGGCGCTCAACCGCGCGGGTTTCAAGGCGGTGTATCACAATGAAATTTTGTTGAAGGGTCTTGCTCCACAAAACCTTGCCGCCTTCATCATTCAGCGTTATCGCTGGGCTCGCGGCACTCTCGAAATACTGCTCGGTGCCAAGTCGCCAATTTTCGGGCGAGGTTATGCCTGGCGAGCACGCCTTTCATACCTGTCGAATTTTGTCTACTACCTGGTCTCGGTGCAGCACATGATTTTCGCCGGAATATTGGTGTGGCTTTTGATCACCGCGCAGCTGCCGCTTAACCCAGCATCGGTGAATGTTGTGATTCTGTGGGGCATTCAGCAGGTGCTCGCGATTCTTGCGGTCTGGGGAATTTCGGGCGGCAAGCAACTGCCATTCGGCGGTTCTCAGAACGCCTGGATGAACTCTTCGATTCACGTTGGCGCACTGGTCGACACCGTTTTGCGTCGCAAGCAAACATTCAAAGTCACACCAAAAGGGGGAACCTCGGAGTCGGCATTGGCCTCACTGGCTTTACTTTGGTTGCCGGGTGTAGCTGCGGCACTGTTGACCGGCGCTTTGATTACCCGCGTGCTAAGCGAATTGGTTTGGCATTTTCTTGCCCCGCTACCAGCGTTCGGTTGGATCCTGTCGCTGTTCTTCTCGCTCTTCGAACTTTCGATTCTGGTTCCGATGCTCGTCAAGTATTCGGCGCTCATTCAAACCAGGGCTACCTGGCGCGAACCGGTCGAGGTTGATGCCTCGATTCACGATTCATGGGTGCGAGTTGTTGATCTGCATGAGTCTGGCCTCAAGTTGGTTGGTTCGGCCGAAGACCTGAGCGGTGTGGGCATCGGCGATAAAAAGCTCGTAACGCTTGATCTGAAGAACGCAGCCGGATTGGCTACTCAGGCAACTGGAACTCTCACGGTGGCGAGCAAGACCCCGATTAGCGAGCAGAAGGTCGTTTCGATTGGTGGCCCGGTTGAATGGTCGACCAGCCAAGACCGCAGTTCGGTTGTCGAGTTTTGTTATCTAGTGGTCGGATCGGTAAAGGGTGCCTAACCGCGGTAAGTCTGGCAAACTCGGTTAGGTGAACCGCCGACCACGACTGACCGCCGCCATCGCCGATGTGCGTCGCGCTTTGCGTGAATCGCTCGAGCTTGCCGGCGTTCGCAAGGGTGAGTTGGTTTTGGTCGCCTGTTCGGGTGGTCCAGATTCGCTCGCGCTCGCCGCGGCTGCCGGGTTCGAAGGGCCGCGGGCGGGCATCCGTGTTGGTGCAGTGATTGTTGATCACCAAATGCAGGCCGGTTCTGCTGAGGTGGCCAAGGCGACGGCCGAAAAGCTGGTTGACCTTGGGCTTGAGCCTGTCGAAATCAAAACCGTGGATGTTGGCACCGCGGGTGGACCAGAGGCGGCCGCCCGACTAGCCCGCTATGGCGCGCTCGATGAAGCTGCCGCGCGGCTCGACGCAACCGCAATCTTGCTTGGGCACACCCTCGACGATCAGGCAGAGACCGTTTTGCTTGGGCTGTCGCGAGGTTCGGGTGCTCGCTCGCTAAACGGCATGGCGGTGCACTCGGGTCGCTACCTGCGACCCCTGCTTGGCATCAGCCGAAAGACCATCGAGAATTTTTGCGCTGACAGCAAACTAATTCCCTGGCTCGACCCCATGAACCAAGACCCTCGCTACACCAGGGTTCGCGTGCGCAAACAGATTCTGCCGCTGCTCGAAACCGAGCTTGGCCCCGGCATCGCCGACGCCCTGGTGCGCACGGCCGAGCAACTTCGCGAAGACGACGAAGTGCTAACAGCCCTTTCGGAACAGGCTTTTCCACAGGTTGCAGCAATGAAATCGAACGCCATTCACCTCGATGTCGAGGGTTTCAAAGCGCTGCCGCTCGCGATTCGCCACCGCGTTGTGGCGCGGGCTCTCGACATTTTGGACGCCCCAACTTTTGCCCGAGTGCACATCCTTGCGGTTGATGAGCTGGTTGACCGTTGGCACGGGCAGAAACCGCTGACCCTGCCAGGCGTTAGAGTAGAACGCACGGGTGAGAAAATCACTCTGAAAACCACTAAAACCCTCAAACCAGGAGCCTGCTAAGTGGACCTCTCGAAGGTAAGCAACGAAATCACCAAGGTGCTAGTCACCGAAGAGCAAATTGACGCCAAAGTTGCTGAACTTGCGGCCGAAATCGACAAGCGTTACGAAGGCAAAGACCTTCTTCTTGTCGGTGTTTTGAAGGGTGCGGTCATGTTTATGGCCGATCTTTCGCGCGCAATTCAGATCCCGGTTCAAATGGATTGGATGGCGGTTTCGTCATATGGTTCTGGCACCGTTTCGTCGGGTGTGGTTCGAATTTTGAAAGACCTAGATGCTGATGTGCTCGGTCGCCACGTTGTGATTGTTGAAGACATCATCGACTCTGGCCTGACTTTGAGCTGGTTGGTGGCCAACCTTGAGGCTCGTGGAGCTGCTTCGGTTGAAGTTGTTGCATTGCTGCGCAAACCAACTGCCGCAAAAGTGGAAGTAAATGTCGCACTTGTTGGTTTTGATATTCCTAACGAATTCGTCGTGGGCTACGGCCTCGACTATGCCGAGCGCTACCGCACCCTAAAGGGCGTAGCAATCTTGGCGCCTTCGGTTTACGCCTAGAAAGGAATGAGGCTCACGCCTCAAGCATGAACTTCAAGAAGATTCTCAGCGGCCCATTTGTTTGGATTTTTGCCGCGATTCTGGTTTTGCTCATCGGTTCTTCGATGGTCAACGGCACCACCTTCAAAAAGGTGGACACCGCCTACGGCCTAAGCCTGATCGAAAACGGCAAGGCCGAATCGGTCAAGATTCTTGGTAACGACCAGCGCGTAGACGTCGTGTTGACCAACGAAGATGCCAAGTACGGCAAGAACGTGCAGTTCTATTACGTTCAGCCTCGTGGCGCACAGGTCACCGAAGCAATCGCAAACGCCCAGATCGCCAAGGGCTACAACGATGACGTTCAGGGCACCCCTTGGTACCTCGCACTTCTAGGTTCACTGCTTCCGTTCATCATCATCGGTGCAATTTTCTGGTTCTTGATGTCGGGCATGCAGGGCGGCAACAGCAAGGTCATGAACTTTGGCAAATCGCGCGCGAAGCTCGTGAACAAAGAGCAGTCGACCGTAACCTTCGCCGACGTAGCCGGTGCCGATGAGGCGCTCGAAGAACTACAAGAAATCAAGGAGTTCCTAAAGGAGCCTGAGAAGTTCCAGAAGCTTGGCGCCAAGATTCCTCGAGGTGTGCTCTTGTATGGCCCTCCGGGAACCGGTAAGACCCTGGTCGCCAAGGCCGTCGCCGGTGAAGCCGGTGTTCCGTTCTTCTCAATCTCGGGTTCTGACTTCGTCGAAATGTTTGTTGGTGTTGGTGCATCGCGCGTGCGTGACCTGTTTGAGCAGGCCAAACAGGCTGCCCCGGCAATCATCTTTGTTGACGAAATCGATGCAGTTGGTCGCCACCGCGGCGCCGGCATCGGTGGTGGCAACGACGAGCGCGAGCAGACCCTGAACCAGCTGCTGGTTGAGATGGACGGCTTTGACTCGAAGACCAACGTGATTTTGATTGCGGCCACCAACCGCCCTGACATTCTTGACCCAGCCCTTTTGCGCCCTGGCCGCTTCGACCGTCAGATCGGCGTTGGCGCACCAGACCTAATTGGTCGCGAACAGATCTTGAAGGTTCACGC
>JBEEPX010000080.1:0-6888 GCA_041190885.1 Actinomycetota bacterium
TTCAGTTCTGATTGGCGGTGAATAACCGCGGGGCGGTAGTCGAAAGGCTGCCGCCCCACTCTTTTGACAAGTACTCAAACAAGTACTCAGAGATTTGGACGATTTTAAAATACCTGTAATGACGCTAAAGTTAGCCCTAAGGGGGTTAAGTCTACGATTCTCCGCGAAAAGACCCTCTTTCGAGGGTCTTTTTCTATATGTCGATGCTTCCGCGAATACAGGTGACAGTTGGGCCACCGACCCACACTTCGCCATCACCATCAACACTCAAAGCAATCGTTCCCTGTCGCCCAACGCGATGTCCTTGCGATGCTTGATAAGCGTTAGAAACTGCACCAGTTCGAAACAACCACTGTGCGACGCTCGCGTTCAGACTTCCAGTTACAGGGTCTTCATACACTCCGATTTTTGGAGCAAAGGCTCGCAACTCATAAGCCGACTCGCTTCCGTCTGGGTGCGCACCGATGAGACCGAGCATCAGATCTGAATCTGCGTCAAACTTCGGCTCAACCTCCAACACTCTCGCTGCGGAAGCGAGTTGGACACAAACCCAGCCTGGCCCATTATCTACATACTGATGAGCCACAACTTCTGATTCATCGACGCCAAGAGCGTTGATAATCGTCGATAGAAGACTTGGTTCGAGTGGCCCACTTTTCACTGTCACCGGCGCACGGAACGAAAGTTGCGAGCCTTCCTCGCTTTGATTCAGAGTGACAAGACCGACGCCGCACTCCTGAACCAGTTTGCCGCTGAACTTTGGTTGGCCGCCGTTTTCTAACCAGGCGTGAGCAGAGCCAAGAGTTGGGTGACCCGCAAATGGCAGTTCTCCCCCAGGAGTGAAAATACGAAGTCGGTAGTCAGCCTCTGCTGTTGTTGGCGACAGCACAAAAGTCGTTTCCGAAAGATTAGTCCAACGAGCCAAGCGCTGCATCGCATCGTCACTCAAACCATCAGCATCGAGAACGACGGCAACTGGATTTCCCAAATACGGCGTGTGTGAAAACACATCGACCTGTGTGAAGTCTCTCTTGCGCGTTGCCATCAGCCACAGCCTTTCATTCATTACAAATAGTCTGGCTTCTTTTCACGAAAGGTAAAGCAGGTCGATGACTATTCACGAGGTTGTTTTTCGCCTCAAAAACACAAGATGGCGTAGAAAGATGGCGTAGAAACGTATTTCCCAAATCGACTTCGAAGTCAGTGTTGATGAGTAGGCGCGTAGTGCGTTCCACCTATTCTCCGCAAGGTCCGATCGAGGCGGCAAGTTATGCCGACTCGGTGACCGCAGCCCCGCCAGGCGAAGAAAAGCTCCGGCACCGAAAGGTGTCGGGTGTTCACTAATGAGACAGTGAAAAAGCCTCCAGAGTAATCTGGGGGCTTTTGTCATTCGGCAATAGTTTGAAATCAATAGCATTGGGTGCATGGAACAACTGACTAGATTTCTCATTATTCTTCATGTGGTTGCAGGGTCACTCGCATTACTTGCCGCGATCTTCGCCATTTCATTTCGCAAAGGTGCGAGGAAGCATAACTTTGCTGGGAAAACGTACTTTTGGTCGATGATGGCCGTTGCCGCGACAGCCTTGCCAGTCTCTATACTTCGACCAAATCCGATGTTGTTCTTTGTTGCCCTATTCTCTTCCTACATGGCCTACGCTGGGTGGCGGTTCGGGCGCAACTCGCGCTACATCTTGAAGCGCAAGCCTTACGTCGAAAGGGGAATGCTCCTCGTTGGATTAGCGATGATTATCAGCGGGCTCCTAGAAGTATTCGCTGGAGGATCGATGGGTTGGGTTCTCGTTGCGTTTGGGGCTATAGGGCTTCAGTTCGCGGTCCAGGATTTACGAGGATGGGGAAAGGCGGAAGACTTCGGAACCAGAATCTCCAATCACCTCTCCCACATGCTTGGGGGAACCATCGCAACGGTCACGGCCGTGCTGGTTCAACAAGTTGTTCCGAGGCTTGATCCGTCCAGCTCTTTCAAGGTTATTGTCTGGTTAGCCCCAACTGTCATCATCACACCGCTGATCATCATCTGGGCAAGGAAAGTAAAGGCAACTCAAAAGGTTCGTTTGTTCCAAAAGCCGCTTCCCCGTTAGTCAGCGTGGCTTAGAAAAATGGGCCTTTTATGCTGCCGAGGGTGAACATAGAATTGCCCCATGCTTACTTCAATATTCGTGAACCTGCCGGTTGCCAATCTAAAGAAATCAGTCGAATTCTTTACCAAGCTCGGCTTCACCTTCAACGCCCAGTTCACCGACGAGACCTCGACCTGCATGATCGTCAACGAAACCGTCTATGTGATGTTGCTTGAGCACGAAAAATTTGCCGGCTTCATCGATAAGCCGATCGCACCGTCAACTAGCACCGAGGCTATCTTTGCCTTCGCCTGCGAAAACGCGGATGAAGTGCGCGAGCTGTCAGAGAAGGCATTCGCCGCTGGCGGCCGACGTGTCAACGACCCACAGGACATGGGTTTCATGTTCAGCTGGGGTTTCGAAGACCTAGACGGCCACCTTTGGGAGCTCTTCTACATGAACCCTGAGCACGTTCAATAGATTTTGGTTTTTAGAAGTCGGTTAGCTTCTCAAGGGCCTTTTTCTTCGGCAAATTTGCATAGTTCCACTGAATGCTTCGGCTCTTTTCGAGCCAGCCCGCAAACGCATCCTGGTTAAAAGTTTCGACCGACTCAATAGCGACACCGGCCGCCTTGAAAGAACCAATGGCCTTGAGCGCTTCGTCATTGAATGACTGGCCGCTCCAAAACAAAATGCGCACCGAGTCTTTTTGACGGTGATAGCCAACCACCGGGTTCGAGTCGATAAACCAAACCGGGTGACCATGCCAAACTTTGCCGGCGGCCTCGGGCAAGGCTGCCGCTATGGTCGATGCCAACCAGTTGCAAATAACTTGGTCTTCAGCGGTTTGCTTGTCGTTGTAAGCCTGAACGTCTTCTGGCGTCGGCATTAGTGCTCGATCTTGTGTGAACCCAAACGCTGGGCAATTTCAGGGGTTCGGTGGTCGAAGAACAGGCTCGCACCCGTGTCTAGAGCAGCGATGGTTTGCATGTCTTGGTCGTCTAACTCAAAGCCGAAAACATCAAAGTTCTCAGCCATGCGATCTGGACGAATCGACTTTGGAATCACGACCACATCGCGCTGAATCAACCAACGCAAAACCACCTGAGCGATGCTCTTGCCATGCTTAGCGCCAACCTTGGCCAAAACCGGGTTCGTGAACAGGTCATTCTTACCCTCGGCGAATGGACCCCAAGACTCGATCTGAACGCCGTGTTCGATCATCAGCGGCTGATAGTCGGCACGCGAGAAAAATGGGTGCGTCTCAATCTGGTTTACCGCTGGCACGATCTCGTTGTGAACGATCAGGTCAACAAGACGATCGGCATAAAAGTTCGAAACACCGATGGCGCGAGCTCGGCCTTCGCGGTTCAACTTCTCCATTGAGCGCCAAGAACCATAGATGTCGCCAAATGGTTGGTGAATCAAAAATAGATCTAGATAATCCGTGCCCAGGTTTTCACAAGACTTTTCGAATGATCGCAAAGCGCCCTCTTCGCCGGCAC
This sequence comes from Actinomycetota bacterium, assembly GCA_041190885.1. Classification (GTDB taxonomy): domain Bacteria; phylum Actinomycetota; class Actinomycetes; order Actinomycetales; family Microbacteriaceae; genus Rhodoluna. Next base: position 3,587 of record JBEEPX010000080.1, read on the forward strand.
TGTCGATCCAAACCTTCGTGGTGATGAAAAGCTCTTTTCGGTCGATGCCACTGTTCGCAATCGCCTTGCCGACGGCTGCCTCATTGCGATAAGACGCGGCGGTGTCGATGTGGCGATAACCAACCTCTAGGGCCGCTTCAACGGCCGCGATGCAGTCGGCTTCTTCTGGAATCTGAAATACACCGAAGCCAAGGATTGGCATTTCGACACCGTTGTTTAGGGTCACATTCCTCATCGAATTTCTCTTTCTTCGCACTTCTGGTTCAAACACTAATCCAACCCTGAGACTTGCAAATACAACGGAATGATATGTACCAAAAGCGCCTTAACAATAGAGCCAGGGCAAGCTTGGATTCTCATCAGCAGGAGCACAAAATGCGCAATACCCCGAATGGAATCAACCTTCAGCAGGTCTTAGGAATGGTGCGCGACCGAATAGAAAATTTCGACCTGGGCAATTTGAAGCAAGCAGCCGAATCGAAGCCAAGCTCAGTTGACTACCGCCCTCTCATCCTGGCCTCGCTTAAAGCCGAAGCCAAAAACGGCCACCAGATTCTCACTGAAATCGCCGCTTGGCAGTCGGGCGCCAAGAAGCCAACCGCCTGCCACATTTATCCCCTGCTCGAGCAACTTGTTGACGAAGGTCTAATCACTGCGACCCAGTCGGGCGAGCGCAAGGTTTACAAAATCACCAAGGATGGCAAAGCCGCCCTAGCTGCACATAAAGAAAAGGTAACCGCTGCAACCAAGCCTGCCGCCGAAGAGAACGACCCGTGGCCACTACCCCGCTGGTTGGACTTGAACGGCAAGGTTGTGAAGGCGAGTGGGCGCTTGGCCAAATCGCTGACCGAGGTTGCCCAACTCGGAACCCTCGAACAGCAAGAGCGCGTTGCCGACCTGCTTGATGAGACCCGCAAAAAAGTGCACGCAATTCTTGCCGAGGACACCAAGATTGCAGACTAATCTGCTTGGAACCATCACACCCGAGCAAGCGACGGCTCTGAAGAGCCGCTACCGAAGAATCATCAGGTTTGCGGGTTTGGCGTTGGCCCAAACCTGGTGGTTCGAGCTGGTTTTGCCAAAGTTCGGCCTCACTAAGTTCGTAGCCAAAGGGCGAATCAAACGCATCAAGAAGTTGGCTCGCAAGTTTCATACTCTCGCTGCCGATCTCGGCGGCCTGATGATCAAGGTCGGGCAGTTTCTTTCGACCCGCCTGGATGTTTTGCCCGAAGAGGTAACAAACGAACTTGTTGGCCTTCAAGATGAAGTGGCACCCGAGCCGTTCGATCGAATTGTTGCCCAGATTGAAACGCAACTTGGGTTGCGCATCGACAAAGCCTTCGCCACTTTTGAGACCGCTCCGCTAGCAGCAGCATCGCTAGGGCAGGCACATAGGGCAACTTTGTCGGCGGGCATCGCCGAAGACCTCGGCTACTCCGATGTCATTGTCAAGGTACTGCGCCCCGGCATTGAGCAGATTGTCGAGGTTGACCTTCAGGCGCTTCGCCGGGTTGGCCGCTGGCTTTCAAAGGTCAAGCTGGTTTCACGTCGCGCCGACGCACCAGCATTGGTCGAAGAATTTGCGATCACCAGCCTCGAAGAAATTGACTATGTGCATGAGGCCGTGAACCTCGAGCGCTTCGCCGAGAACCTCGATGGCGACGAGCGAGTCTTTACTCCCGAAATCGTTTGGGAACGAAGCGGCCAAAGGGTTCTTACCCTCAGCGACGTGACCGCCATCAAGATCAACGACATCGATGGCTTGCTGGCTGCAAACCTTGACCCAAATGCCGTGGCAGCCGAACTCGCGCGCATCACGTTCGAGCAGATTTTCATCCACGGTTTTTTTCACGCCGACCCACACCCCGGCAACATCTTTGTGAAACCCGGCATCGAAGGGTCTGATGTGCCCTTCAGCTTGGTCTTTATCGACTTTGGAATGATGGGGGCGGTTGATGAGTCGCTGCGCTCGAAACTTCAGCGGTTCATTTTTGCGATCGTCGCAAGGGATGCTCGCGCCTACCTGGCTGCAATTCAGGACCTGGGAATCTTGCTGCCCAATGCCGACACCGTAGAACTGGAGCGCGCCATCGGCGCCCTGTTCGATCGGTTTGCGGGTGTGGGTGTGGCCGAACTTACTCAAACTGACCCTCGAGAGATTCGCGAATTTGCGATGCAATTCAGCGAGATTGTGCGCACTCTGCCGTTCCAGTTGCCCGGCAATTTCTTGCTCTTGATTCGCACGGTGTCTCTAATTTCGGGCGTAACCAGCTCGCTAAACCGTGAATTCAACATGTGGGATGCGGTAGACCCATTTGCCCGAACTCTTTTGAATGGTGGCGCATCATCGGCCGCAAAGAGTTTTGGCCGTGAGGCTCTGAGCATCGGCAACTCGCTTGCACGACTGCCCAAACACTTGGACGAACTGCTTACCCGCGCTAACCGAGGCGAATTGACATTCAGAAACCCAGAATTGGAGAAACGAATTCGCGTTCTAGACGCGAGCGTGAGGCGCATCACTTCTTCGATTGTCTTCGTGGGCCTTCTAGTGTCAGGCATTCTGCTCGGTCAACAAGACTCGTCGATGGGCACGACCCTGATTGTGATCTCGGTGGTGCCGTTGGTTCACGCGATCGGCCCTTGGCGCATTCGCTAGTTAGGCGCTGCGCAACACCAACATGAACTGGCCACCGCCCGGGTTGATTTGGGTTTCAAATCGAACACCTGGTGCAAGCCTGCTGAGGCGATCTAACAACCACTCGGATGCCTGATCGGCGTCACTCTGGCTAGGGCAGCGAGCAACCACTTCGCGACCGCCCTTGGCTTTGAGGCGCTCAACCGATTCAAAGATTGGCGACGGGTCGACCACGAAAAGCTCCGAACCCCAAGGCACAACCGGGGCGATCTTGCCCTTCATGGTGTTGCAGGCACGGTGAGCCAAACGCTCGACTGCGGGCACACCCTTTTTGCCTTTGGCGGCAGCAAAGTTGTCGATGCTAGGGCCAAGGTCTGAGTTGGTCGAGGCATCCGGGTCGACCGGTGCATCACAAAGCCAACAACGCCAAGCATCTTGGTCGCCAACAACATTCAAATCGCTCATAAAAGCAGATTACGCTATTAGAAAGTTCACACCCCCGGGAGCAAAAAATGGCAATGTCAGACGCAGAAAAGCAGGCGCTAAAAGAGACCATGGCCGAGCGTGCCAAGGCTCGCAAAAAGATGACGCCCGAGCAACTCGAGCAAGAGGTAGTCGACAAGATTGCCGCCATGGCCCCGGCAGACCGCGCACTTGGCGAAAAGGT
>JBEEPX010000081.1:0-5845 GCA_041190885.1 Actinomycetota bacterium
GCTGTTGATTGCCGACTGGAAGAGGCTCTTCAAGTGGCACATGCCTGAGCGACCTAAATTTGGCAAAGTTTCGGTGGCCCTTGCGATTCTTGTGAGTTCATCGGTGCTCTTTTTTTCAGAACGCGGGGGTTGGCAAGACGTAGTTCTGTTGTTGGCGTTGGCGCCGATTGCCTTAACTTTGGTCTACTATCGCGACCACGGGCCCAAGCCATCGTCGACCAAACTCATGGCTAGAACAAAGTGGATTTGGTTGACCCTTGCCCTTGTGATGGCGGTTAGTGAACTCTTCGCCTACATCTGGGCCAGTGTCTTTAAAGACGACCAGAGTTATCCGACCATCTCAATCATCGTGAACCCGGTGCTTGAGTCGCCATATGGTCGCGGCATATTTTTGATTCTTTGGATGCTGATCGGCGTCGGAATTCTTCAGCTTTGGAGGAAGAAATAATGCCTCCAATTCCTGTGATTGAATACCTAGCGGTAATACTGGCTGGTTTCGCCGCCTGGCTATTGGGCAGGCTCAGACCTGATTTGATTTCACCCTTCGGCGACCTAATCGCTCGAATAATGCACAACCGCAATACCCGCATCGCAGTAATTGTGGTGTGGTGGTGGTTGGGTTGGCACTTCTTTACGGTTTAGCCTTGGCTTAGAAAAGGAACTCAATGACGAATCTTCCAACAGTTGGCCACTTCATTTCGGGCCACCGCCAACCAAGCACTTCGGGGCGAACCGCCGAGGTCTTTGACCCGGCCCTCGGCGTTGCAACCAAGCACGTTGCGCTTGCCAACCAAGCTGAGATCGAATCGGCCATCAAATCTGCCAATGCTGCCTTTCCGGCTTGGCGCGACACCTCTTTGGCTAAACGCCAGCAGGTGATGTTTGCCTTTCGCGAGCTGCTAAATGCGCGCAAAGGCGAGTTGGCGCAGATTATTACCGCCGAACACGGCAAGGTGCTTAGCGATGCTCTTGGCGAGATCACCCGCGGCCAAGAGGTGGTCGAATTTGCCACCGGAATCCCTCACCTCATGAAGGGCTCATATTCAGAGAACGCTTCGACTGGCGTTGACGTTTATTCGACTCGACAGCCGCTCGGCGTGGTTGGCGTCATCAGCCCATTCAACTTTCCGGCAATGGTGCCGATGTGGTTTTTCCCCTTGGCAATTGCAGCCGGAAACACTGTGGTTCTAAAGCCATCTGAGAAAGATCCGAGCGCTGCCATTTGGCTGGCCGAACTTTTCAAAGAGGCTGGATTACCAGACGGTGTATTCAACGTATTGAACGGCGACAAAGAGGCCGTCGACGGGTTGCTTACGCACCCAGATGTCGCGGCAATTTCATTCGTGGGTTCAACCCCGATCGCGAAATACGTATACGAAACCGGAACCAAGCACGGAAAGCGCGTTCAAGCGCTCGGTGGCGCAAAGAACCACATGCTGGTGCTGCCTGACGCCGACTTGGAGCTGGTTGCCGATTCAGCCATCAATGCTGGATTTGGATCGGCTGGTGAGCGCTGTATGGCCATTTCGGTGGTCGTTGCGGTAGAGCCCGTAGGCGACGCGCTGATTGAGAAGGTCGTCGCGCGAATGAAGGCTCTAAAAACCGGTGATGGGCGTCGTGGTTGCGACATGGGTCCGCTGATCACCAAGGCTCACCGCGACAAGGTTGCTTCTTACATCGATGTTGCCAAGGCCGACGGGGCAACCGTGGTGGTTGATGGTCGCGAGGGTAATTTTGACGGCGAGGCAGCAGGCTTCTGGCTAGGCCCAACGCTCATCGATCGGGTTTCAACTAATTCTGCGGTTTACCGGGATGAGATTTTCGGCCCAGTGCTTTCGGTGGTTCGAGTTCAAAGCTACGAAGAGGGCCTAGCCCTGATCAACCAATCTGAGTTTGGCAATGGAACCGCGATTTTCACCAATGACGGCGGAGCCGCAAGGCGATTCCAAAATGAAGTCGAGGTCGGCATGATCGGAATCAACGTTCCGATTCCAGTGCCGGTTGCCTATTACTCTTTTGGCGGCTGGAAGAGCTCGCTGTTTGGCGACACCAAAGCTCACGGCGAAGAGGGAATTCACTTCTTCACTCGAGGCAAGGCGATTACGAGTCGCTGGTTAGACCCCAGCCACGGCGGCATAAATTTGGGTTTCCCGCAGAACTAGCGTCAATAGCGCTCAGCAAGCGAGCGCAATTGTTTACTTGTCTTCGACCTCGCGCATTGGCGAGCCGACCACGCGAGAGCCAGGGGCTAGATCGCGGGTCACGGTGGTGTTGGCGCCAATGATGGCATTGTCGCCAATGGTGATGTTGCCAATCAGGGTTGCGCCGGCGCCAATAGAAACGTTGTTGCCGACGGTTGGGTGACGCTTAACCGACTCAAGGGTTCGACCACCAAGGGTTACGCCGTGGTACATCAAAACGTCATCGCCGATAACTGCGGTTTCGCCAATCACAACGCCCATGCCGTGGTCGATGAATACTCGGCGGCCAATTTGAGCGCCGGGGTGAATTTCGATGCCGGTCCAAAAACGTGTCAGGTTTGAAAGCACACGGGCCAGTGTGCGCAGTTTGCGCTTCCAGATCCAGTGCGAAACTCGATGCTGCCAAACAGCGTGAAGACCCGGCGAGGTCATAAACATCTCGAATCGAGTGTTAGTCGCTGGGTCACGCACTAGAGCTGCGTCAATATCCTCGATTACTCGAGAAAGTAGGTTTTGGGGCATTTAGTCCATCAAGTCAGAGTACAAAGCGGTCGAGAGGTATCTCTCACCGAACGAAGCCAAGATTACAACAATAATCTTGCCAGCGTACTCTGGGCGGTTTGCAATCTGGTTTACGCCCCAAAGGGCGGCTCCACCAGAAATACCAGCCAGGATGCCCTCCTGGGTGGCTGCGGCACGTGCCCACGCGAAAGCCTCATCGCTTGGAGCGTCTAGAACCTCGTCGTAGATGCCGGTGTTTAGAACAGGTGGCACGAAGTTTGCGCCGATTCCCTGAATTGGGTGGCCAGAAGGTGAACCACCGTTAAGAATTGGTGAGGCAGCAGGCTCAACAGCAATGATCTTGATGTCGGGGTTGCGCTTCTTTAGTTCCTCGCCAACACCGGTGATAGTTCCGCCGGTTCCGATTCCGGCTACAACTGCGGCAACCTTGCCGTCGGTGTCGCGCCAGATTTCATCGGCGGTGGTGGTTGCGTGAATGAACGGGCCAGCTGGGTTCTCGAACTGCTTAACCAGGATGGCGCCGGTCTCGGCGGCGATGGCCTCAGAGCGCGAAACCGCACCCTTCATGCCCTCAGGTGCCGGGGTTAGAACTAGCTCTGCACCGTAGGCGCGAAGAAGCGCACGGCGCTCTTTTGACATCGACTCAGGCATGGTCAAAATGACCTTGTAGCCGCGAGCAGCACCAACGGCTGCAAGTGCGATACCGGTGTTGCCAGAAGTTGCCTCAACGATTGAGCCACCAGGCTTCAGCTGACCAGACTGCTCGGCTGCATCAACCATGGCGATTGCCAAACGGTCTTTGACCGAAGAGGTCGGGTTGTAGAACTCAAGCTTTGCCGCAACGGTCGCCGTTGACTCTGGGTAAAGACGGTTGATGCGAACTAGGGGAGTGTTTCCAAAAGCTGCGGTGATGTCATTAAGAATCGGCATGATGATCCAATCGGTTTAGGCAAAAGCCTGGGTTGTGATTTTGTGAAGTTTTCCGTTGGTGGCCAGAACGCTCGAAGTGTCGGCGGTCAGAGGCCCTTCGAGTGCGCTAAATTCACCACCTGCTTGTTCAACGATAGGCACAAGAGCCGCGATGTCGTAAATCTTCAAGTCATTCTCTGTAACAATTTCGAGGGCTCCTTCGGCGAGCAGCATGTAGCTCCAAAAGTCTCCGTAGGCACGGGTTCGCCAAATCCTTCGACTGAACTCGATCAGCTGCTGTGCTTTGCCCGCTTGATCCCAAAGTTGCAGGTTGTTGTAGCTGAGCGAGGCGTGTTCTAGATCAGCGATGCCCGAGACCGAAAGCTTGCGCACCGAGCCATCAATGTCGCGGGTGAAAGCGCCAATTTCTGGTGCCGCCCACCAGCGTCGGCCCATCGCTGGAGCCGAAACCACCGAAACAACCGGCTTGCCATCGACCGCAAGCGCAATCAGGCTTGCCCAAACCGGAACACCTCGAAGATAGTTCGCGGTTCCGTCGATTGGGTCAATAATCCAGGTTCGGTTTGAGCCCTGCTTGGCATCGCTGTTGCCATACTCTTCGCCAATTAGGGCATCGTTTGGTGCCTTGGCTGCCAAAACTGCCTTCAACGCCTGCTCAACCGAGCGATCGGCATCGGTAACCGGGCTGCGATCTGGCTTGCTCTCGACCTTCAGGTCAAGCGCGCGAAAACGCTCGAGTGAAATGGCGTCAGCCACATCCGCGAGTTCTTGCGCCAGTTCAAGGTCGGCTTGGTAGGTCATGGGGTAATTCTATTCGTCTGCGCCAGCGCGCTTATCGGCGTCGCTTCGCTTCTCGAATGGGTCTGAGTGGGTCGCCAGCGAGCTCATGAGTCGTCGAAGTGAATCGACTCGGCCTGCACCGGTTTCGCCCAAGCGGCCGTCGGTTAGTGCCAGGTCAAGCTCGCAGTCGGGCGCATCGGCAAGGTGGCTGCAGTCACGCGGGCAGGTCTCGATGACCGCATACAGGTCTTCAAAAGAACGCAGGATGTTTTCGGGTTTCACGTGCCCTAGCCCGAACGAGCGAACCCCCGGGGTGTCGATGATCCAAGCGTCGCTGAGCTGTATTGCCCGCACCGAGCTTGAAGTGTGGCGACCGCGACCGGTCACTGCGTTCACGCCGCCGGTTGCCCTGAACTGGTCGGGAGCAAGCGCGTTCACCAAAGTCGACTTTCCGACGCCCGAGTGACCCACCATCACGGTGGTTTGACCCTTCAAAAGGTCGCGAAGCACATCGATGCTCGGGTCATCCGAGCGGTTCAAAATAACCGGGATGCTAAGGCCAGCGAAGTTCTTTAGGAATGGTTCGGGGTCGGCGAGGTCAACCTTGGTGATCACCAAAATCGGCTTTAGCCCTGCATCGTATGCGGCGGCAAGATATCGATCGATGAGTCTGGTGCGAGGTTCTGGGTTTGCGATGGCGACCACGATGGCCATCTGTGTGGCATTTGCCACAATCACACGCTCAACCAGGTCGCTGTCGTCGGCGCTGCGTCGCAGAAGCGACGTGCGAGGTTCGACGCGCACAATTCGAGCGAGGGCACCCTCGGTTTCAGAGGTATCGCCGGCCAAGGCGACTCGGTCGCCAACCGCAGCACCCGCCTTGCGCAACTCTTTGCCCATGGTCGCGGTTATTACGCGCTCATCCTCTTCGAGCAGAATGTGGTACCTGCCCATGTCGACACCGGTAACTAGGCCAATCGGAGCAGACTTGTGCTCTGGGCGCTTCTTGGTGCGAGGCTTGTTGCCCTTTGGGTTGGGGCGAACGCGCACATCGGTTTCATCCAGGTCGTGTTGTCCCGGATCTGGCTCATAGAGCCAACTCAAGCGCAGCCCTCGAGCATCTTTAGCCACATCTTGTCGAAGTTGGGCATGGTTTTTGAAGTTGTGGTGATGTCTTCGATTTCGATGCCGGGAACCCTTAGACCGATGATTGCGCCGGCAGTTGCCATGCGGTGATCTTCGTAGGTTTGCCACAGTGCGCCGTGCAGGTTGTTGCTTGGGTCGATCTCGAGGCCATCAGGGGTTTCGCGAGCTATGCCACCGATGCGATTGATTTCGGCAGCCAAGGCAGCCAAACGGTCGGTTTCGTGGCCGCGAAGGTGGGCAACGCCACGGATGACGGTCGGTGAATC
>JBEEPX010000082.1:0-3094 GCA_041190885.1 Actinomycetota bacterium
GCATCGAGCCGATCGAAATTACTGGCGTTCCAAACCTCAATAACGACCATGTTTTGTCACCCGACCACCAAAACATTTATGTTTCGGCAAACGACGACTGGCACATCTATAAGGCTCCATCGAGGGGTGGTCAGGCTGTCAAAATCACTACGGATGTCGCAGACCAGCTGCACTTTCTGCACGGCGTGAGCTTCGATGAAACCGAGTTGGCTTACGTGCAGCTTCGCCTAGATGCCGAGGATGTTTTTAACTCGGGCCGCATCCACGTTTTGAATTTGACCACCGGCGAAGACCGTGTTTTGGTGAATGGTGACGGTCCAGAAGACGGCAGCGAATATTCGATCGACGATCAGTGGATCTATTTCAGCACCGAAAATTTCTCGAGCGAGCCTGGTCATGCCCAAATTGGTCGCGCTCGTCGCGATGGCAGCGAATTCGAGCAGCTCACGTTTGATGATCGAGTCAACTGGTTTCCGCACCAATCCCTCGACGGCCAATTTTGGGTTTATCTCAGTTATCCAACCGGCACAATCGGTCACCCAGCTGACCTGCCGGTCGAGCTAAAACTCGTTCGCAACGGTGATTGGCAAAATGCCGAAACCCTAGTTCAGCTTTTCGGCGGGCAGGGAACAATCAACGTCAACAGTTGGTCGCCAAACGGAAACAAGTTTGCCTATGTCGCCTATCCAATTTCTTGAGCCCTATGAACGTGGTTGAGCTAGCGATTTCGGGCTAGCTGCTAATGAAGACCGAGAACCAAGTGAGCAGTGGAATTCCCAGGAACAGGTTGACGGGGAAGGTCACTGCCAAACTTGAGGTGATGTAGAGCCCGGGTTTGGCTTCGGGAAGCGATAGTTTCACGGCCGCGGGCGCCGCGATGTATGACGCGCTCGCGCACAAAAGCCCAAACACAGCGGCGCCACCCGCGCCAAGTCCAATTGCCTGAGCAACGACTACGCCAAAGGCTCCGCCGACTACCGGAAACACCAACGCAAACGCGAACAGGCCGATTCCCGCTCCTTTGATTTCTTTGAAGCTGGCACCCGCTTGGATTCCCAGTTGAAGCAAAAAGATTGTCAAGAAGCCCGCGAATGCTTGCCCGAAGAATGGTTCCACCTTGGCATAGCCCGCTGGACCAGTGAGCAGGCCGATAAATATTCCGCCGACCAGCAAGACGATCGACTTTGAAGTCAAAACTTCCTTGAGCGCGGTGCCGAGAGCGCCGCCAGCCTTTGATTTCTTGGCCAACAGAATTCCAACGATGATTCCTGGCACTTCCATAACCGCCAACAATGATGGCAAATAGCCCTCGACGGCCAAACCGGCGTTTTCAACAAATACCAGGGCAGCTGTGAAAGTCACCAGCGAGGTCGAACCGTAGTGCGCCGCGATGGCTCCTCGATTTACTCGGTCGAGTGGAGTTAGGGCCTTGAGTGAGTAGAAGGCAATCACGGGAATCAGGCATCCGACGGCCACCGACGCCAGAATCGCGATCCAAACATCCTCGGCGGGTGTGTTGCTAAGGGCGACACCACCCTTGATGCCAATTGCCAAGAGCAGGTAAATCGATAAGAAATCGAAGATGGCGCTGGGTATTTTGAGCGGACTTTTCATCATCACAAGGGCGGCGCCCAAAACGAAAGCCAAGACCGGTGGGGAGGTGAGGTTTGCTAGCGCCAGTTCGATTGTGTTCAACGCGTTCCTTAGGTTCTGCTGCTTGACAAGAAAGATAATACAGGAAATACTATTCCGTAATAAAAATTCAGATTAGGAAGCGGAATCATGAACGTCGAACTTTGGATGTGGGTCGCTGTACTAGCGCTCATCGTCGTTATGTTGCTTGTCGATCTTTTCGCGCACCGAAAGGCGCACGAGATTTCGGTCAAGGAGGCGGCGCTGTGGTCAACGTTCTGGCTGCTGTCAGGAGTGGCGTTTGGTATAGGTATTTGGTCCTATTTCGGCGCCGAGTTTGGCCAACAATACTTCGCCGGGTTCTTGATCGAGAAGTCTTTAGCCGTCGATAACGTCTTTATCTGGGCGATCATCTTCGCCAGTTTCGCGGTGCCAAGAAAATACCAACACCGAGTTCTGTTTCTTGGTGTTCTTGGCGCGCTCGCGTTCCGAGGAATCTTCATCGCCGCCGGTGCAGTCATCCTTGAAAGCTTCGCTTGGGTGCTGTACCTCTTCGCAGCGTTCCTAATTTTCACCGGCATTCAAATGCTTCGCAAGCGATCCGAGCACGCCGACCCTTCGAAGTCGGCCTTCTACAGGTGGTTCTCTAAGGTAGTTCCATCGACCAAAGAATACGAAGGCCAGAAGCTCTTGGTTCGGCGCAATGGCGTTCTGCTCGCCACGCCTTTGCTCATGGTTCTCGTGCTGATCGAGTTCACCGACATCGTTTTTGCAGTTGATTCGATTCCGGCAATCTTCGCAGTGACCTCAGAGCCGTTCCTGGTCTTCACTGCCAACGCATTCGCAATTCTGGGTTTGCGTGCAATGTATTTCTTGCTGGCAGACATGATGCACCGCTTCGTTTATCTAAAGGTCGGTTTGGCGCTTGTCCTGGTTTGGGTCGGCATCAAAATGGGCTTGCATGACTTTGTCAAAATTCCAACACTGCTCTCGCTAGCTGTCATCGTCGCCATTCTCGGAGTGTCAATTTACGCAAGCTTTAGAGCAACGCGCTCGACTGCCCTAAGCCAGCCCGCGCCGGAGAAAGTAGGAGAATAGTGGAATGGCTAACTGGACCTTCTTGACTCACCACGGGCACGCTTTGGTAGCGATTGTTCAGGATCCAAGTCTGACGATCGACCAAATCGCGTCGAGGATTGGAATCACCTCTCGAGCAACTGCAGGAATCCTGAACGATCTCGTCGAGGGGGGCTACCTAGTCAAAGAAAAAGTCGGCCGCAATAATCACTACACAGTGCACGGCGAGCTAGCGATGAGGCATCCGCTCAACGACAAAGCCAAAGTTGCCGACCTGCTCGCACTGTTCGCTTAGTTAGCCGAACGAGCTGCCGAGGCGGCATACTGCGCCGAAATCAATTCAACCTTTGGGGTTGAAATCTCGTTGATCATCGAGACGGGCCAA
>JBEEPX010000083.1:0-3490 GCA_041190885.1 Actinomycetota bacterium
AGCTTGGCTAGTCGCTCCTGAAGCTTCTCGCGGTCGTAGTCGCTGTCGGTGTTCTCGATCTCGCGACGAATCTGCTCAACGCGACCAGCGATCATGTCATTGTCGCCAGCGCCCTCAACGATGGTGGTCTCATCCTTGGTGATGACAACCTTGCGAGCGCGACCAAGAAGGTCAAGGGTTACACCCTCAAGCTTTAGGCCAACTTCTTCAGAAATAACCTGGCCACCGGTCAAGATTGCGATGTCTTGCAACATAGCCTTGCGACGGTCACCAAAGCCAGGAGCCTTGACGGCGACTGACTTGAAGATGCCACGGATCTTGTTGACGATCAAGGTAGCAAGAGCTTCACCATCGATGTCTTCGGCGATGATCAAAAGTGGCTTGTTGGCCTGGATCACCTTGTCGACGATTGGCAGCAAGTCCTTGATGTTAGAGATCTTTGAGTTTGCGATTAGAACGTAGGCGTCTTCTAGAACTGCCTCTTGGCGCTCAGGGTCGGTGACCATGTAAGCCGAGATGTAGCCCTTGTCGAAGCGCATACCCTCAGTTAGCTGAAGCTCAATGCCGAAGGTGTTTGACTCTTCAACGGTTACAACGCCCTCGCGGCCAACCTTGTCGATTGCCTCGGCGATTAGGTCACCGATCTGGGTGTCGCCCGCAGAGATAGATGCGGTAGCAGCAATCTGCTCTTTGGTCTCGACTGGCTTTGCGTTGTTGATGAGCTCGGCGATAACAGCCTGAACTGCCTTCTCGATGCCCTTCTTTAGGCTGATTGGGTCGGCGCCAGCAGCAACGTTGCGAAGACCTTCGCGAACCAGGGCCTGAGCCAACACGGTTGCGGTGGTGGTGCCGTCACCGGCAACATCGTCGGTCTTCTTTGCTACTTCTTTAACCAACTCGGCGCCAATGCGCTCGAACGGGTCGTCTAGCTCGATCTCTTTAGCGATAGAAACACCATCGTTGGTGATGGTTGGGGCGCCCCACTTCTTTTCGAGAACGACGTTACGACCACGTGGGCCGAGGGTTACCTTTACGGTGTCAGCGAGGATGTTAAGACCGCGCTCTAGGCCGCGACGGGCTTCCTCATTGAAGTGAATGATTTTTGCCATTTTGGTTTCAATCTCCTGTAAGTATTTAGCACTCGGTGTGTTTGAGTGCTAACACTATTTTGGCACTCTCCCCATGAGAGTGCAAGCGCGGCACAAACAGAAAAATGCCCTCCCCCGAAGGGAAGGGCATTTTCGAAATCTAGGCGGTCGCTTAGATTACGTGTACGTTGTCTGCCTGAGGACCCTTGTCGCCGTTCTTTACTTCGAACTCAACGCGCTGGTTTTCCTTAAGCTCCTTGTAGCCATCTGACTGGATTGCTGAGAAGTGAACGAATACGTCCGCTCCGCCATCCTGAGTGATGAAGCCGAAACCCTTTTCAGCGTTAAACCACTTGACGGTACCTTGTGCCATTGCTTTACTCCTGTTGCTATATGAACAACCGTGACTAGATGCCCGGTTGAGTCGCATAGAAAAAGAGCTGTTGCTACGGATACTGCTACGACCAAGTTCAAGCGTAGCCGTATTAGTTTGCAGAAGATAGGGGCGCAACCACTTATTATCTAGTGGTTATCAAAGGGTTATAACCGGTTAATTGCCGTTCAAAACGAAATCTTCGCCCAACACGAGAGTGATTGGGCCGGCATACTTTGACGAAACGACGATCGGATAGTCACCAACGGCCTTGGCCAAGTCTGAGGCCTCGGCCTTAAAGGCTTCATCGGTGATGAAGATTGTCGTGGCCTTGACCTTGATCAGGTTGTTGTTTGAGTCGACCAGATTGATAGCGGTCAAAACGTTGAAACCAGCTGTGCGAAGGGCCTCGCCCACTTTTGCACCCAGGTCACCAACCTTGCCATCCAAAACGTTCACACCCGGGTCAGTGATGGCAGGCGCCTGCGAAGCGGTTCCGAAGCTGATGTCGCCGGTGTACATGGTCGCGTTGTCGACGATCTTCAAAACACCATAACCAGCGCCGGCAACCACCGCAGCGGCGACAAAGATTCGAACCCACTCAATCACGCGGTGCTTAGCGGTGCGACGTTCACGATGACGGCCGCCGTGTGGCTCGACCGCGTCAAATTCGTCAATCGGGAACTTTTGCGCCATGAATCCTGCTTAATAAAATCGAACGCCCGAATGGGCATGCTTAATATTAGGCAACGAAAGGCACGAAGTGGACTATCCAGTAAAGAAGACCGACGAGCAATGGCAGGCCGAGCTCACCGAGTTTGAATATCACGTGCTGCGTCAGGCGGGCACCGAGCGCGCCTACACCGGCGAGCTTCTCGAAGAACATCGAGTTGGCACCTTTTCTTGCCGCGGCTGTGGCGCCGAGCTATTCAAGAGCCAAACCAAATTTGATTCACACTGTGGCTGGCCAAGTTTCTACGAACCAAAGGCCGGCGATGCAGTCGAACTAATCGAAGACCGCAGTCACGGAATGCTGCGAACCGAGGTTCGTTGTGCTGCTTGCGGCTGTCACCTTGGTCACGTTTTCGAGGATGCCCCGCAAACCCCAACCGGCGACCGCTACTGCATCAACTCAGTCAGCATCACCTTCACCGAGGCGTAAGGGTTTAGGCTGACGTCATGACTGAAAACAACGAAGAATTCAAAGCCTGGGCCGAAAAGAAGTGGGGCAACAAAAAGGCCACCACTGGCGGCGGAATCTACTTTCTAGGTTTTGTTGGCGCGGCAATCTACTACGTCTCGACTGCAACCGATTTTTGGATGGGCGCCCTGGGCGTGCTGAAGGCCATCGTCTGGCCGGCATTCTTGGTGTTCTCAGCACTCAGCGAACTCGGCGGTTAATAGTAGGCTTGTGAGGTTGCTTCGGCAACAAGCCGACTTGGCGCAATTGGCAGCGCACCGTACTTGTAATACGGGGGTTAGGGGTTCAAGTCCCCTAGTCGGCTCAAATTAGTTGTTTACTACGCTGTCTTTGAACTGAGCGAAGCGAGCTGGGTTGATTAGCTCTTCGCCGGTCTTCCAGGTGTAAGGCTGGCCGTTGACCAAGATGAACGGGGTTCCCTCAACCTTGAGCTTGGTGCCAGGCACGTTCTCGCTCAAAGCCTTGGTGGTCGTGGTCGAAATCCAGTTGGCATAAGACTTTTCGTCGATGCACTTTGAAATCTGGTCAAAGTTCTTGACCCCAAGTTTCTTGGCTCCTTCGATCAGGGCAGAATTTTCAGGGCCGTAGGTGCCTTCGGCTGGCTGGTTTTCAAACAGCCATGAGTTGTATGCGAAGAAGTTGTTCGGCGACTTCTCGGCAACACAGATTGCGGCATTGGCAGCACGGCTCGAGTACTCGTTCAGTGACGCACGTGTGTCTAGGAACGAAAGCGGGTGAACCTCGAGGGTTACCTGGCCAGTCTTGACCCAGTTTTCGATCTGTGACTGGTTTGGCACCTCGAATGCCTGACAAACCGGGCACTGGTAG
>JBEEPX010000084.1:0-14380 GCA_041190885.1 Actinomycetota bacterium
ACCAAAAACTGTGGCAGTATTTGAGTAGATGCGCTTTAGGGTGCATTTGGTTGTGTTGGTCGGGCCAATGTTGGCCCCTCTTGTATAGGAGTCACGGCAATGAATAAGCCTCTTCCAGAAGACCCAATGATGCGCGACTTGGTCAAAATGGCCCGCCGTCACCAAATGACTCGACGTGCGGCTCTGGCCGGCGCGGGCGCAGCAGCAACAACTCTTGCTCTCGCCGCCTGTTCGCCTGGTGGTTCAACTTCAACCGCACTGACCCCGGCAACCGATGTTTCTGACACCGAGAAGACTCTGGTCTGGCACAACTGGCCGGCATACATGGATGAGTCAGAAGACGGCAAGACCTACCCGACCCTCGCTCGATTTGAAGAGCAGTCTGGAATCAAGGTCGAATACAAGATTGAGATCGACGACAACAACAGCTACTACGGCAAGGTGAAAGACCAGCTCGCGCTTGGCCAAGACATCGGTGCCGACGTTGCCTGCCCAACTGAGTGGTTGGTCGCTCGTCTAGTCAACCTTGGCTATGTGCAAACTTTCGATGAAGAAAACATTCCTAACAAGGCCAACCTCGCACCTGCCTACCTAGGAAACTCTTTTGACCCTAAGCGCGAAAAGTCGCTGCCTTGGCAAGGTATTCTTTCGGGCATCGGTTACAACAAAAAGGCCTACAAGGCTGCAACCGGCAAAGATGCCCCGACCACTATGGCCGACCTATGGGCGCCTGAGCTCAAGGGCCGAGTTGGTGTGTTATCTGAGATGCGCGACACCATTGGCTTGATTCTTTTGGAGCAGGGTATCGACATCACCAGCGAGTCGAGCCTGACCCTAGACGCATTCATGAACGCACTCGACTTCTTCGAGGGCAAGGTCAACGACGGTCAAATCGCAAAGATCAAGGGCAACAGCTACCTTGAAGACCTAAAGAACGGCGACACCATCGCTGCCGTCGCCTGGTCTGGCGACATCACCGTTATCAATGCCGAGACCGATGGCGACAACTTTGGTTTTGTCTTCCCAGAATCTGGCGCAACTATTTCTGCCGACTCGTTCGTAATCCCGATGGGTGCTACCCACAAGAAGAACGCCGAAGCGCTGATGAATTACTACTACGACCCAGTAAACGCTGCCGAGTTGGCCGCTTGGGTGAACTACGTTACCCCTGTGGTTGGTGCAAAAGAAGAGGCCATCAAGCTTGACCCGGCCTTGGCTGAGAACCAGCTAATTTTCCCAAGTGCAGAAACCTTGGCCAAGACCCACGCTTTCCGCGCCTTGAGCGGTTCTGAAGAGCAAAAGTTTACTTCTGCTTTCCAGAAGATTTTGCTGGGTGCATAAGTTGGCAACAGAGTTTGTTGCCAGAGGTGCAGATCTAGAACTAATCGGTATCCGCAAGGAATATCCGGGATTCACAGCAATCGAAAATCTCGATTTACACATCCCTGCGGGTGAATTCTTTGCGTTGCTCGGCCCATCGGGTTGTGGCAAGACCACAACCTTGCGTTTGGTTGCAGGCTTGGATGAACCGACCAGCGGCCAGATTTTGATCGGTGGCAAAGACATCACGGCAACCAAGCCGCACGAGCGTCCCGTCAACACCGTATTCCAGAGCTATGCACTCTTTCCGCACATGAGCGTTCTTGAAAACGTGGCCTTCGGCTTGAAGCAACGCAAGATCGAAGACCCGATGCCTAAGGCGCAAGCGGCTCTAGATTTGGTTGAGCTTGGCCACCTGGCCTTGCGTAAGCCTCAGCAGCTCTCGGGCGGTCAGCAGCAGCGTGTGGCTCTAGCCAGAGCGCTAGTCAACCGTCCATCCTTGTTGCTGCTCGACGAGCCGCTCGGTGCACTTGACCTCAAGCTACGTCGCCAGATGCAGATCGAGCTCAAGGCCATCCAGATGGAAGTGGGCCTGACCTTCTTGCACGTGACCCACGACCAAGAAGAAGCCATGGACATGGCCGACACGGTTGCCGTGATGAACAAGGGTCGCATCGAGCAGATGGGTGCGCCTGAAAAGCTTTATGACCGACCAAAGACCGTTTTCGTGTCGAAGTTCTTGGGCCAGTCAAACCTCTTCGTCGGAGAGGTTGCCGAATCTAACGCCGAGTCAGTGAGCATCAACGTTTCTGGCAACAAGATCACCGTTCCAAAAGCACGTGCCGAAAACCACACCGGCACGATTGCGATTGGTGTTCGCCCTGAAAAGGCCTTCTTCC
This sequence comes from Actinomycetota bacterium, assembly GCA_041190885.1. GTDB lineage: Bacteria > Actinomycetota > Actinomycetes > Actinomycetales > Microbacteriaceae > Rhodoluna. The sequence continues at coordinate 2,220 of JBEEPX010000084.1, forward strand.
ACGAAGAAGAGCCGCAGCGCACCTCAGATTCGAACCTGATTGGTCCAGGCGAAATCATTGACATTCGTTTCACCGGCGTCAGCAACCAGTATTTGATTGAGATTCCGGCCATTGGCAATGTAACGGTCTTCGCTCAGAACGTTGGCAAGAGCCCAGTGGTAGAACTTGGAGCCAAGGTTTGGGTTAGCTGGAAGGTTGAGCACAGCTTCGGTCTAGCGGATCTTCCGGCCAACAGCCAAACCGAATCAATTTCGGTGATCTAGCGATGGCATTTGCAGCGTTCGGCCAAAACACTGGCCCATCGGCAAAGGCTCCAACCAAGTCAGGTCGGGTCGCGTGGATTTTGCTCTTACCCGGACTTATGTATCTCGGCCTATTTTTCTTGACACCACTCTTTTCGCTGATCATCACCTCGCTTCAGGTTCCCGATGCAAGCGGCGAAATCGGTAGATACCAGTATGGTTTTGCGATTGAAAACTACTGGTTGGTAATCGAAAGCTATTGGCCGCACATCCTTCGATCTTTTGCCTACGCCCTGGCGGCTACCGTATTCGCTTTGCTGATCAGTTACCCGCTGGCCTATTTCATTGGTGTGAAGGCACGTCGTCGCCCGCTGCTTCAAGGCCTGATGCTCACCTTAGTAATCGCGCCATTCTTCATCAGCTTCTTGCTTCGCACAATCGCCTGGAAGCAGATCTTTTCGAACGAGTCTTGGATCGTCAACACCTTGCAGAGCACGGGGCTCCTAGCCGGCAACCAGTATTTGGTTGGCACGCCATTCATGGTCATCTTTGGCCTCACCTACGCGTTCATCCCATTCATGACGTTGCCGATCTATTCAACCCTCGAGCGCCTCGACATTCGTTATCTTGAGGCCGGTGCCGACCTGTATGCCAGCCCGGCAACCACTTTCCGCAAGATCACTCTGCCGCTTTCACTGCCTGGCATCATTTCGGGAACTTTGCTTACCTTCATTCCGATTGCCGGCGACTACGTAAACGCCAGCCGCGACTTCTTGGGTTCGACCGAGACCGCGATGATCGGAAACGTTGTCGAGACCAACTACCTTCAGATCAACGACTACCCGGCAGCTTCGGCGCTATCCGTGTTGTTGATGTTGGCGATTCTGTTGCTCGTGACCTTTTATGTGAAGCGCAGCGGAACGGATGACCTGCTGTGAGAAAGTTTTCGTTTGGAAAATACGCGCTAGCGATTTACTCGCTTCTGGCAATCATCTACCTTCTGATTCCGATTGGTTACACCTTCGCGTTCTCGTTCAACGACTCGGTCAAATCGAATATTTCTTGGCGCGGATTCACCTTCGACAAGTGGACCGGCGTTTGCAACCAGCAAGGCGTTTGTGAAGCTTTCGCCAACTCGGTGCTGATCGGTGTGATCTCTACTGTGATTGCCACCACGCTCGGCACCATGATCGCCATCGCGCTGGTTCGATACCGTTTCAAGTTCCGCTCTGCGGTTAGCCTGCTGCTCTTCTTGCCGATGGCAACGCCAGAGGTAGTGCTTGGTGCTGGCCTGGCATCTCAGTTCTTGAGCATGGGCACCCAAAAGGGCCTGTTGACCATCATCATCGCGCACGTGATGTTCTGCTTGAGCTTCGTAGTTGTCACGGTCAAGGCGCGTGTTGCATCGCTAGACCCATCGCTCGAAGAAGCTGGTCGAGACCTTTACGGTTCGCCAACCCAGGTCTTCTGGAAGATCACATTCCCGTTGCTTTTGCCAGGCATCATCTCGGCTGCGCTGCTCGCGTTCGCACTAAGCTTCGATGACTTCATCATCACCAACTTCAACGCAGGTCCCGAGACAACGTTCCCCAAGTTCGTTTACACGGCTGCTGCCCGAGGCATCCCAGCCGAGGCAAACGTGATTGGTTCGGCGGTCTTCATCCTTGCGATTGCAATCGTGATGACGGTGCAGATTCGCACCTCAATCAAGCAAAAGCGCCTCAGTAAGTAACGCCGGCAACCAAGATCGCATAGGCGTCTGGGTGGGTGCTCTTACCGTTGACGGTGCCAACGAAATCGTTCTCTGAGTTGGCCACGCCGGCAACAATCACATTAACCTCGGCCTTTTTTGAACCAAGATTTATCTTGGAGTAAACCGGGTTGGTGGTTTTGCAGACAACCGTGAAGTCGGCAAAGGTCGTCGCATAATCGGCTGTTCGAACAATAATTTGGTATTTCTGCGAGGCGGGCTCAGAGCAGGCGAAATAGACCCCGTCGTCATAAGCCTCGCCATTTGGCACAAAAGTGCCGTTATTTGACTGGGTTCCTCCGCTGCCGTCTGCCTCATTAATTTCGTATGTGCCGCGCGCAATTTCACCCGTCAGGGTTTTTGGATAAAACCCTTCGCCCACCGAGGCGTTGGCGGTGATGGTTGGGGTTGCGGCACCGGCTATTGCCAGTGCGATCAGCAGCGCCGAAATGGTGAGGTTGGTTTTCTTGAATTTCACGATGCTTGGGTAGAGCACTCGCGCAAAAAAAGCGACGATTCCGGCCACGAACGCGGCGTAGGCAACGATTGCGCCGATTATCTCGGTGGTCCTTGTTTGGAACACGTAGATGCGCAGCAAAGCCCAAGCCATGCCGGCTATAGACACAAAGGTAAATACCAAAACATACGTGCTCGCCGCACGCCACTTGCTCTGGCTCGGCCTGATCAGCCAGCGTTCCACCGGGTAAGCAATTACGAAAATGACCACCAGGATGAGTGCCACGCTGAAGGTGATGGCATCGAGGCTATTCACGGCCCAAACCAGCGTGTGATTCAGGGTATCCAGTTGCCCCTGTTGGATGGCGCCGCTGATGCCGATCCAAAGCAGCACCGGAAAAAACAGTGCGCTCGAGATAGCAAAGGCACCAGACAGGCGCGCAAGAAAAGATGGTTGTGAATCAGACATGAAAAATCCCCCTAGACCTAAAGCCTAAGGGGATTAGTCAAAACCTTTTAGAGGCTCTTGATTCCTTCTTCTAGGACATCGATGGCCTCGTTTAGCAAGGCGTCGCTGATTGCCAAAGGTGGCAAGAAGCGAATCACGTTGTAGTAAGTGCCGGCATTCAAGATGAGCACGCCGTTTGAGTGGCAGTGCTTCACTAGCTTGTCTACGGCAGCCTGGTTTGGGTTCGAGGTGCCAGGTTCAACAAACTCGATCGCCATCATTGCGCCGCGGCCACGAACATCGCCAACCACCGGGTACTTGGCCTTCAGTTCGTTTAGGCGAGCGCTGAGCAGGGTTTCGATCTGCTGGGCGCGTTCGATAACGCCTCCAGCTTCGATCTGCTTCAAAACGGCTACGGCAGCTGCAGCAGCAACCGGGTTTCCACCGAAGGTTCCGCCAAGTCCGCCAGGGTGTGATGCATCCATGATTTCGGCGCGACCGGTAACCGCCGAGATCGGCATGCCGCCGGCGATGCCCTTGGCGATGGTCATTAGGTCAGGCTCAAAGCCCTCTTCCCAGTCGCTAGCAAACCAGCGGCCGGTGCGGGCAACGCCCGACTGAACCTCGTCGGCAATTAGAACCACGCCGTTCGCGTGGGTCCAGTCGCTCAACGTCTTCAAGAAGCCCGGTGCCGGCACGATAAAGCCGCCCTCGCCCTGAATCGGCTCGATAACTACCGCTGCTAGGTCTTCAAGGCCAACGCGCTTTTCAATGTATGTGATTGCCCGTTGCGCGGCCTCGGCACCGGTCATGCCGGCTGGGTCGCGGAACGGGTAAGACATCGGAACGTGCTGAATGCTGCCGGCCATTGGGCCAAAACCGTTGCCATAAGGCGCGGCTTTGAAGTTCATCGAATAGGTCAAGTTGGTGCGACCGTGGTAGGCGTGGTCGAAAACGACGATGCCGTTCTTGCGAGTTGCCTTGCGGGCAATCTTGACCGCGTTCTCAACGGCCTCAGCACCCGAGTTGAACAAGACCGACTTCTTCTTGTGGCTACCAGGGGTGTTCTTGTTTAGAAGCTCACAAACCTCGACATACTGCTCGTATGGGGTCAGGGTGAAAAGGGTGTGGGTCAGGTTTGCGACCTGCTCCTGCACGGCCTTAACCACAGCGTCGTTGGTGTGTCCGATTGTGGTTACGCCAATACCCGCGCCAAGGTCGATCAGGTGGTTTCCATCGGCGTCAACCACGATGGCGCCATGCGCCTTTTCGATGTAGACAGGAAGTGCGGCACCGGCTCCGGCCGATACAGCATCAAGGCGGCGCGCATGAAGTGCCTGCGACTTAGGGCCGGGGATTGATGTGACTACTTTGCGCTCTTGCGCGACTGGAAACTCGCTCATAACTAAAAGTCTAAGCCTCGGGTTTGGCTATCCAAGCCCATGACCGAAAACTCTCAGTGAAGTGGCAAGATTGACCCATGCGTCGCGTGATTATTCTTGGTTCAACCGGCTCGATTGGCACCCAAGCCCTCGAGGTTATTGCAGCAAATCCTGACCGTTTTCAGCTGGTTGGTCTTGCCGCTGGCCAGAACAAAGAATTGCTCGATCAGCAAAGCTCAGAATTCGGGGGAGTGCGCGCGGTTCAGGGGGCCGAAGCTGCTACCCGCTTGGTCGAAGAAACCGACGCCGATGTGGTCGTCAACGGCATCACCGGCTCGATTGGTCTGGCACCAACTCTTGCAACGCTCAAAACCGGCAAGACTCTCGCGCTAGCGAACAAAGAGTCGCTGATTGTCGGCGGTCGGCTAGTAACCGAAGCCGCAGCTCCAGGTCAAATAGTGCCGGTCGACAGCGAGCACTCTGCGCTTGCCCAGTGCCTGCTAGGTGGCACCAAGGCCGAAGTCCGCAAGCTCATTCTCACCGCTTCGGGCGGCCCTTTCCGCGGTTGGTCACGGGAGCAACTGGATGCCGTTACTCCGGCTCAAGCGCTAGCGCACCCAACCTGGGTCATGGGCAAGGTCGTCACCACTAACTCGGCAACTTTGGTCAACAAGGGGCTTGAACTCATTGAAGCTCACCTCTTGTTTGACATTCCTTTTGATCGCATCGATGTCACCGTGCACCCGCAGTCGGTGGTTCACTCGATGGTTGAATTCGTGGATGGTTCGGTTTTGGCTCAGTGCTCGCCACCAAACATGAAGCTTCCGATCGCGCTTGGAATGTCTTGGCCAGACCGTGTGCCCAATGTTGCAGCAGCTTGTGACTGGACTCAAGCCGCAACCTGGAACTTTGAACCGCTCAATGAATCGGTTTTTGGTGCGGTTCGCCTGGCTCGCCAGGTCGGCTCCGCCGGGCTCACCTATCCCGCCGTTTTCAACGCCGCAAACGAAGAAGCAGTCGAGGCTTTCCACGCGGGCAAGATCGGCTTCAATCAGATTGTCGACCTCGTAAAGCGAGTCGTCGACGCGCATGAGGCCGACAAGGAACTCTCTCTGCAGTCGGTGCTTGCGGCCGAGGTCTGGGCCCGAGATCGGGCCAACGGCTTTATTGCCCAGGCTTGCTAGGCAAATTGTCAGACACCAGCGTTAGGGTTTAGTCGTGACCGATTCTCTTCTCTACGTTCTAGGCATTCTGGCTGTTGCAGTAGGCATCGGCTTCTCAATCGGGCTGCACGAGCTCGGGCACCTTCTTCCAGCAAAACTTTTTGGCATCAAGGTGCCTCGATACGCAATCGGGTTCGGCCCAAGGCTTTTTTCTAAGCAAATTGGCGAGACCGAATACTCGGTTCGCCTAATTCCCCTCGGCGGCTTCATCACAATGATCGGCATGTATGTGCCGTCGAAGCCCGGCCAAAAAGAGGGTCAAGGTTTTTTTAGTGGCATGATCACCAGTGCCAGACACGCGCACGAAGAGCACGTAGGTCCTGGCGACGAAAGTCGCATGTTCTACAAGCTGCCGGTCTACAAGCGCTTGGTCATCATGTTTGGTGGCCCATTCATGAACCTGATCCTCGGCACGGTACTGATGTCGGTGGCATTCTCGGGCATCGGCGTTCAACAGCGCTCACTCACCGTGGGCGAGGTCAGTCAGTGTGTCATTTTCGACCCGACCATTCAGCAGGTTTGCCAGGAGTCTGACCCACAGTCGCCAGCCAAAGTGGCTGGGCTTGCCGCCGGCGATAAAATTGTGTCTTACGCAGGTGCGCCGGTTGCTGACTGGCAGGCCCTCGCCGACCTAATGAAAACCTCGGTAGCCGCCGAGATCGTGGTTGAGCGTTCGGGCAAATTAGTCACGCTAAACATCACTCCGGCAACGGGTTTGCGCGGCAAGGTTGGCTCGAATGGTTCTCTCGAAGTTGATGCCGACGGCAAGCCAATCCTGATCTCGACTCCGGTCCTAGGCATCGCCCTCGGCACCGAGCTAAGACCACTTCCGCTTGGCACCTCGCTAACTCAATCGGCCGCTTCGGTTGGCCAGGTTTTTGACATGATTGGCCACTTGCCTCAGCAACTTACCGAAACTGCCGTCGCAACCTTTTCTGGCGAACCGCGCAAAACTTCTGGCGCAATCTCAATCGTGGGCATCGGTCAAATTGCCGGTCAGGTTTCATCCTCCGAAACCGCCTCGGGGCTCGAAAAACTTTCAACGGGCTTGCTGATTCTGGCCTCGCTTAACTTCGCACTATTCGCCTTCAACATGTTGCCGTTGTTGCCGCTTGATGGCGGGCACATCGCGGGTGGCGTTTACGAATGGATCAAGCGTGGCATTTTCAAAGTCTTGCGCAAACCGGCCCCAGGCCCGGTTGACACCGCAATCTTGATGCCGGCAACCTGGTTCGTTTTTATCTTGCTCATGGCAATGAGTGCGGTTCTAATCGTCGCCGACATCATCAACCCAATTAGCTACTAAAGGTTGTTTATGATTGTGGCAACAGCAATCGAAAGTGAGCTCTCGTGGCCGCCACAAATCTAGGTCTTCCAAAGGCACCGCCTCCTGTTCTTGCGCCGCGTCGCAAGACCCGCCAAATAATGGTTGGCAAGGTTGCCGTTGGTGGCGATGCCCCAATCTCGGTGCAGTCGATGTGCACCACACCAACCACCGATGTCAACGCAACCCTGCAGCAGATAGCCGAGCTAACCGCTTCGGGTTGTGACATCGTTCGCGTGGCCGTACCAAGCCAAGACGATGCTGATCGCCTTCAGCTCATTGCACGCAAGTCGCAGATTCCGGTGATCGCCGACATTCACTTCCAGCCAAAATACGTCTTCCAGGCAATCGATGCCGGTTGTGGTGCGGTTCGCGTAAATCCGGGCAACATCCGTCAGTTTGATGACAAAGTTGGCGAGATTGCCAAGGCAGCAAAAGACGCGGGTGTTTCAATTCGCATCGGTGTCAATGCTGGTTCGCTAGACCCTCGACTGCTGCAAAAATACGGCAAGGCAACCGCCGAGGCGCTGGTCGAGTCTGCCGTGTGGGAGGCAAGCCTTTTCGAAGAGCACGATTTCCACGACTTCAAGATTTCGGTCAAGCACAACGACCCTGTCGTAATGGTCAAGGCCTACCAATTGCTTTCTGAACGAGGCGACTGGCCACTGCACCTCGGCGTAACCGAGGCTGGACCGGCTTTCCAGGGAACCATCAAGTCATCCGTGGCTTTTGGGGCTCTTCTGGCACAGGGCATTGGCGACACCATCCGAGTTTCGCTGTCGGCTCCACCGGTTGAAGAAATCAAGGTTGGCTCGCAGATTCTTGAATCGTTGAATCTTCGACCTCGCAAACTAGAGATCGTCAGCTGCCCAAGCTGTGGTCGTGCGCAGGTCGATGTTTATACCTTGGCAAACGATGTCACCGCCGGCCTTGAAAAACTCACCGTTCCCTTGCGCGTAGCCGTCATGGGCTGTGTCGTCAATGGTCCTGGCGAGGCACGCGAGGCAGACCTCGGTGTTGCTTCTGGTAACGGCAAGGGTCAAATCTTCGTGAAAGGCGAGGTCATCAAGACCGTGCCCGAAAGCGAAATCGTTGCAACTCTCATCGAAGAGGCAAACCGCCTCGCGGCCGAGATGGACCCATCTCTGGTTGGTAGCCCTACCGTGGTGGTTGCTCAAAAGTAATCGGGTGAGCTAGGGGTAAACTGGCACAATGCCAATTCGCCTCTCGAATCTTTTCCTGCGCACTCTGCGTGAAGACCCAGCCAACGCCGACGTAGCCGGCCACAAGCTCTTGCTCCGCGCAGGCTACATCCGCAGTGCCGGTGCAGGCCTTTACACTTGGTTGCCGCTCGGCCTAGCCGTCAAAGCCAAAATCGAGCAGGTTATTCGCGAAGAAATGGCAAACGCCGGCGCTCAAGAAGTTTTCTTCCCGGCGCTGTTGCCACGCGAACCTTTTGAGGCAACCGGTCGCTGGACCGAATACGGAGACAACCTGTTCCGTCTGCAGGACCGCAAGAAGGGCGACTACCTTCTAGCTCCGACCCACGAAGAGATGTTCACCCTTTTGGTGAAGGACCTTTACTCGAGCTACAAAGACCTACCGCTTTGCATCTACCAAATTCAAAACAAATACCGCGACGAGGCTCGACCTCGCGCAGGGCTACTTCGCGGACGCGAATTTGTCATGAAAGACGCCTACAGCTTCGATGTCACCGATGAAGGTTTGCGCAACGCATACCAGGCTCAGCGTGATGCCTACGAGCGCATCTTCACTCGTCTCGGCGTTGAATACGTAATCGTCAAGGCTGATGCAGGTGCCATGGGTGGCTCGGCATCCGAGGAGTTCTTGTCACCAAGCCCTATCGGTGAAGACACATTTGTGCGCTCGCCGGGTGGTTATGCAGCAAACGTCGAGGCAGTTGCGACCGTTGCGCCTCAGGCTTTGCCAATCGACGGCCAGCCAGCCGCCGTGGTTCACCCATCGCCGAACACTCCAACTATTAGTTCATTGGTCGACCTAGCAAATGCTCAGGTCAAGCGTGCCGATGGCCGTGAATGGACCGCGGCTGACACCCTGAAGAACGTAGTTCTTGCGCTTACCTCGCCAGAGGGCAAGCGCTCGCTGGTTGTTGTTGGCCTGCCGGGCGATCGCGAAGTCGATGCCAAGCGCGCCGAAGCTGCTTTCTCGCCAAACGATGTCGAGCCAGCCACCGAAGAGGACTTTGCGAAGAACCCGGCTTTGGTCAAGGGTTACATCGGCCCAGTCAAGGGTGGCAAGGCAGTTCTCGGTCTAGAGGGCACCTCAAAGATTCGCTATCTGCTAGACCCACGCGTGGTTGATGGCACAGCCTGGATCACCGGAGCAAACGAGTCTGAGAAGCACGTCTTTGACCTAGTCAAGGGTCGCGACTTTGGTGCCGATGGCATCGCCGACATTGCCGAGGTTCGTGCCGGTGACCAAGCCCCAGATGGCTCGGGCCCGCTTGAGCTTGCTCGAGGCATCGAGATTGGTCACGTTTTCCAACTCGGTCGCAAGTATGCCGAGGCCCTTGACCTCAAGGTGCTCGATGAAAACGGCAAGCTCGTTACCGTAACCATGGGTTCATACGGCATTGGTGTTACCCGCATGGTGGCAGTTTTGGCCGAGGCAAACCGCGACGACAAGGGTCTGATCTGGCCCGAGGCCGTTTCGCCAGCCGACATCTATGTTGTCGCTGCCGGCAAAGATGAAATCGTCTACGAAACCGCCGAAAAACTAGCCGCCGAGCTAGAGGCAAAGGGCAAGACAGTGATCTTGGATGATCGCCTGAAGGTCAGCCCAGGCGTGAAATTCGGCGATGCTGAGCTGATCGGTGTGCCAAACATCGTGATCGTTGGCAAGGGTCTCGAGAACGGCGAAGTCGATCTCTGGGATCGCCGATCGGGCGAGCGTCGCGCGGTCAAGCTAGAATCGGCTCTGGCTGAGTTGCTCTAAAACTCTTTCGCTACAAGCTTCAAATCAGTAAATTTACAACTAACTAACGGCCTGGGAGGCATTTTCATGGACATCGACTTGAGCGTTCTGAAGTTCATCGAGCGAGAGAAAGAAATCCCATTTGCCGACTTGGTTTCGATCATTGAAGCTGCCATTCTTGCGGCCTATCACAAGCACGTCGGCAACACCGACCCAGCCCGCGCAGAGCTGAGCAAGTCGACCGGTCACGTCACCATCTACGCGCCGACTCTCGACGAAGAAGGCAACAACGTTGGCGAAACCGAAGTCACACCAGAGAACTTTGGTCGCGTTGCTGCGGCAGCTGCCAAGCAGGTCATCTTCAACCGCCTCCGCGAAATCTCGGATGAAGGCATCTTCGGCGAGTTCCAGGGCAAAGAGGGCGACATCGTCGCCGGCGTTATTCAGCAGGGTCAAAAGCCTTACATGGTTTACGTCGACCTCGGCACCATCGAGGCAATCATGCCGCCAGAAGAGCAGGTTCCGGGCGAAGACTACTCGCACGGCAAGCGCATCCGTGTGTTTGTGACTGCCGTTAACAAGGGCACCAAGGGCCCTCAGGTTACCGTTTCACGCACCCACCCAAGCTTGGTTCGCAAGCTTTTTGCTCTTGAGGTACCAGAGATCGCCAGTGGGGTAGTCGAAATCGTTTCGCTTGCCCGCGAAGCCGGTCACCGCACCAAGATTGCTGTTCGCGCTCACGAAGCGGGCGTCAACGCCAAGGGTTCTTGCATTGGCGAGCTTGGTCAGCGTGTTCGCGCAGTTCAGGCCGAGCTAAATGACGAAAAGATCGACATCGTTGACTACAGCGACGACCTACCGACCTACGTCGCGCACGCACTTTCGCCAGCCAAGGTTTCTAGCTCTTACACCTTGGATGCCGCAACCAAGTCGGTACGCGTTTTGGTCCCAGACTTCCAGCTGTCGCTTGCGATCGGCAAAGAGGGGCAGAACGCTCGACTAGCTGCCAAGCTAACCGGCGCCAAGATCGACATTCAGCCAGACAGCATCCTCGACGGCGAATAGTTCTAGCCGTTTAGCGCAGCAGGGGTTAGAATGGAAAGAACCTGCGTTGGTTGTCGCCAGCGTTCCGAGCGTGCAAATCTAATTCGCGTGGTCGAGCAGTCAAATTCTTTGATTTTCGATCACAACAAATCTTTGCCCGGCCGCGGGGCTTGGCTTCATCAAGCGCAGCAATGTTTAGAGTTAGCAATTTCTCGAAGAGCGTTTTTTCGAGCTTTGAAACTTAAGAGTCAGCCCGACACATCAGGGCTGGTTTTCACTAAAGAACAGGCAGAAACGATGTTGGCAAACAAATGAGTAACTCGAAATGAGTACCCAACAGCTTTAACGGCCTGCCCTGTCTAGGGAAGGCCCCAGACAGGAGAAACAAAAGTGGCGCTACCACGCGTATACGACATCGCTAAGGAACTTGGAATCGATTCCAAGGTTGCCCTAGCCAAACTTCAAGAACTCGGCGAATTCGTCAAGAGCGGTTCTTCAACCATTGCCCCTCCGGTAGCTAAGAAGCTCCGCGACGCATTCCCAAACGCAGCACCAAAGGAAGAAGCCCCAAAGGGGGCTCCTAAGGCTGCGCCAAAGGCCGAAGCCGCACCTGCTGCTCCAGCAGCCCCGACTCCAGCAGCGGCCGCTCCTGCAGCACCTGCGTCTCCGGCAGCAACCCCAGCGGCATCGGCTCCAGCTCCGGCTACTCCAGCCGCCGCTGCGCCTGCAGCTCCGGCAGCAACACCAAGCACTTCAACCCCAGGCATTCCTCGCCCGGGCAACAACCCATTTGCTGCATCGCAGGGCATGGGAATTCCTCGTCCGGTAAGCCGTCCAGGCAACAATCCATTCGCACCTTCACAGGGCATGGGACGTCCGGGCGCACCTCGTCCCGGCACTCCTCGTCCAGGGGGTCCACGTCCGGCTGGTGCCGGTGGTCCTGGTGGCGCAGGTCGTCCGGCTGGTGCCGGTGGCCCTGGTCGTCCAGGTGGTTTCTCAGGTGGCCCACGTCCTGCAGGCGCTGGTTTCCAGCGTCCCGGCGGTGCTCCGGGTGCCGGTGGCGCCCCAGCAGCCGGTGGTTTCTCACGTCCAGGCGGTGGCCCAGGTGGTCGCGGTCGCGGTGTCGGCGGCGGTACCGCGGGTGCATTCGGTAAGGGTGGCGCACGCGGTCAGAGCAAGGCCCGCAAGTCAAAGCGTGCGAAGCGCGAAGAATTCGAACAGAGAAGCAATGCTCCATCACTTGGTGGCGCGATTGTTCCACGCGGTGACGGCTCGACCGTAATCCGCATTCGTCGCGGATCGTCGATCCAAGATTTCGCAGACAAGATTGAGACCAA
>JBEEPX010000085.1:0-4799 GCA_041190885.1 Actinomycetota bacterium
AGAGTTGGGGCGACAACCGGGGCTGTTTGTGCCATTTCTTACCTCGCTAGTTTCTATGCTGGTAGAAGTCTAGTTTGAGAAGGGGCATCGATGCCTGAACAGCTGAGTTTGGCCGAGGCCAGAAGCCTGGTGCTGAACGCGCAGGGGCTTGCCGCCAAACCCGACAAGACAACCGTTCAAGCCGGCCCGTTTGGCATTTTTGACCGGCTCGGTTTGCTGCAGCTCGACTCGGTGAACGTTTTCGAACGCGCTCACTACATGCCGATTTTCTCGCGCCTTGGCGCATTCAACAAGGCAATCTTGGATGCCGCCTCTGCGCCGCTGACTCAGACCGGCCGTCAAGCCGATCTGATCGAGTATTGGGCTCACGAGGCCGCCTGGATTCGAAGCGAAGACTTGCCACTGCACCGCTTTCGCATGGATTGGTATCGCTTTGGTACCGACGATCTTCGTTATTCAAATAAGCGCTGGTTGGCTGTTCAGGCCGAACACGGCGAATTGCTCGATTGGATTCGAGCCGAACTGGCTGCCAAAGGCCCGCTGACCATCGCCCAAGTTGAGCACGATCAAAACAAGCGCAAGGGCAATTGGTGGGGCTGGAGCGATGTAAAAACCTGCCTCGAACGTATGTTCCTGGTGGGCGATGTGGTTTCGGCAGGACGCGATGGCTTCAGTAGGCGCTATGCCCTGCCAAACCAAGTTCTTGAGGGTCAAACCTTAGAGAGAATGATGGATCCAAGCCCCGACTACCATGCCAACATCCGTGAATTGCTGACCCGAGCGGCGAAAACCGACGGCGTTGCAACGGTGAAAGACTTGGCCGACTTTGTGCGACTAAAGATTGATCGAGTCGCGCCGAGGGTGGCCGAACTAGTTGCCGACGGCACTCTGGTGCAGACAACTGTTGCTGGCTGGAAAGACCCGGCCTTCGTTCACCGTGACTGGTTGGCCAAGCTTTCGACAGGCCAGCTTGCGAAAGCCCAGCACACAACCCTGCTTAGCCCTTTTGATCCGATAACGCGCTATCGCGAAAGGGCAATTCGAGTGTTTGGCTTCGACTACAAAATCGAGATCTATACGCCAGAGCCAAAACGCATCTACGGCTATTACACGCTGCCGCTGTTGCACAACGGCGAGTTAGTTGGCCGCATCGATTTGAAGAGCGAACGAAAGACCGGTCAACTTTTGGTGCAAGCGAGCTGGCATGAGCCAGACCTAAAGCCAACTCAGGTTGATTCGATAGCCAAATCGTTGGCAAAGCATCTTGACCAGGCAGCAAAGTGGCAGGGCCTAAACGAGACAGTTGTGATGTCTAAGGGCAATCTGGCTGGAGCACTTGCCAGCCAAATGATCGCTAAATAGCCTCGACTAGAACTTGCCGCCGATTGCACGAAGACGCTCGATGCGCTTTGGCAATGGTGGGTGGGTCGAGAACAAGCGCTCAACAACACCAGGCTTGATTGGGTCGCTGATGTACATGTGCGCCATCGACGAGCTGGCGCGGCGCATTGGGCGACCATACTGGGCCAACTTTTCGAGAGCACTCGCCAGACCCTCTGGGTAGCGAGTGGTGTGTGCACCACTGGCATCGGCAAGATACTCGCGCTGACGAGAAACCGCAGCGCTCACCAAAGGGCCAATCAGCCACGCAACGATGCTGGCGGCGATGCCGATCACGATTAGCGCGGCACCAAAGCCGTTGTCATCCTTTCGGTTTCCGCCACCCGAAAAGAACGCTGCGCGAATAGCCATGTCGGCCAGAACACCGACGGCACTGACCAAGCCAAACACGATGGTGGTCACCCGAATGTCGTAGTTTTTGACGTGCCCGAGTTCGTGAGCCATAACGCCCTCAAGCTCTTTGTCATCCATGATTGCCAAAAGGCCCGTGGTCGCGGCAACGATTGCGTGCTTTGGGTCACGACCGGTGGCAAAGGCATTTGGCGCCTCATCAGGAATGATGTAAACCTTTGGCATTGGCATGCCTTCGGTGATTGCTAGGTTTTCGACAATGCGCCACAGTCTTGGGTTGTCTGCCTTTTCAATTGGCACTGCACCGCTCATTGCAACGGCCATTGCGCCTGCTACAAAATACTGAAAGAGCGCATAAACCAGCACAAAACCAATGATGAAGATCGCGCTCGAGCCATTGCCCGATGCCTCTCCCCACCAATAGGCGAGGCCGCCCAATAGAAGCACGAAACCCAGGATGATGAATATCGTGTTGCGCTTGTTTGCGGCTATAGCCGAGTACATCTAGCTCCTTTTAGAACTTGACTGCAGGTGGCTCGGCAATTGCCGAAGGATCTGCAACCTCAAAGAATTCGCGGGCGGTGAAACCAAGACCCTTCACGAACAATACCTGCGGGAATTGCTTGATCTTGGTGTTGAGTTCGCGAACGCCACCGTTGTAGAAACGACGGGCAGCCATGATCTTGTCTTCGGTGTCGGTTAGCTCTGCCTGAAGGCTAAGGAAGTTCTGGTTTGCCTGCAGCTGAGGGTATGCCTCGGCGACGGCAAACAGGCTCTTCATCGCGGCGTGAAAACCATCCTCGGCTGCGGCGGCTGAAGCCGGGTGAGCCATTACCTCTGGCGACACTGTAGCGGCACGGGCCTTGGTTACGTTCTCAAAAACTTCGCGCTCGTGGGTGGCGTAGCCCTTGACCGTCTCAATTAGGTTCGGAATCAAGTCGGCGCGACGCTTTAGCTGAACAGTGATGTCGCTCCAGGCCTCATCAACGCGCACGTTAAGGGTCACGAGACCGTTGTAGGTAGACCAGAGGAAAATACCGATAATCGCAACGACGGCGATGATGACAATGAGTGTGATGTCCATGTCTCAATGCTAGGTTGGCGGACACAATATTCACGGAGTTCTCAGCAAACTCTCATGCAATATCGCTCAAGGAATAAATTTAGTCAATACCCCCTTTACTTAGGCTGATAGGCTTTATTCAAACAAGGAGAAATCATGCCAGCAGTAACCGCGGACACCCTGACACTTCCGAAGCTCGAGCCAGCAACCGGCCGTTCGCGTTTGGTCAAGTCTGTTACCCGCGGACCGCAGGCATACGAAGGCGAAGGCTTTCCGGTAACCCGCGCATTTGCCGGGGTTCCCTACACCGACCTAGACCCGTTCATTCACATGGACCAAATGGGTGAGGTCGAGTACGCGCCACTGGAGCCAAAGGGAACAGCCTGGCACCCACACCGCGGTTTTGAGACCTTTACCTACATGATCGACGGCACTTTTCAGCACCAAGACAATCACGGTGGCGGTGGCATCATCCAGGATGGCGCTACCCAATACATGACCGCCGGCGCGGGCGTGCTTCACATCGAGACTCCCCCAGAATCTCTTGTGATGTCGGGCGGCATCTTTCACGGCATTCAGCTCTGGATCAACCTGCCAGCCGCCAAGAAGATGATCAACCCGGCCTACCAAAACCTCGAGGGCCAAGACGTGAAGCTGGTTTCGAGTCAAGACGGCGGAGCCTTGATTCGCGTGCTTGCCGGTGACATCGGAGGTCACATCGGGCCGGGCAAGTCTCAGACACCAATGACCGTTGCACACATCACTCTGGCTCCGGGGGCTTCGGTGTCGATCCCCTGGGATCCAATGTTCAACGCCCTTGCCTACACCCTGGCAGGAAGCGGAAATGTTGGCGAGGAAAGCCAAGGCGGCAAGACTGCGCCTATCTCAACCGGTTCACTAGCGGTGTTTGGTGCTGGTGACCGAATCGTCATCACCGCCGACCAGGTTCAAGACTCGCGTCACAACGCACTAGAAATCTTCCTGCTTGGCGGTCGACCAATTCGCGAAACCGTTGTTGCCTACGGCCCATTTGTCATGAACGACAAAGCTGGAGTCATTCAAGCCATGGAAGACTTCCAGTACGGTCGCTTTGGTCAAATTCCTGACGACGCAATTCAGCCTTTCCACGTTCGCCAGTAACCTAAAGCCATGCTGCTCGAGCCTAGAACGGTCAAACTGACCACACGCACAGGAATCGACATTCGTCGAACCCTGCCGAATGCGCGCAAGCGCACCATCGGCGCTTGGTGCTTTGTGGATCACTTTGGGCCAACCGCGCAGGATGAATCGATGGTTGTCGCAGCACACCCACACTCGGGCTTGCAGACGGCGACCTGGTTATTCGAAGGCGAAGTTGAGCATCGCGACAGCCTTGGCACGGTTCAAAAGATTCGCCCTGGGCAATTGAACTTAATGACCGCCGGTCGAGGCATCGCTCACAGTGAGCTTGGGCTTCGACAAAGCAGCAGTCTGCACGCGGTTCAACTTTGGATTGCTTTGCCAGATGAGGCTCGACACAACGCGGCCAGCTTTCAGCAAGTGACCGAGGTTCCAAGGTTCGCATTTGGGCAAATTGCCGTGAGCCTTTTCGCGGGAACTCTTGGCGGTCACACCTCGCCGGCAGTGGTCTTCAGCGATTTGCTTGGCGCCGAACTCAGAATTTCTGGCGCACTAACCGGCAAAATCCCGATTAATCCTATGCACGAGCATGGAATCTTGATCGTTTCTGGAACCGCGAAGGTCAACGGCGAATTGACTCCAGCCGACACCATTCAATATCTTGCACCTGGCGTTTCAGAGATAACGGTTGAGGCGCTGGGCGATGAACCGCTACTGGCAATCTTGCTTGGTGGCGAACCATTCGACGAAGAAATAGTCATGTGGTGGAACTTCATCGAGCGTTCTCACGACGAGATTGTGGCGGCTCGCGAAGAATGGAACTCGCGCGGACCGCGGTTCGGTCGATTCGAAGATCAAATCGGCG
>JBEEPX010000086.1:0-14674 GCA_041190885.1 Actinomycetota bacterium
ACCCCCACGAAAAAGGCTGGGTCATTCGCACACTTAGGCCAATGGCCAAGTCGGTTACGGCTGTTTTTCTTGACGAGCCAGAGGTAGCCCTCGAGCACGTCGAAAACGGTCTGTGGCAGGGGTTTGTGAAAGCCAAGAAGTCTCCAGATTATCGAATTACCGCGACCTACGCGGGCGAGGGCAGCGACACAGTTTGGACCTCAGACGACAGCTATCGTCACTTGCCAACGATCGGTGAGCTTGACCTGCACCTAATCAAAGAGGGTCGCCACGAAGAACTTTGGAAGGCCCTGGGTTCACACCTAACCTCGATCAAGGGTGCGGCCGGTGTTAGCCACGGATGCCGCTTTGCAGTTTGGGCGCCAAACGCCAAGGCAGTTCGAGTAGTTGGCGAGTTCAACCACTGGAGCGGCGTTGGTCACGCGATGCGCGTGATGGGTTCATCAGGTGTTTGGGAGCTCTTCATACCGGGTATCGAAGCCGGCACTCACTACAAGTATGAGATTTTGACTCAGGATGGCGCTTGGATAACCAAGATTGACCCACTTGCTCGCCAGACCGAAACTCCCCCGTCGACAGCCTCCATCGTGACCGAGTCGACTTACAAGTGGAAAGACAAGAAGTGGATTGACGCTCGCACCAAGCGCGACGCACTCAAGTCGCCGATGTCGATTTACGAGTTGCATGCCGGCTCATGGCGCCAGGGATTGAACTATAGAACCCTTGCCGACGAGCTAATTCCATACATGCAAGAGCTTGGCTTTACCCACGTTGAATTCATGCCGCTTGCCGAACACCCGTACGCACCGTCATGGGGTTATCAGGTAACCGGTTACTACGCACCAACCAGTCGTTTCGGGTCGCCTGACGACCTGCGCTACCTAATCGACCGTCTTCACGAAGCTGGCATCGGCGTGATTCTCGACTGGGTTCCGGCGCACTTTCCAAAAGACGAATGGGCTCTTGGTCGCTTTGACGGCCGCTCGCTCTACGAGCACGAAGACCCTCGCCGCGGCGAACACCCAGACTGGGGAACCTACATCTTCGACTTTGGCCGCAACGAAGTGCGCAACTTCTTGGTTGCCAATGCGCTGTATTGGTTCGAGGAATTCCACATCGATGGCCTTCGTGTAGATGCTGTTGCCTCGATGCTGTACCTCGACTACTCGCGCGAGGGCAACGACTGGCTGCCAAACCAATACGGTGGTCGCGAAAACCTAGATGCAATTGCCTTCATGCAAGAAGTGAATGCGACGGCCTATCGCCTGCACCCGGGCATCATGATGATTGCCGAGGAATCGACAAGCTGGGGCGGCGTTTCATCGCCAACCGATGGCGGTGGCTTGGGCTTCGGTTTCAAGTGGAACATGGGCTGGATGAACGACACCCTTCAGTACATCGAAAAGGACCCTGCCTATCGTCGCTATCACCACGGTGAGCTGACCTTCTCGATGCTCTACGCATACGACGAAAAGTTTGTTTTGCCGATCAGCCACGATGAGGTGGTGCATGGCAAGGGCTCATTGCTTGCCAAGATGCCCGGTGACCGCTGGCAGCAGCTGGCAAACGTGCGTGCCTATCTGACCTTCATGTGGTCACACCCTGGCAAGCAGCTGTTGTTCATGGGTTCTGAATTTGGCCAGCAGTCGGAATGGTCGCAGGAGCGCGGACTGGAATGGTGGATTCTTGACCAGCCGAGCCACCGCGGCTTGCTGAATCTTGTTTCTACCCTCAACAAGCTCTACGTCGAAAACCCATCGCTCTGGCAGCTCGACCACGATCACCGCGGCTTCGTCTGGATCGATGGCGGCAACGCGGATGGAAACCTGCTTAGCTTCTTGCGCTATGACGAAGCTGGCAACCCGATTGCCGTCGTGATCAACTTTGCCGGTCATCCTCACCACGACTTCAAGCTTGGTTTGCCTCGGGGTGGCGCCTGGGATGAGATTCTCAACACCGACGCAAGCGAGTTCGGTGGCTCTGGAGTTGGAAACTTTGGGCGAATCGAAGCCAATGGCGATGGAAGCCACGGTCAGCCTCATTCGGCAACCATCTCGGTTCCGCCACTTGGAGCTGTTTGGTTTAGACCAGCTAAGTAATGAAAAATTCCCGACTTTCGAGTCGGGGATTTTCTTTTAGTAGAGCATCGAGGCTAGTGCTCGACGAGCTGCTGAAACCTCTGGTGAATCGGGTGGGCATACTTCGAACAACTCGATCAGGTGCTTGCGCAATAGTTCGCGGTCGGTTGGGTCGGAATTAGCAAATCTGGTGAGGATGACCGAGAACCCCTGTGCCGGATGACCCACGGCCACAAATGCATCGGCTTTGAGCAATACGCCGGCTAGGTCTTCTGGCGCCGAAGCCAAAATCGCCTCAAAGTCAATTTTGTCGGTTCGAAGAAGCAACTTGGCTTGAGCCAAGCCGCTCTTTGCCAATGCATCAGCCGGACTCTCAGCCAACTGAGCTTCATACTGGCTGATCGCCTCGGCATAGTTGCCAGCATCGATGGCTGCATAAGCGGCCTCGTGGCGAGGCGGCAGTCGAGGCGCCTCTTCGACAATATTTTCGTCGACCTCGACGGTGCCAACCAAGCCATTTTCGCTGGCAACCTGAAGCATGCGATCAAAGACCGTAAGCAGCGCTTCATTCGGTTGATCACCGCTGAATAGCGGAACCGGCTGCCCCTTCAAGACCGCGATTACGCTCGGCGCCTGCGTAATTTGAAACGCCTGAGCGATTTGCGACTCGGCATCGATATCGATTTGAACCAAAAGGATTCGGCCATTTTGAGCCTTGATCAGGGCTTCTAGCTTGGGGCTAAGCGCCTTGCTCTGATCGCCGCGCTCGGTGTGGAAATCGATGACCACGGGAACGCTGTTTGAAATTTCGAGCAGGCGTTTTAGGTTGCTTTGATTTCCGCGCATGACAAGTGAAGCCACTTTGATGGCCTCACCGACAATCGGCGCTGAATTCTGAGCAGCTAAGGTCGGTTCTGGCTTGCGAAGGCTAGAGAGGTCCATCGCACCGGCCAAGCTAGCCCTCGACATGAAATCAGACACTAGAGACTCCTCACACTTAGTAGACCCTGGGTTACACCCAACAGCCGAATGCCTTGCTCATCTGAGAGAGCTGGCACATAGAACAACAGCATGTCGCCATAGACCGACTTCACACCCGTGGTTGAGCCATCTGCTCCGAGCAAAATCTTTTCTTGGCCGGTTACGGCAACTGCCGAAATGCGTCGGATTGGCTTGATCGTGTAGGTATCGGTCATGTACACGGCAACCAAAGCTCCACCGGCAGTTGTCGCCAGCGACTGAACGTTTTTGTCACCGAGCGCGTGGGTGAAAGTGATTTTCGCGGTGGTAAGCGTTGCCACTTGACTCTTTTGACTCTCAGAAACCTGCTTATAGAACTCATCCTTAGATGTATCGAAGAGCCCGGCGCTCAAGCTGCTCGCGCCGCGGTTGATCACGTCGCCGTATGCAGCAGGAATACTCTGGGGAGCGATCTTGAGGAACACCGAAGCTGGATCGACGGGAATGGCACCGGCATCTGCGGATGGCACCTCGGGAATTTTGGCTCCTGGCATGAGGCGCACGTTGAACCAAACTCGATAGTTCTCGCGCGGGCTGCGTTGCTGCAGAATCAACATTTGAGGCAAGGCCGCATCGCCGCGCTCATCGGTGACAGCCATGATGGTGCGAGGCCAAGTGTTCGAGGCTGCCGGCAAGCTGAAGGTGATTGGCTCGCCAACGATCGCAGGTGTAGCTGCAACCGAAGATGACTTTGTGCGCAGGTAGTAGTTGACCGCGCGCAGCGAAAGCGCTGGGCCAGCAAATCTGGACGTTAGCAACTTTTTGTCTAGCGCTTCGTCGGCTAACGAAGAAGCCTTGCTCACCGAACCAAGGATTCGCTCAAGTTGCTTGGCCGTCACAACCGCTGGTGGAACCTCAATTTGATCTGCCGAAGCACTCGGAGACGGCTCGCTGGTCGGTGCTGAGCAGCCAGCCAATAGCCCAAGAACAACCATCGATGCTGGAATCGCAACGAAGGCTCGACGAGACGAACGACGGCCGCGAACTGGTGCAAGCGAAGCGCGCTTTTTGGCGCGGTATTGAGGTGGCTTTGGCGCCTTTGGAGTCTTGCGCTTCGGCCCGCTCTTTCGGCGAATCGAACGGTAGGTAAGCCAATTGAAAAGCAATGCGGCAAGCAGAATCGAAGCGCCAGCAATCAAGAAAATGTTTGACCAGGTTAGGTCGTGATAGATCGGCCAGATGATCTCGATGTTGCCTGGAGCTGCTAATTTTCCGTTGCTGGCGATGAGCACCGCGGCCTCATCCGAGGATTTGATTCGCAGCTGGGTCTTCTCGACCGCAGAGCTTTCGTCACGCCAAAGATCTGAACCGGCTGGCACTGCAAAGGCTGAATCACCAGGGTGTTCAACAAAAGTCAAAACTCCGTCGGCAATCTCGAGGTTTTGGTATTTGCTGCTGCCAACCCAAGCCATGACATCAGATTCACGACCGCTGCTCACGAAGGCATTCTTGGCGCCCGAGGCTCGAATAATTGGGTTACCGGGGTTGAGAGCGATTACCGAATGCGGAATAACGGTGTACGGAGCGCTGGCGTCGACCTGAATAGAAGCCGAAGTTGACGGTGGTGGAGCCCAAATTGTGCGCTGACCCAAACCAACCAGCATAAAAATGACGGACAGGATAAACAATGCTGCGGCAATCCAAAAGCGCATCGAAAATCCAATCAGGTAAACTTGGGGCTTAGCAACAAGCCCTTTTATTCTACCGAAGTGCCTAGGAGCCCTACTTTGTCAGGCGAAGAGACCGAATTCCCAATAGCCATGCGTGGCTACGAGCGTGGTCCCGTCGACGATGCCCTGCTAGACCTTCGCAAAGAAATTTTGCAGCTCTCTGCAGCCAACGCTCAGCTTGCAGCAGAACTTAAGAATGCGACTAAGCGTCTTGAACAGGCCGAAGCCCAACTTAACGAGGTCGGCGACCCTACCTACACCGGTGTTGGCGCACGTGCCGCTCTGATTTTGAGCGCGGCAGAAGACCAGGCTGCTCACCTGACCAAAGAAGCCAACCTCGAAGCCGAAAAACTTCGTCGCGAATTGGCTCACGAAATCGACACCCAGCGCGGCGAAGCCAAGGGTTACTACGACTCGCTGGTTGCCGAGGCACAGCGCAGGGCCGATCGAATCATCAATGCCGCTCGCAGCGACTATGACGAAATCATCAAGCAGGCTCGAAGCGAGGCCGGTGCAATCGCCGATGAATCAACTCGCGAGGCAAGCTCGATTCGCGGTGCGATCTCTACCGAGGTAGCCAAGATGCGCGCCAATGCCAAGCGAGAGATCGAGTCGAACAAGGCCAAGACCGATCGCGATTTGGCCGAGCGCAAGTTGATGGCCTTCCGCGACAACACTCGCGAAATCGATCTAGAGTTTGCCACCTCACTGCTTACCGAGCAGGCACGCATTGACCTAGAGCTTGAGTTGACCGCCAGACGAGCCGAGGCCGAGGCCGAATACCTGGCCAAGCACCAAGAAGCCGTTGCCGCAACCCAAAAATACTTGGATGACGCCAACTCTCAGCTTGCCAATGCCCTTGCTCGCGCCAACGCTGCCCGACTTGAGGCAGAAACCCTTGAGGCAGCTGCAATCTCGGTCAACCAGCAGACCACTCTTGCAACCCGCAAAAAGGCCGACGCCATAATCGCCGCGGCCGATGCCGAGGCCCGCGAGATTTTGTCGGATGCCAAGAATGAGGCTGCTGCTCGATTGGCTCAAGCCAATAAAGAGGTTGAGCGAATTCAGGGCGAGCGCGACTCGGTCGAGGTTTACATGCGCAACCTGCGCAAAGTTCTCGATGGCGCGCAATACCTTCGTCCAAGCCTCTAAAAACTCACTCAGGCGATAAGTTTGAGACATGAATCGCAATATCAGAGTCTCTAACGCCTTCCAGGTTGGCCTTCTAGGCGGACTAGGCGTTCTTGCCGCACTTCTACTGGGTGGAGCAATCACTTCGATTGCCAATCTTTTGACCTATGTTGCGGCTGCGATCTTTATTGCGCTTGGTCTCGAACCGATCGTCACCAAACTCGAAAAGCTTGGAATGAAGCGCCGTCTGGCCATTCCAACGGTTGTGGTTTCACTTCTGGCGATTCTGACCGGACTAATTTGGGCCCTGGTTCCATCGATTGCCAGTCAGGCAGCGCACTTTGTAAAGACCGCCCCAGATCTCATCCGAGGTTTCAACGATCTTGATTGGGTGCAGCGCATCGACGGGCAGTTCGGCGGTGCAATTACTGACGCACTTACCAACCTTGGCACGTTCCTCGGAAACTCGAGCAACTGGCCGTCTATGCTCGGCGGCGTTTTTCAGGTGGGCCTATCGATTTTCAATGGTTTCTTCGGTGCAATCATCATCGTCATTTTGAGCCTTTACTTCATGGCTTCTATGGAGCGCTTCAAGAAGTTCATCTATTCACTCGTGCCGGCGACTCGACGCAGCCAATTTGCAGACTTGGCTGAACAAATCGCCACCTCGGTTGGTCGTTATGTCATGGGTCAGGTTTCAATCGGCTTGATTGCCTCGATCTTGGCCTTCATCATGATGACCATCTTGGGCATTCCGTTTGCACTCGTGCTTGCGGCCATCACCTTCTTGCTCGGCCTGATTCCTTTGGTTGGAACAATCACCGGTGCCGCCATTGTCACTCTTGTGGCACTGACCGTTTCGCCGACCGCGGCGCTAATCTCGGCTATTTACTACCTGGTCTACATGCAGGTAGAAGCCTACGTAATCAGCCCGCGGGTAATGAGCAAAGCCGTCGCAGTGCCTGGTGCTGTGGTCGTAGTTGCCGCTTTGGCCGGCGGAGCAATTCTGGGAGTTCTCGGGGCATTGGTTGCCATCCCGGTTGCAGCTTCGATCATGCTGATCATTCGCCAGGTTCTGGTGCCGCGTCAAGACGCGATCTAAGACTTACTTATTCTCGAGCGGGGGCTGTTGCTCTAGGCAGAATCGCCCGTCCAAAATTCGGGCAGAGGGCTAGCGCCTGGATTAATCACAGCAACCACTTCATCCAACACGCGCTTGGTTGATGACTCTCCAACCCAGAGGTGCTTAGCGCCGTCAACGTTGATCAATTTCACGTGCGGAATTGAGGCAAAGCGAATCGCAGCCTCGACCGGTTTCAGATAGTCGTCATGCTCGGGTATCAATGCAAATAGCGGCTTCGGGTTTCGAGCCCATGCCTGCAGTTCATCCTCCGAGGTTCGGTGCAGCGGTGGCGATAGCAAAATCGCTCCCGAAATTTCGTGTTCGAGCCCGTATTTCAGGGTTAGCTCGGTGCCAAACGACCAGCCCAGAAGCCAGATGTTTTTGAGCCCGCGTTCCTTGGCAAATCTGACAGCGGCTTCAACGTCGTGGCGCTCAGTTAGCCCCTCACCAAACTGGCCTTCGCTGGTGCCTCGCGGTGATGAAGTGCCACGGGTGTTGAATCTAAGAACCGCGATGTTTGCCAGCGCGGGCAACCGATTGGCCGCCTTACGAAGGATGTGAGAATCCATGAATCCGCCGTGCGTCGGCAACGGGTGCAGCGTTACTATGGTCGCAACCGGCTCGCCAGAAACCGGCATCGCGAGTTCGCCAACAAGCGTCAGCCCGTCGGCCGTGGTGAGAGTGATGTCCTCGCGCCTGGCTGGAAGCTGAACGTCAGATCTAATCTCGACGGTCAAAGCAGTGGCCCCTGGAATGAAGACCAGCAGGCGGTGTGAAAGTGGCGGCGCGTTTCCACTCCCCTAATGGCATCGAAAGCAACCAGGTGACTCAAGCCCTTAGAGATCTGTAGATTGCAATACGGGCACATCCAAGTTTTTGTGTCTTCGGCGTTGGCCCCGATGCTGGTTTGAACTATGTATTCAACACCGCGCTTGAATTCGGTGCGGCGAACACCCATTCTCAAAGTGTTCAGGTTTAAGTCGTCGGTTGGCTCGACTGGCTTTTTAGACCTGGATGGTCGGTTGCTGCGCGGCATTAGTACCAGCCAAGTTTGTCGGAGTGCGCCAAGGCACCACATGGCGAGCCATAGCGACCCTTGATGTATTTCACACCCCATCGAATCTGGGTTTCAGGGTTGCTCTGCCAGTCTGGGCCTTCGCTGGCCATCTTGGCACCCGGCAAAGACTGTGGAATGCCGTAGGCACCCGAGCTCTTATTCTTTGCGTTAACGCGCCAGTTTGATTCACGTTCCCAGAGTTTCACCAAACACGAATACTGGTCTTCGCCGAATTTCAAGGTACTGAGCAGCTCGAAGGCGTAGGCCTTTGCGGTTCCCGGCGAAGGAATGATCGCAGTTTCGACGAACATGGCCGCGGCATCTGAGCCTGTAACGATATTGAAACCACCACGGGCAAATGAAATTTTCTGAGTGCTGGCGTAACCATAGGTTTCGGTCGGGTCAACGTTGTCGGTGTCGTAGATCTGAATGGTGCTCGCGCTCGCCATGGTTCCCGAGTAAGGATCGACGATGGTTACCAGAACGAATCCGACCGAAAATAGGAAACCCCAGATTGGGCGGAAGGCGTGCTTTTTGAGCTTTGGAAGAGTTGGGCGACGGAATCTGGTGCCCTCAAGTTTTTGATCGATTTTTTCGCCGAGGCGGCGTGACAGGCTCGGGCGCGATGCCTCGTGTTTGCCCATTGCCAACCTCTAATCGATGTTTGTTTGTTGTTTTGTTGCAACCTTGAAAGTCTACCCGAGGGCTATTTTGTGGGCAAAGGTTGCTTTGGGCACTTTGCCAGCACACCAGCAATTGCGGCCTTTTCGGCCGTGGTCACCCAAAGTTTGTATTTGGCCTTGACCGCCACCTGCCGGGCGACATACGCGCACCTATAGCCCTTGTTTGGCGGCAACCAGGTTGCAGCATCACCGTCGCCCTTTGATGAGTTTGTCGGCCCATCGACGGCCAGCAGGTTTAGCGGGTCGTTGTAAAAGTTGTAGCGCTGTTGCGAGTTGATTTGCTGGGCACCCTTTTTCCAGGCGTCACTAACCGCCACAACGTGATCGATTTGCACCGCAAGCGAGGTTTTTATACCCCTAACAAAACTGATGGTCTTGAGCGTGTAAGGGTCTTTTAGAACTCCCGAGGCAACGATGCAGGTCTCATTTGGGCGCATCACAATCGAGGTTAGGTCGCGCTTCAAGATGAAATTGCGGGTGTCGCAGCCCCAGGCTTGGTCTCCCCAGCCATCACTGAACAGCGAACGCTCGTAGCCGGTCTTGGGCGCGCGACCCTTTACCGCTAGGGTATTTAGCGCTGAGAGTGCGGTCTTGGCCGTTGCCGCAGAGGCTGATTCGACCTGGCTTGGAACGCCGTCGATTGGAAACAGGGCGGCAGTCAGCGAGAGTGACAATACCGAGGCCAGTGAGAAAGCGCGGCGAACCCGAAGTTTGCTTCGGCCCGTGGCTGAAACGTTGCGGTGATTAGCTGTTGCGCTCGATGTGAAGTGCTTCGATGACTCGATCAATAAATGCATCAACTTGGCTTTCAACATAGCCTCCTCGAGTGGCCTTAAAAATGACCCGGCGAACCTCGTCAAGTGAGATCGCTTGCCCACTCTCAAAATGAATCGCGAGCTGGTTGCAGAGTGCGTCTACCTGCTTTTTTGAATATCCGCGCAGCAAGAAACCGGTGCTCGAGAACCTTTGTCTCTCGGGGCGACTTAGTCGACCACGGATGATCTCGACGACTCGAGCCAAGTGATCTGCCACAGCTGCGTCGCCAGCCTTAGCTCGCTGACGCGCAATTTCGCGGTTTGCAAAGCTATCCTCGAGGCGATCGAGAGCAGAGTCCACCGCCCCGATTGAATAGCCGCCGTGAACGAAGTCGAATTCAGTAGCCCTGAGGTCGCTCGCTTCGAGCACGGCACCATCTGGGTTTGAGTATTGTTCGCGAGCCTTTGCGATGAATTCATCGACTTGCTCGGGCACGTAGCCATTAGCCTTGGCGGCGGCTCTAGGGAAACTGAAACTCACAGGGATATTCTCGCAGTTCTGGTGGCAGATGACTTCGCTAGGCGAAGAAGATCAAGGTGAAAAGGTAAGTGATCAAAGCCGAAGGAAGAATCGAATCGAGGCGGTCCATCATGCCTCCGTGCCCAGGAAGAAGTGAGCTCATGTCTTTGACTCCGAGGTCACGCTTAATCAGGGATTCGGCGAGGTCACCAAACACTGCGGAAAGAAGCAGCGAAGCTGCCAAAACGAGTCCCAGCCACCACGGGGCACCGAACGAGAAATGCATGAACAGCATGGCCGAAGCCGTTCCCGCCGTGATCGAAGCAAGCAGGCCTTCCCAGGTCTTCTTTGGGCTCACGCCAGGCGCCAACTTGTGTTTGCCAAATTTGCGGCCCACTAGGTAGCCAGCCGTATCGATCATGGCCACTGTCACAACCAAGGTCAGAACCCACTGCGCACCGTCAGGTCGGCGAAGCAAAAGCACGGTGAAACTTGTCATAAGCGGAAGGTAAATCACCACGAACGCCGATGCGGCAAAGTCGCGCAGGGTGTGCTGAAGAGCTTGAAAAGGAGCCTCACGTCGCTCCCAAAGCAGGTGCACGCTTCGCCAAAGAATCAAGGCGGCAACGATTCCCAAGGCCACCAACCACTGCAATTCGGCACCGCCGTAGAAGGTTGCTGGCATGATCAGGGTTGCACCAACCACGGCTGGCACACGAGGAACATACCAACCCTTGATTCGAAGTGCGGTTGAAAGCTCCCAGGCGCCGAGGGCCGCAACGGTGGCAGCCAGAGCCATAAAGAGTTCCTTGTAAATCAGAACCGAGAGCAAAAAGACGCCACCGAGAGCCAAGCCGACAATGATCGACTTGGAGAGGCTGCGGCCTCCGGTGGCGGCTTGTTGCTGACTCAATTAGACCTCTAGAAGTTCTGCTTCTTTACGCTTTAGTGCGTCGTCGATTGCGTCGACGTGAGTCTTGGTGAGAGCATCAAGTTCTTTTTCGGCGCGAGCGATGTCGTCTTCACCGGCAAGGCCATCCTTCTTTAGTGCAGCCAGGTCATCGTTGCCCTTGCGACGGATGTTGCGAACCGAAACGCGTGCGTCTTCGGCCTTGCCCTTAACGATCTTCACGTAGTCGCGTCGGCGCTCTTCGGTAAGGTCTGGCAGGGTAACGCGAATCAGGTTGCCATCGTTCTGAGGGTTTGCATCTAGGTTTGGCATCTCGCGGATTGCGCGTTCGATTCCCGCTAGCGCACCCTTGTCGTAAGGGGTGATGACGATGGTGCGAGCCTCTGGGTTGGCTAGCTGACCGAGCTGACCAAGCGGAGTTGGGGTGCCGTAGTAGTCGACCATGACCTTCTGGAACAGCTGCGGGTTAGCGCGACCGGTGCGCACATTCGCAAAGTCTTCCTTGGCTGAGTCGACGGCCTTGGCCATCTTGTCGGTTGTGGTTGAGATGATCTCTGAAATCACGATTTCTCCTGTTTTTAGCTCTGGTTAAAGTTTTAGGCGGTTACGAAGGTTCCGATTTTTTTACCCATGATGGCGTCGGTGACGTTGCCCTCTCCCTGCATGCCAAAGACGCGCATCGGCATCTTGTTGTCCATACACAGGCTGAACGCGGTAGCGTCGACAACCTTTAGACCCTGCACCAAGGCATCCTGGTAGGTAATTGACTCGAGCTTGACGGCAGAGGGGTCTTTCTTAGGGTCGGCCGAATAGACGCCGTCAACACCGTTCTTAGCGACCAAAACCTCATCGGCCTTGATTTCTAGGGCGCGCTGGGCAGCCACGGTGTCAGTTGAGAAGTAAGGTAGGCCAGCGCCAGCACCAAAAATCACAACGCGACCCTTTTCGAGGTGGCGCACTGCGCGAAGCGGAATGTACGCCTCGGTTACCTGAGCCATGTTGATCGCAGACTGTACACGAGTGCTCACGCCAGCTTGCTCGAGAAAGTCTTGAAGAGCGAGTGCGTTCATAACCGTGCCGAGCATACCCATGTAGTCTGCGCGTGAGCGATCCATGCCGCGCTGCGAGAGCTCGGCGCCGCGGAAGAAGTTGCCGCCACCGACCACGATTGCTACCTCGGCGTGCTTGGCGCCCTCGGCGATTTCCTTGGCCATTTCGGCAACGATGTCAGGGTTTACACCAAGAGTGCCACCGCCGAATGCTTCACCTGAAAGCTTGAGCAATACACGGCGTTTTTTGTGTGGCACTGGATCCTCCTGAATCGAGTTTTGAACTGCTTCTATCCTAGGCGAGGCAGCAAAAAAGGCCCGGTCGAATCGACCGAGCCTTTGTCGCTTTTTGGTATTTGTTAGGCGCCAACGCGGAAGCGTACGAAGCCTGAAACGGTTAGGCCTGCGTTCTCAAGAACCTTAGCAACGGTCTGCTTGGTGTCCTTTGCGAAGTCCTGCTCAAGAAGCACGTTCTCCTTGAAGAAGCCGGTTACGCGTCCTTCAACGATCTTTGAAAGCGCAGCCTCTGGCTTGCCTTCGTTGCGTGCGGTCTCTTCGGCGATGCGACGCTCGGTTGCAACAACCTCTGCGTCAACGTCGTCGCGGGTTAGAACGCTTGGTGAGAATGCTGCGATGTGCACTGCAACATCGTGAGCGGTCTCAGCGTCGCTGCCCGAGTAAGCAACTAGAACGCCAACCTGAGGAGGTAGGTCCTTGCTGGTGCGGTGTAGGTAAGCGTCGATAGCTGCATCCTTGAGAGAAGCAACCTTGCGCAGCTCAACCTTCTCGCCCATGATTGCGGCTTCGTCGTTGATTGCAGCTAGAACAGTCTGACCACCTAGGTCTGCAGCAAGTGCAGCCTCTAGGGTCTCTGCGCCAGCAGCAGCAACAGCGTCTGCAACCTTGTCGGCTAGTTCGATGAACTTAGGAGCCTTGGCAACGAAGTCGGTCTCGCAAGCGAGCTCGATTAGGTAACCAGCGCCACCGTTAACACGTGCAACGATTAGACCGTTGCTGGTGGTGCGGCCTTCGCGCTTGGTAACGCCCTTTAGACCCTTTAGACGAAGAAACTCAAGAGCCTTGTCGATGTTGCCGTCTGCCTCATCAAGCGCACCCTTGCAGTCCATCATTCCGGCGCCGCTGCGCTCGCGCAGGGCCTTTACATCTGCGGCGGTGTAGTTAGCCATGATTACTTTGCTTCCTCTACTGCAACAGCCTCGGCAGGTGCCTCAACTGGTGCCTCAACGGTCTCAGCAACGGCTGCAGCTGCTGCTGCGTTGCCCTGCTCTAGAAGTTCGCGCTCCCACTCGGCTAGAGGCTCAGCTGCTGCCTCTGGCTTTGCGTGACGAGCAATTAGACCCTCAGCAACTGCATCTGCGATAACGCGGGTTAGCAACTGAACTGAACGAATAGCGTCGTCGTTTCCAGGAATACCAATGGTGACCTCGTCTGGGTCACAGTTGGTGTCGAGGATGCCGATAACTGGAATACCTAGCTTCTTAGCTTCGGTGATGGCTAGGTGCTCCTTGTTGGTGTCAACAACCCAGATCGCTGATGGAGTCTTGGTGATGTTGCGGATACCGCCTAGTGCCTTCTCTAGCTTGTCCTTCTCACGGCGAAGGATGAGAAGTTCCTTCTTGGTAAGACCGGTCTTGGTGGCGCCTGAGAAGTCCATGACCTCAAGCTCCTTTAGACGTGAAAGACGCTTCTGGATGGTCTGGAAGTTGGTCAAAAGACCACCCAACCAACGCTGGTTGATGTAAGGCTGACCGACACGAAGTGCCTGCTCAGCGATGGCCTCCTGGGCCTGCTTCTTGGTACCTACGAAAAGGATGCTGCCACCGTGTGCAACGGTCTCCTTGACGAAGTCATATGCCTTGTCGATGAAGGCAAGTGACTGCTGAAGGTCGATGATGTAGATGCCTGATCGGTCGGTCAGAATGAAGCGACGCATCTTTGGGTTCCAACGACGGGTCTGGTGCCCGAAGTGAACGCCGCTGTCGAGCAGCTGGCGAATTGTTACGACTGCCATGAGCAGTTCTCCTTTTTTGGCGCGCGAAGGCGCCACTCAGTTGACTGTTTTGAGCGGTTGCTCTAAACACCTGGTGCCGGATCTGCTTCGCCAAACATGGTTCAAGAACCATCTCGGACTGAGTGAAGCGTGGATCTGATTCGACACGCGAAGTCAACGACTGCTTTTTCAAACACTCGTTGCTAGTTGAAAGCATACCAGTCTCGATAGAAGTTATCCACCGATTTATCAATGATTATCTGGGCTGCAGAGATTTTTGCGAGCCTTGATTTATGCCATTCAAGCCGCTCGCAATCATGATGTCACTGCTCGCTTTTACGGCCCCCGCCAACGACTGGCAGGTGCCCCTAGATGCACCGATTCAACTGGCTCGACACTTCAAGCAGCCCTCGAGCGACTATTCGGCGGGTCATCGCGGTGTCGACTACGCAGTCGTTGACGAACAGCCGGTTTTTGCCCCGGCCGATGGGCAAGTCGTTTATGCGGGTCGGTTGGTCAACCGCTCTCTCGTGAGCATTAGCCACTCAAATAAATTGGTCAGCGAGGTTGAACCGGTATGCAGCGATCTGCGAAAGGGCGATCCGGTGCATCGCGGCCAGCCAATCGGCTTTGTTTGCCAACCATCGACCGAATACACGAATCATTG
>JBEEPX010000087.1:0-3874 GCA_041190885.1 Actinomycetota bacterium
GCGCATAAACGAAGGCCAGAATTGCGCCTCGGGCCGGTGAAGCAGCATCCGCGGCAAGGGTTAGAACAGCAGCCAGGGTTGGGCCAATGCAGGGTGTCCAGCCAAGGCCAAAGGCCACACCTAGAAGCGGCGCCCCAATCAGACCAAGCTTCGATGAAACATTCATCTTGATGGTCTTTTGCATGAACGAAAACTGCCCAATCAAAACGAAGCCGAGCAAAATCACGAATACGCCAAGCACGCGCTGCACCCAAGCCAGACCGCTGCCATAAACCACAGCACCGATGCCGCCAAAGAGCGCACCGAACGAGACAAACACGACCGAGAAGCCCAGCACGAAAAGAACCGCACCCAAGATCATGCGGCCACGTTGGTTAGACAAACCCGAGACGAAGCCCAGGTAACCCGGCACGAGCGGAAGCACGCAGGGGCTGATGAACGAAACGATGCCGGCCAGCAAAGCCATCGGGATAGCCGCGAACAGCGAGCCGCCAAGAATGATTTCGCCCGGGTTCAAGTTGTTACTCCTCGACCGCGGTTTTGATGAGGGTGCTCAAGATTGACTTGTCGATTCGACCAAGGATGCGTGCCGAGACCTGCCCGTTCTTGTCGACGACGAGTGTCGTCGGCACTGCCTGCGGGGTAACGATGCCGGTGAAAGCGAGAACTACCGAACCGGTTTTGGCATCGATGATCGAAGGCCAGGTAATGCCAAAGTTCTTGTCGAAAGCAATGGTTGTGGCTGCCGAATCGCGCACGTTCACACCGATGAATTGAACTTTCGGATATTGCTTTGCAAGTGCAACCAGATCTGGCGCTTCGGCTCGACATGGAGCACAACCGGCATACCAAAAGTTGACCACGTGAACCACGCCCTTGAGCTGGCTGCTGCTGATCGACTGACCACTCTCGGTCTCACCCTGCCAGACCGCCGCCTTGGCTCGGTTGCCCTTGGCGAATTCGGTGACGGTGCCATCGCCGGCGATGTAGTTTTTGTTGTCTCCAGCCTTGAACTGCTGGGCAAGCGGGTCGTTCGCGGCGCAGCCCGACAGCGTGCCAATCATTAAAGTTGCGAGCATAAAAACGACTAGGCCAAGAGCAATGTGCTTCTGGTACTTTCTAAATTTCAAACTGCACCTCGGTCGATAGCGTGCAGGCCTTTGCTCGGCTCACGGTAATCAACTTCAACAAATGTGTTTCCTCGACGCTCAAAGGTAGTGATGCTCGAAAGGCTGCAGCGGCGCTGCTTGGGGTTGTGTGGCAGTTTCTGGCCACCAAGTGAAAGGCTGGCCATCACAATTGGCAATTGGTGACTAACCAAAACAACATCACCATCAAAAGTGTTATTCCAAGCGTCGAACATGGCTGCCTGCATGCGCTGCGCGATTTCACGGTATGGCTCACCCCAGCTCGGCTTTTGCGGGTTGCGAAGGTGAAAAAGTTGCAGCGGTCGACGAAGTAAATAGCCCGCAGAAAGTTGCTTGCCCTCGAAAACATTGGTCGGCTCAATCAACCGCTCATCAATGCTTGGGTTGATGCCAAAAATCGCTTGAACGTGTTCGGCCGATTCGCGAGTGCGAAGCAACGGGCTCGAGATAATCGCGGTCACCCTGCGACCCTCGGCACGCAAATCTGCGGCTGCTGCCTCGGCCATTTTGTGACCCAAATCGCTCAACCTAAAGTGCGGCAAGCGGCCATACAAAACACCATCTGGGTTGTGCACTTCGCCATGGCGAATGAGGTGAATGCGATCGGCGGGCATGGGTCAAGTCTACCCTCCGCTAAACTTGTCGTTTAGAGCCCTCAGCCTTCTCTCAGGCTTGTTTGGGCAACAAAAGAAAGCAAGGATTCACATGCGTGATCGCTCCCTCATCTCTTCACTTCAAGCTCGTGAAGACGGCCCCGTTCTGCTTGGAGGATGGGTCGAAAAGCTTCGCGACCAGAAGCGCATTCAGTTCATCATCCTGCGCGATGAATCGGGCTCTGCGCAGGTAACTTATCCGCGCCCGGTGATCGACGAGCAGCCCGACGAGAACGACGCACTTGCTGCAAAGGTTTCAACCCTCACCAACGGTTCATTCGTTTGGATCAAGGGCCGTTTGGTTCATGACGAGCGCGTAAAGCTTGGCGGGCTAGAGATTCAGCTCGACGACGTTGAGATTGTGACCCTTGCCGACCCAGAGACCCCGATTGCCGACGACACTTCGATCGACAAGCGAATGGACTGGAGATTCCTAGACCTTCGCCGCCCAGAGATGAACTTGGTCTTCCACATCCAGACCACCATCGAAGCCACCTGGCGCAAGTACTGGGTCGAGAACGGCTTTGTTGAACTTCACACCCCGAAGCTGATGGCATCGGCATCTGAGTCAAACGCCGAGCTCTTCAAGCTCGAATACTTCGAAGGCCACGCTTACCTTGCCCAGTCTCCACAGTTCTACAAGCAGATGGCAATGATGTCTGGCCTTGGCCGCATCTTCGAAATCGGCCCGGTCTTCCGTGCCGACCCATCGTTCACCTCGCGTCACGCAACCGAGTTCGTCTCGGTCGACATGGAGGTCTCGTGGATCGACTCACACGAAGACATCATGGCTATTCAAGAAGAACTGATGCACCTCGCTATTGCAGCGGTGAAAGAAAAGCACGGCGCCGAAATCGAGAAACTTTTCGGCATCGAGGTAAAGGTTCCATCGATTCCTTTCCCACGCGTGACCCTTGCCGACGCAGTTGAAATCATCAAGGAGCGCGGTCACGTTGTTGAGCGCGGCGGCGACCTAGACCCTGAGGGAGAGCGTCAGATTGCCGCTTGGGCCGAAGAGACCCACGGTCACGAATTCGTTTTCGTCACCGACTACCCGGCAACCGTGCGCCCGTTCTATCACATGCGTCACGCCGACAACCCGGCGCTAACCAACAGCTACGACCTAATCTGGCGCGGCACCGAGATCACCACCGGTGCTCAGCGTGAACACCGCCTCGATGTTCTAACCGAACAGGTTAAGCAAAAGGGTCTAGAGCCTGAGGGCTTGCAGACCTACCTGGATTTCTTCAAGTATGGAGCGCCTACTCACGGCGGTTTCGGCATGGGCTTGCTTCGCGTTTTGATGTTGCTTTTGCACCAGCCAAACATTCGCGAGGTTGGCTACTTGTTCCGCGGCCCGAACCGCCTCGAGCCGTAAATCAGTTTCAAAAGAAAACCCCGGCCAATTTGGTCGGGGTTTTCGCTTTATTGTGGCTAGCTCCAGTTCTCTAGCTTGAGATCCGGCACATTCTCGAAGTGCTTGGTGTTGTTGGTTATAAGAGTCAAGCCAAGGCTAAGTGCGTGGCCCGCGATGTATGTATCGGCTGGGCCGATCGGTACACCAGACGACTTGAGTCGCGCTTTTAGCCGCCCGGCCTCGAGTGCATCTGATTTTGTGAACGGAACTGTTTCAACGTCTTTTAGGAATTCGACAAGGATTTCTTCGAGCTGACGATTCTTTGTCGCAAACAATAGGGTGGCCAACTCTGAGTGGGTAATTGCGGAGATTCCCCACTGGCCCAAGGTATTGGATAGTCGCTTTCGAAGTTTCGGATTACCTTTGAGGAAGTAGCTCACCGTGTCCGTATCCAAGAGGTACCTCATTCGAAATGCC
The DNA here is from genome assembly GCA_041190885.1 of Actinomycetota bacterium. Lineage (GTDB taxonomy): Bacteria > Actinomycetota > Actinomycetes > Actinomycetales > Microbacteriaceae > Rhodoluna. The sequence goes on from JBEEPX010000087.1 coordinate 3,636, forward strand.
TTTCGAGCTCCTTGAGCGAATCACGCTCAGGCCATTCGGCTTCGTCTCTTTCGAGATTCCATTCGGAGTCGGAGATTGGTCCGTATTGGTCCAACAGTTCAAATAATCGCTTGAATTTCTGGGGCTGCTCTTTAAACAAACCCAACTCATCGCTCTCGTCGTCGATCTCTAAATACAAAATCGGTTTTGTCAGTTTTACGGATGCAGGAATGCGAACGGCATTGCTGCCACCATTTTTG
>JBEEPX010000088.1:0-5454 GCA_041190885.1 Actinomycetota bacterium
GCACTACTTTGGTACCGACAGCGCCGGTCGCGACGTATTCACCCGTCTTGCCTATTCGACTCAGTTCAGCCTTGAAACCGCAGCGCTCGCCGTTGTTGTGGCACTGGCAATCGGTGTGGTCGGCGGTCTAATCGCCGGTTACTTCGGTGGCTGGTTCGACGCGGTTGCATCATGGATGACCTCGATCCTCATGGCTCTGCCTGGCTTGGTTGTGCTTTTGGCAGCCATGGCCGTCATCGGCCCAACAATGTGGGGCGCGATGGCCATCTTCGGTGTGCTTCTTTCGCCGGCCTACTACCGACTCGTTTACACAACCGTTCGCGGCGTTCGCAACGAACTGTATGTCGATGCAGCTCGCGTTTCGGGCCTAAGCGACCTTCGCATCATCGCTCGCCACATCCTTGGTGTGGTTCGTGCGCCGATCATCATTCAGACCGCGATCATCGCCTCGATCGCAATCGCAATTCAGTCGGGTATCGAGTTCTTGGGGCTTGGTGACAAAGACACCCCAAGCTGGGGCGCCATGTTGAACGATGCCTTCCGTCAGATCTATGACGCACCTGGTCTTCTAATTTGGCCAAGCGCGACCATCGCACTCGTGACCATCTCGCTGGTTATTTTTGCGAACACCGTTCGTGACGAACTTGAGCGCACCGGCCCACGAGTCAAGAAGATCAAGGGCGCGGGCAAGACTGCTGCTCAGTTGGCAGACGATGCAGCCGAGATCGCGACCATCATTCACGAGGCTCCTGGTCGTTCAACCGACACCCTGATCACCGTTTCAAACCTTGCCGTTGGTTACCCAAATGGCGTGGGTGGAATCAAGCAGGTCGTTCACAACGTGAACCTAACCGTCAACCGAGGCGAGGTCGTTGGCCTCATCGGTGAATCTGGTTCGGGCAAGACCCAAACCGCTTTTGCCGTTCTCGGTTTGCTTCCTGCCGGTGGCCGCGTTGTTGCCGGTTCGATCGTGTTCGATGGCAAAGAGCTAGTTGGCGCTTCTGCTCGTGAATACGACCAGATTCGTGGCGGACGCATCAGCTACATTCCGCAAGAGCCGATGAGCAACCTCGACCCTTCGTTCACCATTGGCAGCCAGTTGGTTGAGCCGATGATGAAGGTGCTTGGGCTGAGCAAAAAGGATGCCAAAGACAAGGCGATCGCACTGCTGACTCGCGTTGGTATCCCTAACCCGGCGCTAACCATGAAGAAGTATCCGCACGAGATTTCGGGTGGTCAGGCGCAGCGCGTTCTGATCGCTGGCGCTGTTTCTTGCGACCCAGACCTGATCATCGCCGACGAGCCAACCACTGCTCTTGACGTGACCGTTCAGGCCGAAGTTCTTGACCTTCTTCGCGACCTTCAGAAAGAAACCAACACCGCACTTTTGATGGTGACTCACAACTTCGGTGTCGTAGCCGACCTCTGTGACTACATCAACGTGATGCAGAACGGTCGAATTCTTGAAGCTGGTCCGGTTCTGGATATCTTCCAGAACGCTAAGCACCCTTACACCCAGTCACTGCTCGACTCCATCCTTGAGGGTGGCCCTGCACGTGGCGCATACGTCGCACCGAAAGGCAACTAATCATGTCGTTGCTAAACATTGAAAACGTAGAAGTTACCTACAAGGGCAAGGGTCTAAAGAAGGACTTCAAGGCGCTAAAGGGTGTCTCGCTAGACATTCGCCCAGGCGAGTGTGTTGGTCTGGTTGGTGAGTCTGGCTCTGGCAAGACCACCCTTGGCCGCGCGGTTCTTGGCCTAGCTCCGGTTACCGGCGGATCGATCACCCTCGAGGGTCGCGAAATCGCTCACGCGTCGCGCTCAGAGCGAGCAGATCTGGCTCGCGACATCCAGGTTGTATTTCAGGACCCTTATTCGTCGCTAAACCCATCGATGTCGATTGAACAGATCTTGACCGAGCCGATGTTGGTTCGCAACTGGTCAAAGACCGATGCCAACAAGCGCGTGCGCGAACTGCTTGACTCGGTGGGTTTGCCTGCCGATGCAGCCGATCGTCGCCCTCGCGAGTTCTCGGGTGGTCAGCGTCAGCGCATCGCAATCGCTCGTGCGCTTGCACTTGACCCAAAGCTGATTGTTTGTGACGAGCCGGTTTCGGCCCTCGACCTAACCACTCAGGCCAAGGTTCTTGATCTATTTCTCGAGATTCAAGAGCGCACCAACGTTGCCTACCTGTTCATCTCGCACGACCTCGCGGTTGTTCGTCACCTCAGCCACCGCGTTGCTGTGATGTATCAGGGCGAGATTGTTGAGTGGGGTCAGGGTGAGCAGGTCACTCAAGACCCACAGCACCCTTACACCAAGCGCCTGATGATGGCGGCTCCGGTTCCAAACCCAATCGAGCAGACTGCACGTCGCGAAGAGCGTCGCCGCATGATGGCCGCCGGCCTGATTTAAGCAACCACCCTTTACTCACAGAAACCGAGATCATGTTCAAGCACTCAAAGGCTCAGGCAGACACAACTGCCCTTGGCCCTGACTTCGTATTTGGGGTAGCCACAGCTGCCTACCAAATCGAAGGCGCAGTGCACGAGGGTGGTCGCGGTGTGAGCATCTGGGACACCTTCTCGCACACCGAGGGCAAGACCTTGCACGGCGACACCGGCGACATCGCCTGTGATCACTATCACCGCTGGGCCGAAGACCTCGATCTGATGCAGTCACTTGGGCTTCAGGCTTATCGCCTGAACTTCTCGTGGGTGCGCTTGCAACCAACCGGTGAGGGCCCGTTGAACCCTGAGGGCGTCAAGTTCTATCGCGATATTTTGCAGGGATGTCTCGACCGCGGCATTCGGCCATTCGTGACGATCTACCACTGGGATCTGCCGCAGGCGCTGCAAGACAAAGGTGGCTGGCCAGCTCGCGAAACCGCGTTTAGATTTGCCGAGTATTCGGCATTGTTGATTGATGCATTTGCTGACCTAGCAGCAGACTGGATCACCATCAACGAAGCCTGGTGCGTTGCATTCCTCGGCCACAGCTGGGGAATGCAAGCGCCGGGTCTCAAAGACGACAAACTTGCCATTCGCGCAGCGCACCACACCCTACTTGCGCACGGTTTGGCGCTCGCCGAATTCCGCAAGAAGGCGCCACAGCTTCGCGTTGGCATCACAAACATCCACGGAAATGTTTCGGCAAAGACCGATTCGCCGGCCGACCTAGCGGCTGCGGCCGAGCTCGACGTGCGAATGAACAAGTTGTTCTTGGAACCTCTTTATAAGGGTGCCTATAGCGAAGATGTGATTGCGGTTTTTGAAGCCGACGGTTTGAACGCTGGCGAAATCGAAGGCGCACTCGTGCAGCCGGGCGACCTTGCAATCATCAGCGCACCAAACGATTTTGTTGGCGTAAACCACTATCACAACATGGTTGCCTCGGCTCAGCCGGCGGCCCCAAACGGCATCGGTATGGACCAAGCAGAGCCGAATGAGCAATCATCGTGGAACTGGCCAAACACCCCGTATGCAATTGGCAACATCGTTCGCCGCATCAACCGCGACTATTCGGATCTGCCGATTTATATCACCGAAAACGGCATTTGCCTGAGTGACTATGCGAACCCAGAGGGGCAGGTCAACGACCCTCACCGAATCGACTACCTAAACGGCTACATTCAGGCGATTGCCGATGCTGCCAAAGATGGCGTGCCGATGGCTGGCTATATGGCCTGGTCTTTCATGGACAACTTTGAATGGGCCGAGGGCTACAACATGCGCTTTGGTTTGGTCTATGTCGACTACCCAACCCAAAAGAGAATTCCAAAACAGAGTGCCTATTGGTACCGAGATTTAATCAACGAACACAAAAAGAAAGCAGCAAAATAATGTCTAACCTAGCCGCCAAAGTAGACGAGCTAACCGCCAAGCTGACCCTCGAAGAAAAGGTTGCGCTGCTAACCGGTCGCGACTTCTGGAACTCGGTGCCGCTAGAGTCAATTGGTCTTCGCAACATGCTCATGTCTGACGGCCCATCGGGTGTTCGCGGTGAATTCTGGGACGAACGAGACAACTCGCTAAACCTGCCGAGCGCGACCGCACTTGGTTCATCTTGGAGCCACGAGCTTGCCGCCGAGTATGGCCGCACCCTGGCTCGCGAGGCAGCGCGCAAGGGCGTTGACGTTGTGCTTGGCCCAACCATCAACCTGCACCGCAGCCCACTAGGGGGTCGCCACTTTGAGTGCCTAAGCGAAGACGCCATGTTGACCGGCGCACTTGCAACTTCTTACACCCTTGGCATGCAGAGCCTAGGCAAGGCTGCTTGCCCTAAGCACTACGTTGCCAACGACTTCGAAACCGACCGCTACACAGTCGATGTCGTGGTCGACGAGCGCACTCTGCGCGAGCTTTACCTGCGTCCATTCGAGGATGCCGTTACCCAGGGCGGTGCCTGGACCATCATGAGTTCATACAACTCAATCAACGGAACCACCGCCACCGAAAATGACTTGCTCGACACTCCACTACGCACCGAATGGGGATTCGACGGTGTAGTAATCAGCGACTGGACTGCGGTTCGCACGCTTGAGAGTGCAAAAGCTGAGCAAGACCTTGTTATGCCTGGTCCAATCGGTCCATGGGGCGATGCTCTGGTTGCCGCGGTTCGCAGTGGCGAGATCGCCGAATCGACCATCGACCGCAAGATTGCTCGCTTGATTTTGCTAGCCGTTCGCGTTGGCGCAATCGGTGCCGACGGCGCAACCCCGGCTCAGCCTGCCCGCCACAACAACATTGCAGCTGAGGGTCGCGCATTTGCTCGCCGCGCTGCATCTGAGGGTGCCGTGCTTCTTGAGAACGATGGCATCTTGCCAATCGCAGACCTTGCTAAAAAGCGTCGCGTTGCCCTGATTGGCCACAACGCCAAGTCGGCTCGCACCCAGGGTGGCGGCTCGGCCACCACTTTGCCAGAGTTCGTGGTCACTCCAATCGATGCGCTTTCAGAGCTGCTCGGCGACAAGCTCACCTACTCGGTTGGTGCTGTGGTTCAGCGCGGCATTGCCGAGCTTCCAAAGGCTCAGCTGGCTAACCCGGTCACCGGCAACGCAGGCGTGCACGTTGAATTCTTGGATGAAGCCGGCACCGTTTTGTTCACCGAAGAGCGTCTTGCCAGCACCCTAACTTGGTTGGGCAGCCAGGCTCCGGTTGAAACCGCCGCCTCGATTCGCCTGCGCACCAACTACACCCCGGCCGTTTCTGAAACCGCTCTGTTCGGTTTCGCATCGGTTCAGCCGGTCAAGATCTCGCTCGATGGCAACCTGGTTCTCGATGCCAAGTTGACTCCAGAAACCGAGGATGTCTTTACCGCTCTGATGGACCCACCGTTCACCTCGTCGTCAATCGACTTTGTTTCAGGCAAGCCAGTTTCGCTAGACATTGCGATCAACCTTGCGAACCGCGAAGGTTTGGCTCTAGCCGCACAGAACTTTGTGTTTGGTTT
>JBEEPX010000089.1:0-5069 GCA_041190885.1 Actinomycetota bacterium
GCTTTGTTTCGGTATCGGAGCCTTTGCGAGCCCACGTTTGGTTCGCCGCTTTGGTGTTGACGGCGGAATGTTGATTGTTTTGCTGGTCGTGTTGGCCGCCGTCACCCTAAGACTGACTCTGGGTTACCCAGGGCTTTTGGTCGGCACGATAGCCGCTGGACTCGCAATCGCGATCGCAAACGTTCTATTGCCAACAATCGTTAGAGAGCGCTACCCAAAGCACGTGGCGCTGGTCACCGGCATGTACACCACCGTGCTTGCGGTTTCGGCCAGCTTCGCGGCTTCTGTTGCCGTTCCTTCGAGCGTGGCTCTTGGGGGATGGCGGCAAGCGCTGGCCATTTGGATCCTGCCGGTAGTTCTTTCAGTTGTGCTGTGGGCACCAATCGCGAAGGCTTCAGTAATGCCGACTCCAGATTTGCATCTGGAATCATCGTCTGACGCTAAAACCGTCAATAGCTCGCCTCTGGCCTGGGCAATAGTGGGATTCTTCGGCATTCAATCCCTGGGCTTTTATGCAATTTTGGCTTGGTTGCCTTCAATGTTGATTGACGTTGGCGTCAGCCCGGCAGAGGCAGGTGCAACCTTAGGCTTGGCAACTGCGGTGGGTATTCCGACGGGCTTCGCTCTCTCTTCGGTCTTGAGAAAGTTCAAGACCTTGGCTTGGTGGTCATCCGGTGCCAGTCTGGTCACGCTTTTGGGCTTCGGAGCCCTGTTGTGGGTTGTTGCCCTGGCCGAAGCCGGAGAGAAAATCACTGCATCGGCGCTCATTTTTGCCTGCGTGCTTATTGGCCTTGGTCAGGCAACGACTTTTCCGCTGTCGCTTACCTTGATCGGAACGCGCGCTGCATCCCAAGCTCAAACAACTCAGTTGTCAGCCATGTCGCAAGGCTGGGGCTACCTCTTGGCTGCTGCCGGCACGTTCGTGGTTGGTTACCTAAGCGAGATAAGTGCAACCTGGAGCTGGAGCCTGGGCTTATTGGTCCTATTGACCGTTCTGCAGATTGGTTTTGGCTTTTACGCTGGTCGCCCGGGCCAAATCAAGAAATAGCTTAAGACGGCATAAAAATAATCCCCAAGGCACTGGGCCCTGGGGATTATTGAATTCTTATGGCTTAGAGAGCCGCAACCTTCTTAGCAAGTGCTGACTTGCGGTTTGCAGCGTTGTTCTTGTGCAAAACACCCTTTGAAACAGCCTTGTCTAGCTTCTTTGAAGCCAAAGCAAGTGCAGCAGCCGCAGCAGCCTTGTCGCCCGAAGCAGTCGCTTCGCGTGATGCACGAATTGCAGTCTTTACCTCGCTGCGAACAGCCTTGTTGCGCTCAGCAGCCTTTAGGTTGGTGCCAATGCGCTTGATCTGTGACTTGATGTTTGCCATGTTTCACTTTCTTGGTTTGCTCGCTGCTTATGCAGTCGCGCGGAACAGTTTCAAAACTTTTGGGATTGTGGATAGACCAGCCATCCGTATCAGCCTCTAACTCTATCAGTTGATTGACAGTTTGGGCAAGCAAATCCAGTGTCGCGCTCACTCTGGTGTGAGAGAATAGAGTCACCGATTCACGGTTCCTTTCAAACAACACAGAGGTTTATTTTGTCGCCACGCGCAACCCGTCGTCTTGAGCCTTCAAAGACCGACCCGGCGTTCATTCGCAACTTCTGCATCATCGCCCACATTGACCACGGCAAGTCAACCTTGGCTGACCGAATGCTGCAGCTGACCGGTGTTGTTGACGACCGTTCAATGCGAGCCCAGTACCTCGACCGAATGGACATCGAGCGTGAGCGCGGAATCACCATCAAGTCCCAAGCGGTTCGAATGCCATGGGAGTTTGAGGGAAACACTTACGCACTGAATATGATCGACACTCCTGGACACGTTGACTTCACCTACGAGGTTTCGCGCTCGCTTGCTGCTTGTGAGGGAGCGGTTCTTTTGGTCGACGCGGCTCAGGGTATCGAGGCTCAGACTCTCGCGAACCTTTACTTGGCGATGGAAAACGACCTCGAGATCATCCCGGTTTTGAACAAGATCGACCTACCCGCTGCTCAACCCGAGAAATATGCCGAAGAGCTCGCCAACCTAATTGGCGGTAACCCAGAAGACTGCCTAAGAGTCTCGGGTAAAACCGGCATAGGCGTCGATGCGCTGCTCGACAAAATTGTTGGAACCATTCCAAACCCGGTTGGTGACCCAAACGCGCCAGCACGAGCAATGATCTTTGACTCCGTATACGACTCATACCGTGGTGTTGTTACCTACGTTCGAATGATCGACGGTCACCTAAAGCCGCGTGAACAGATCACCATGATGTCTACCAAGGCCGTTCACGAAGCCCTTGAAATTGGTGTCTCATCACCTGAGCCTGAACCAACCAAGGGTCTCGGTGTCGGTGAAGTTGGATATCTAATCACCGGAGTGAAGGATGTTCGTCAGTCGAAGGTGGGCGACACCGTAACCACCAAGATGAACCCGGCGACCGAGCCCCTGAAGGGCTACGCAGATCCAAAGCCAATGGTTTTCTCAGGTGTTTATCCGATTGACGGCTCGGATTACCCAGTTCTTCGTGAAGCTCTAGACAAGCTAAAGCTTTCCGATGCTGCCCTGGTCTATGAGCCTGAAACCTCTGTAGCGCTGGGCTTTGGTTTCCGCATCGGATTTCTGGGTCTTCTGCACCTTGAAATCGTCACCGAGCGACTCGAACGTGAGTTTGGCCTCGACCTGATCGCCACGGCGCCATCCGTTGTCTACGAGGTAACCCTCGAGAACGGTGAAGAGATCATCGTGACCAACCCGAGCGAGTTCCCTGGCGGAAAAATCAAGAAAATCATGGAGCCGTTGGTTCGCGCGACTATCTTGAGCCCCAAGGACTACGTGGGAACCATCATGGAGCTTTGCCAGTCACGTCGAGGCACAATGATCGACATGCAGTACCTGGGTGAAGACCGTGTTCAGCTGAGATACGAATTACCTCTCGCCGAAATTGTCTTCGACTTCTTCGACCAGCTCAAGAGCAAAACTGCCGGTTACGGCTCTCTCGACTACGAAGAGATCGGCATGGCGCAGGGCGACCTGGTCAAGGTTGATCTTCTGCTTCAGGGCGAACAGGTTGATGCCTTCAGCGCGATTGTGCACCGCGACAAGGCTTACGCCTATGGTGTGATGATTACCGGAAAGCTGCGCGAACTGATTCCTCGTCAGCAGTTTGAGGTTCCAATTCAGGCCGCAATCGGCGCTCGAATCATTGCTCGTGAGTCGATTCGTGCGATGCGAAAAGACGTTTTGGCCAAGTGTTACGGTGGCGACATCAGCCGAAAGCGCAAGCTTCTCGAGAAGCAAAAAGAGGGTAAGAAGCGCATGAAGACCATCGGTCGCGTCGAGGTTCCTCAAGAGGCATTTATCGCCGCGCTTTCAACCGATGGCGAGAAAAAGGGCGAAAAGAAGGGCAAATAGTGGCTGGCCCACTGCCGCTAGGCGACCCAGCTCCCTTAGACGGCCTGCTGCCCGATCAGTCCAGTATTGGATCTGCCGATCGAACCTTTCATGCCTACGTCCACATACCGTTTTGCCGCGTGCGCTGCGGGTACTGTGACTTCAACACCTATACAGCCAATGAATTGGACGGCGTAAGTCAGGCCTCCTTCGCTGAGAAACTCGTCGCCGAAATCAAACTGAGCGCCCGAGTCTTGAGCGAGTCGGGACTACCTAAACGCGAGCTCGCTTCAATCTTCTTCGGCGGCGGAACGCCTACTCAATTGCCTGCGGGCGACCTAGTGAGAATTTTGGATGCGCTGAAAACCTCGTTCGGTTTCTTGGCCGACTGTGAGATAACCACCGAGGCCAATCCCGACAACGTCGACGTTGCCTACCTCCAAGAGTTGGTTGTCGGCGGGTTTAACCGAATCTCCTTCGGCATGCAGTCGGCCGTTCCAGAGGTTTTGGCCACCCTTGAGCGAACTCACAATCCCGAAAACATTAACAAGGCGGTGGCGGCTGCGAAATCAGTGGGGCTCCAGACCTCAGTCGACCTTATTTATGGCGCACCAGGTGAAACTATCGGTCAGTGGCGCGAATCTCTTGTACAGGCGATTTCGCTAGACACTGATCACGTTTCTGCCTATGCGCTGATTGTCGAAGACGGTACAAAACTTGCCCGCCAAATCCGATCGGGTCAGCTCGAAGAAGTCGATGAAGATCTGCAAGCCGACAAGTATGAGCTTGCCGACCAACTTCTTGGCCAGGCTGGTTTCCACTGGTACGAAATCTCAAACTGGTCAAAATCTCAGGATGCTGCTTCGGCGCATAACTTGGCGTACTGGCGTGGGCAAGACTGGTGGGGTTATGGACCCGGTGCACACAGTCATGTCGGCGGAGTGCGTTGGTGGAATGTCAAGCATCCTTCCGCCTATTCGAACCGAATCGGTGAGGGCGCGAGCCCCGCTGCAGGTCGTGAGACCCTCGATGAACGGGTTCGACTAGAAGAACGAGTCTTGCTCGAACTGCGCATCCGAACTGGCATGCCAATCGAAACTTTAAAGTTGGTTAACGACGTGACACCCAAAATCATTGCCGGGTTGATTGCCGACCAGATGATTGAGCCGGCAGCGGCGTTGTCGGGTCGTCTGGTGCTGACGCTTAAAGGTCGACTTCTGGCCGACTCAATCGTTCGTCAGTTTTTGGCCTAAGCCAAGTCGTTTGCGGTCTAGGCCTTGACGAAGCGAATCGTTAGGGGATAGCGATAGAACTCGCCCTGGCTGGCTCGATAGGCCGCGACGATTCTAAAGATGGTCCAATAGATCGGAAGTGCCCAGATGATTGCCCAACCAACGATGCTCAGTGCCAGCACAATCGCCGCAATCACCATGGTGATGCCAAAGTTCAGTGACTCACGCATGTGGTGGCCAACGAATGGCCCCTTGCCCTTGAAGAGCAAATAGCCGAGCAGGGGCGCAAAGAATTCAAAAAATATTCCAAGGATGTGCACAAGCACCGACCAGAGTTTTTCTTGCTCGGGGCTGAACTGCGAGTTCGATGCTTATGGGTTTGTAATTTTTCCTCCGACTTTGCTGTTTTCAG
>JBEEPX010000090.1:0-46859 GCA_041190885.1 Actinomycetota bacterium
GCTTTGGCTGCCACCAGCACCCCGAACTTCAAATACACGGATGCCCGCGTTGTGCCATCGATTGTCGCGGCCGAAAGCGCACTTGGCAGCCAGCTAAAAATGTTGGTAATCAACCCCGAAGCCGATGGTGATTCTGAGGTTCGATTCGGTGCCGAAATCGTTGGTGGCGACGGCATTCAACTGCAGGATGTCAGCCTGGGCTACCGATTCGCACTGAAGAACCTGCAGGTTCCAACCGACTCGAGCGACCAAACCGCGCTTGCCAAGGCCCAGCGCTACTCGACAACCGCCAAGCTCGTCGCCGATCTGGCCTCGGCCAACGGAACCGATTTGACCGTTGCGCTGCAAGACGCCGGGCTTGGATATGTTTTGGTGCCCGACCACAGTTCGAGCGTCAATCACGACCTTGGAATCGCCCTCGATTCGGTGAAGGAACTTGAAGCCGTTGGCGTAACTGACTTTGGCAAACTCTGGAGAGTCAAAGAACCGAATGCCGAACTGACGAAACCGGCAACCGACGAACCATCGGTTTGGTCAATCACTAAGGGTGTTCAATTGGCAGTTTTGCTCGCTTTCATTTTGTTGGCTCTGCCAACCGGTTCTGGCCGCAGAACCAAGTCAACCGACAGTTCGATTTTTGTTGAGGCGGGTGAAGACGCAGATGCTTAAACGACTAATCTCACTGATTTCGGTTCTGGCCTTGGGCGCAGCACTCGCTTTCTTGGTGCCGAATTTCGAGATCACCGCGGCCCAAATTCCGCAGGCTCGCGAGCTAGAGGTAAAGGCTCGCGATTTGCAGCTGGTTTGCCCTGGCGGGGTTTATCAAAGTGGTGGCTCAAGCGGCACCAAGCTCGGCAGCTTTGTGGCGTTGGGCACGGGAACAGTGTCGAGTCGATTCGCAAACCCCGATCCCGCCAAGGTGGTCTTGCAACGTGATAGCTCGGTATTCACCGTGGCCGACCCCGAGGGCGTGGCCGAACAGGGCTCGATGTTGCTCAACGCCAACCAGATTCAGTTAGTTGGCGGCTCTGCAATCGCCGGTCTAACCGGAGCAGCATGTCAGCGCCCGTCGAGTGAGCAGTGGCTGATTGGCGGAGACACCGATACCGGTCGTGAATCGCTTCTGATTTTGAAGAACCCGACGGCTGTCGATGCAACCGTTGATCTAGAGATTTTTGGCCAGGGCGGTCGCGTTTCTGCACCCGGTCTAACCGGCATCGCCGTGGTTGCCGGAAAAACTGTTGTGCTGCCACTGTCGAGCTATGCCCCCAAGACCAAAACCATGGTCACTCACGTCAGCGCTAGCGGCGGTTCGATTGCATCCTGGATTCAGCAGAAAACCGTGAGGGGTCTTGCAGCATCGGGTGTCGACTATGTCTCTCCAAGCATCGAGGGCTCGAAGCGGCTGGTGATTCCGGGTGTGTTCCTTCGAGGCACCAAAGATGCGACTGCCCTTGGAACGGCCAATGACGACTTTGCCGATCTCGCGCCGGTGCTTCGGGTTTTTGTTCCCGGTGACAAGCCGGCCACTGTGACGGCTCAAATCATGGGCACCAGCGCAACCACCTTCGGCACCGTAATTCGCCAGAGTGTAAATGCCGGCCAGGTTGCCGATTTGGCAATCACCGGTCTTGCCGATGGTGACTACATCGCGGTGATTGATTCGTCGGTTTCGGTTCAGGCATCGCTGCGGCTTTCGCGCACCAACAAGACCAAAAAGCCGATCAGCGATTTCACCTGGTTGCAGGCCGTGCCGGCATTCAAAGCGCCGCAGGCAATCAGCATTCCGCCGGTTGGCATTTCTAAGCTCAGCATTTTCAATTCGAAGACCTCTCGGGTTCAAACCATCGAGGTCGGGCCAGGCAGCAACTACTTCTTTGCCAAGAATGATGTGGCGCTGTATGCGAATCTGATCGTCGATGTCGACGGAGCAGTGGCGAGCATCCCGGTTCTAGATTCTAAAAATTCGGGCGGAACGGTTCAGGTTCGCGTTCGCTGATTTTGGGTCAGCCAGCACAGCTAGGGGCCGAGGCTAGTCGCCATCGACGCCGGGAATCAGCTGCCAGGGCTCTTTGCCAATCAGGCTTGCCGCGGCGGTAAAAACATATTCTTCGATGTGCATGCGCTCATGAAGGGGATCGGTGCGGCGGTGGTGACCAAGGCGCTCGATGGGCAGGCGGTAAATCACAATGGTCATGGTTTCTGGCCTGGTTGACCAGCGACGAACCGATTCGGCGCCATCGGGCAGTGCGGGTGCGTCGAGAATTCGCCAGTTCAACTGACCCAATTCATCTGGCCAGGCATCGCGCAAAAATTCGCAGGAGCTCTTCACGATTTGTTCGAAACCGGCGAGCCTTGAGTCGCCGAAACGAAATAGGTTGCTAAGCAGTGGGCGACGAATGCCGCGGCCGTGACGGTCGCGGGATGCGCCTCTCGATGCCGGTCTTTCGCTCATTACTCAAGTCTATTTACTCGCTAGTTGGTAAACTTAGGGTTCGCTGTTTGGAAGGGCTTCAATGACTATCGACTGGAACGCAATCGTCAAGACTTATGACGTGCGTGGCCTCGTTGGCACCGCCCTAACCCCGGCCGTTGTCGAGGCACTTGCCGCAGGATTTGTCGATGAGCTAAACGCTGCCGGACAAGATGTGGTTGTCGGTCACGACATGCGCGATTCTTCGCCCGAGTTTGCCGACGCTTTTGCCGCTGGCGCCCAGGCCCGCGGAGCCAACGTGGTTTCGATCGGCCTTTGCTCAACAGACGAGTCTTACTTTGCCTCTGGCGTTCTAGATGCACCGGCTGCAATGTTCACGGCTAGCCACAACCCAGCCAGCTACAACGGCATCAAGTTTTCGCGTGCTGGCGCTCGAGGCATCAGCCTCGACACCGGCTTGGCTGCGATTCGCGATCGTGCGATTGCTTACCTAGAAAACGGCATCGACGAGGTCGAGACTCCGGGCACCTACCGAGAGATGCACATCCTGGTTCAATACGCCAGCTACCTTCGCGAGTTGGTTTCACTGGCTAGCATTCGACCACTCAAGGTTGTTGTCGATGCAGGAAACGGCATGGGCGGTCTAACAGTGCCGGCAGTTCTAGGCACCGCGAGCGACCTCGAGCGTCTTCCGCTTGAAATCATTCCGATGTATTTCGAACTCGACGGAACCTTTCCGAACCACGAGGCAAACCCGCTCGACCCAAAGAACCTTGTCGACCTACAAAAGGCGGTAGTCGAACACGGCGCAGACATCGGTTTGGCCTTCGATGGTGACGCCGACCGCTGCTTCGTTGTCGACGAAAAGGGCGATGCGGTAACTCCATCTGCCGTTGCTGCGATCGTTGCCCGCCGCGAGATCGCTCGCGAACGCCGCGACAACCCGGGCGCACCGGTCACTGTCTTGCACAACCTGCTCACCTCAAAGGTGGTCGAAGAGGTCATTCTGGCCGACGGCGCCAAGCCGGTTAAGACCAAGGTCGGGCACTCGCTGATCAAAGACCAGATGGCTGCCACCAACGCAATTTTCGGTGGCGAGCACTCTGCTCACTACTACTTCAGAGATTTTTGGGGTGCCGACAACGGAATGTTGGCGGCCATGCACGTGTTGGCAGAGTTTGGAGCTCAGAGCGCACCGCTTTCTGAGTTTGCAAAGAAATACAACCCATATCACTTGAGCGGCGAGATCAACTCGACCGTTTCAGATGTCGCGGCCGCCAAGGCTCGCGTGGTTTCGGCATTCGCCGACCGAGCGAACTTTGACGAGTTCGACGGCATCACAGCGCAAGGCAAGCCTGCCGAAGCTGGTTCATGGTGGTGGTTCAACGTTCGTGCATCGAACACCGAGCCGCTGCTGCGTTTGAATGTCGAAGCTTCAACCGAAGCCGACATGATCCAGATTCGAGATGAAGTTTTGAAACTCATCAAGCAGGAAGCCGAGTAGTAATGTCATTTGATTTCAAAGTTGCAGATCTAAACCTCGCCGAGGCAGGCCGTCACCAGATTCGTCTGGCCGAGAACGAAATGCCTGGCCTTATGTCGCTTCGCGCAGAGTTCGCCGCGGCTCAACCACTTAAGGGTGCTCGCGTCACCGGTTCGCTGCACATGACCGTTCAGACCGCCGTTCTAATCGAAACCCTGGTTGCACTCGGTGCCCAGGTTCGCTGGGCGTCTTGCAACATCTTTTCAACCCAGGATGAAGCCGCAGCTGCCGTCGTTGTCGGCCTAAACGGCACCCCGGCAGAACCAAAGGGAACTCCGGTCTTTGCTTGGAAGGGCGAGAGCCTCGAAGAGTACTGGTGGTGCACCGACCGCATTTTCGACTGGTCTGCCGAAGCTGCCGCCGAGGGCGCAAACTACACCGGCCCGAACATGATTCTTGACGATGGTGGCGACGCAACCCTCTTGGTTCACAAGGGTCGCGAGTTCGAGCTTGCCGGCGCTGTGCCAGCAACCGCAGCAACCGACAGCGAAGAATACGGTGTAATTCTTGACCTGCTTCGCGGTTCAATCGTGACCGACCCAACCCGTTTCACTCGCATCGCAGCCGAGATCAAGGGCGTCACCGAAGAGACCACCACGGGTGTTCTTCGCCTTTACGAATTCCACAAGCGCGGCGAACTGTTGTTCCCGGCGATCAACGTCAACGACTCGGTCACCAAGTCAAAGTTCGACAACAAATACGGCATTCGTCACTCACTTCCAGACGGCATCAACCGCGCAACCGACGTTCTCATCGGCGGCAAGGTTGTCTTCGTTGCCGGCTATGGCGATGTGGGCAAGGGTTCTGCCGAGGCAATGCGTGGCCAGGGAGCTCGCGTTATCGTCAGCGAGATCGACCCAATCTGCGCTCTTCAAGCAGCCATGGATGGATTCCAGGTTGCTCGCCTCGAATCGGTTATCGAATCGGTCGACATCTTTGTTACCGCAACCGGTAACCAGGGCATCATTTTGCCTGAGCATCTAATGAAGATGAAGCACCAGGCGATCATCGCAAACGTTGGTCACTTCGACGACGAGATCGACATGGCCGGCATCAACCGCATCCAGGGTGTTGAAAAGATCGAGATCAAGCCGCAGGTTCACGAGTGGCGCTTGCCAAACGGTCGTTCGGTTTTGATTTTGAGCGAAGGCCGCCTGATGAACCTTGGCAACGCAACCGGTCACCCAAGCTTTGTGATGAGCAACTCGTTCAGCAACCAGGTGCTCGCACAAATCGAGATTTTCTCGAACCCAAACAAGTATGAATTGGGTGTTCACATCTTGCCGAAAGAGCTAGATGAGAAGGTTGCCCGTTTGCACTTGGACGCACTTGGTGTTGAATTGACTAAGTTGACTGATGAGCAGGCTCGCTATATTGGTGTTGCACCTGAAGGTCCGTTCAAGGTCGATCACTACCGTTACTAATAGCACTACCAACTGGAGCTAACATGCCGCACAAGATTCTGGTCGTCGATGACGATAACGCGCTTCGCGAAATGGTCGGAATCGTTCTCGAGTCCGAGGGCTTCGAGGTTGCGTTTCACGATGCCGGTTCGGGTGCGCTAGACGCCTTCCAGAAGGCTGCTCCAGATTTGGTTTTGCTCGACGTTATGTTGCCAGGCAAAGATGGCATCGAAGTTTGTCGCGAAATTCGTGCGGTAGCCGGAACCCCAATCATCATGTTGACTGCCAAGACCGAAAGCGAAGATGTTGTTCGCGGTCTAGAGGCCGGCGCCGATGACTATGTGGTCAAACCATTTGACCCGGGTGTTCTAACCGCGCGAATTCGCGCCCGTCTTCGCCCGCTGGGCTCAGGCTCAGAAGACACCGTAACGATTGGCCCATTGACTCTCGACGTGGTTGGCCACGAGGTTCGTCGCGGCAGCGAAAAGCTTTCACTTACTCCACTCGAGTTCAACCTGCTGCTTACTTTGGCGCTCAAGCCAAAGCAGGTTTTCACTCGCGAAATGTTGCTCGAAACCGTTTGGGGCTACCACTACAAGGCCGACACCCGATTGGTGAACGTGCACGTTCAGCGTCTGCGCTCAAAGATCGAAGATGACGCCGACAACCCAAAGATCGTCACTACCGTTCGCGGAATTGGCTATAAGGCTGGCCAGGCTTAAGTGAAGCTTCGCAGCGCCATCGACTGGGCGCTTGGGCTTTTTCGGCGTTACCTTCAGGTTCGCGCCGGCTTTTATACCGTTGTTCTTTCGGGCATCGCGCTCACCATCGTTGGTGGCTTTCTTTCATACTCAATCGGTAACGGGCTGTTTTCGACCCGCCTAAACCAGGTGCTGTCAGAGTCTGAGCGTGCAGCCGTTGATGTTCAAAACACCTTCTCGGCTTCGTCGGTAACCGATGAAATTTCGCTTCAAACCTTGATGAATTCGGTGGTTCCGAACCTCGAGTCGGCAAGCACCACCGAGAGCCGCCAGGTGGCGCTGCTTCGAACCCCCGGGCAAACCTCGGTGCAGCTATTGCAGAGCCCAATTTCGGCCAACCTCGATGTCGCGCTGATTCCCAACGACCTTCGCGTGACCGTGCGCAAGGCCGAGGGCAAACTGATTTATCAGTCGATTGCCATTCCGGTAGCCGGTGCCGAGCATCCCGGAGTCGTGGTTGGTGCGCCGATCGAAATTCCACTCGCCGGCAAATACGAGCTCTACCTGGTTTACGACCTCAACAACGAGCAGGCAACCCTCGACTTTATGCAGCGCACGCTGTTCTTTGGTGGGTCAATCCTGCTTCTCATGATTGCCGCGGTTAGCTACTTTGTTACTTCTTGGTTGGTCAAGCCGGTGCGCGAGGCAGCAATGGTTTCCGAAGAAATCGCCGAGGGTGCTCTAGACCGTCGCTTGCCAGAGCGCGGCGAAGATGTGCTCGCCGTTCTGGCGCGCTCGTTCAACCGCATGGCCGAATCGCTGCAGCAGCAGATCACCAAGCTGGCGAGCGTTTCAAAAATGCAGCAACGCTTTGTTTCGGATGTTTCGCACGAGCTGCGCACGCCCCTGACCACCATCAAGCTTGCCGGCGATGTGATCTTCAACAGCCGCGAGAAACTCGAACCAGCTGCCAAGCGCTCGGCCGAGTTGATGCATGACCAGATCGAACGCTTCCAGGTGCTGCTCAATGACCTGCTCGAAATTTCTCGATACGACGCCGGTGCCGTTCACGCCGATCTTGAGATTCAAGACATCAACGGTGTGGTTGGCATGGCAATTGCCGGCATTGAACCGCTTGCCGTAAGCAAGGGGTCTCGAATCGACATCGACATTCCAAGCGGCGAAGCCGACGCCGAAATCGACGGTCGCCGCATCGAGCGCCTGCTTCGAAACCTTTTGGCCAACGCCATCGAGCACGGCGAGGGCAAGCCCATCCTGGTTTCGGTTGGGGTCAACGAAACCGCGGTTGCCGTTAGCGTGACCGATCAGGGTATTGGCATGAGTCGCGCCGAGGTTGACCGCGTGTTTGACCGCTTCTGGCGAGCCGACCCAGCGCGCAAGCGCACCACCGGCGGAACCGGTTTGGGATTGGCGATTTCGCTCGAAGACACCCACCTGCACAATGGTTGGCTGCAAGTTTGGGCCAAGCCAAACGAGGGTGCTTGCTTTAGGTTGACTCTGCCTCGCCGCAAGGGTGTTGTGTTCACCGAATCACCTCTTCCACTGCCGCCCAAGAAGCAGATTCGCAAGGTCAAAGAGGTGAGCAATTGAGAAAAATAGCTCAAACCCTTTTGGCGCTTGTTGCTACCGCGGTTTTGATTGCCACATCGGCATGTGCCGCATTGCCTCGATCGAGTGACATCAAGGTCGGGCCAAACCTCGACACCGGTCTTACCTCTGACTACCTCTACTACTCGCCGGTCGGGCCAACCGAGGGCGCTTCGCAGGTCGAAATTCTTAACGGTTTTCTGAACGCCGGAACCGGCCCGCAAAATGACTACTCGATTGCGCGTGAGTTTCTTTCCGAGAAATTCAAATCGGAGTGGAACCCTAACCAAGAGGTTCTAATTCAGCGCGGCAAGGTCGAGTATTCGATGTACTCGAACACCCGGGCTACCGCGACCGTTGAGGTTGCCGCTCAGGTGAACTCGAAGGGGCAATACGAAACCCTGCCGACCGGCAGCACCAGGTTGCTCGACTTTGAATTTGTCTGGGAAAACGATCAGTGGCGCCTCTCGAAGGCCCCGAACCTAACTCTCGTAATTCAACCGGTCTTCGACGTCATTTTCAGAAGCTATTCGATCTATTTCTATGACCAGCAGTTCGAATACCTGGTTCCCGACCTGCGCTGGTTCCCGTCGAGGGCTTCGACCGGCACCAGACTGGTAAACGCCTTGCTCGAGGGGCCAAGCGATTGGCTTTCGAGTGCGGTTCGCTCGGCAATTCCGACCGGCACTAAGCTCTCAACCGCCTCGGTGACCATTCTCGATGGCACCGCAACCGTTGACCTCACCAACCGGGCGCTAACTGCAACGCCAAAGCTTCGCGAGCGAGCCAAGGCGCAAATTTCTGCGACCCTCGAGCAGCTTGCCAATGTTTACAACGTCGATATTCAGATCGAGCGCACTCCTCAAGACATTGCCACCATCAAGCCGCCGATTCCGGCCGAGGTATCCATGTCGCCGGTCGCACTTACCTCATCCGGTTTGGTGCACCTGGCAGCAAACGTGAACACCAGCGTAATTGGCACTAAGCAGTTGCTAGCCCAGGTTGGCGCCACCGACTTTGCGCTCAGCTACGACGAGCAATTTCTGGCCATGTTGGGCCCAGATGGTGCCTATCTCGCCAAGTTGGGTCAAGTAGGCAACAACGCTAAGCGCATCGATGGTCGAGGTGGTTTGCTCGCCCCGGTCTTCGACATCCAAGGCTTTGTTTGGTCTTCGAGCGCAATGGTCGGGCAGGGCGTCGTGGTCACAGATCGCTTTGGAAAACGCATCTCTTTCAACCCCGGATGGCTGACCGGCACTGACCGCCTGGCCTTCTCGATCAGCCGCGAGGGCTCTAGGGCGTCGGTCTTGGTTAGAACCGAGGGTGGCACCCAGCTTTATGTGATGGCCATCGAGCGCAACGAAAAGTCTGAGCCGGTTCGATTCGGTGCACCGAAGCTGGTCTTGGGTTCATCGGCCGCCATCACCAACGCAAGTTGGGCCGGCGAGGTCGACCTGGCCGTAATCAGCACTCGTGCAAACGGCTTGGCTGCGCCGGCAATCACAACCGTAGGCGGCGCAACTACCAACCTGGCAACCATTCAGGGCGCTGTTTCAATCGTTGCCAGCAATGGAACTTCTTCGGTTTATGTGCTGTCGCGCGATGGAACCATGTATCAATACCGAGGGGCCACCTGGAACCTGGTGCAGTCATCGGTTTCTGCACTGCACTTCCCAGGCTAAAAAGCATCGAGTTCTGCACAGTTTTCAACTTGTCGGGGGAGCGCCTCAAGATCTTGCCGACAGTTGAATGGTGTTTGATGAACTGCTCAACCTTCTGCTGCCAACCAACTGCGCCATTTGCAAAAGAATCGGTGCACCGGTTTGTCCGAACTGCACCGAGCTATTTCCGGCGGCACCAAGATCAACCTGGCGAGGTGAGCTCAAGGGCCTCGCGGTCTGCGACTACGGCGAACAAAGCATCAAGCTGATTCGAGCATTCAAAGAGTTCGGTCAAACCTCGGTCGGCAAATTCATGGCTCCGCAGATGGCGGCGCTATTGGCCGGGCAAACTGGCCACCTGGTTGCGGTTCCGAGCAGTCGGGTCAACCAAATCAAGCGCGGTTATTCGCCAGCTTTGTTGCTGGCCCGCAGGGTGGCAAACTCGGCCGGCATACCCGTGATTGATGCCCTTAGGTTTTCGCGCGCGGTTGCCGATCAGGCGGGGCTAGGCGTCGATGCTCGAAGACAAAACCTTGAGGGCAGCATGACGGCTGGGCGAGGGGTCAACGGCAAGCGGGTCATTCTGGTCGACGATGTCGTGACCACGGGTGCCACGCTGCTTGAGGCAGCTCGGGCGGTAACTTCGGCCGGTGGTGAGGTAGTCGGTTTTCTAACATTTTCTGAAACATTGCTGAAAATTGACCACGAATATTTGAAAACCCGCACGAAAAATTCAAAATGGGTATAACTTTCAGACACGGGTAACGACGCCCGACGATGGAGGTCATCATGGAAGTTAAAATCACCGCTAAAAACCTCACTGTGTCAGATCGATTCCGAGAATACGTAAGCGATCGAACCCCGAAGGTTGAACAGCTTTCCCACCGCGTGCAGTCTCTTGACATCAAAGTGACGAGACACGATCACAGCAAGACCTCTGGGCCTGAAGATCAGGTCGAACTAACCGTTTATGAACCTGGTCACGTAATTCGCGCCGAGGCACACGCCGGCGACAAGTTCGCCGCCTTCGATCTAGCCTTTGGCAAGCTCTCAGAGCGCCTTCGCAGGGCTGCCGACCGCCGCAAGGTTCACCACGGCCACCACGGCTCGATTGGCACTAGCGAATTGACCGCACATGACTTTGCCGAGCTAGATGTAAAGCCAGCAGACTCGGATGTTTTGCTCGGCAAGACTCGTCCAATCGAGCCAGTTGCCGAGGAAGCGCCCGACTTTGGTGACAGCCCGGTGGTGATTCGCCGCAAGGAATTCGCCAGCAACCCAATGACTGTCGATGATGCGCTGTATCACATGGAGCTCGTAGGCCACGATTTCTACCTATTCCACGACTCGGAGACCGATAAGCCAAGCGTGGTTTACCGCCGCAAGGGCTGGAGCTACGGAGTGGTTACGCTCTCTTAGAGTTCGCTGAAAGCAATACCGGAACAGGGCTC
The DNA here is from genome assembly GCA_041190885.1 of Actinomycetota bacterium. Lineage (GTDB taxonomy): Bacteria > Actinomycetota > Actinomycetes > Actinomycetales > Microbacteriaceae > Rhodoluna. The sequence goes on from JBEEPX010000090.1 coordinate 10,802, forward strand.
AGCCGCCTCGCGGCTGGGCCCTGCGTCTAAGATTGACTAAAGACCTATTCAAGTGGCTTGGAGCAAAATTTTGGCTAATCTAATCGACAAACTCCTGCGTGCTGGCGAGGGAAAAATCCTTGCGAAGCTTCGCAACTATGCCGACGCGATCAACGCCCTCGAGGCCGACTTCACCGCACTGACCGACGAAGAGCTGCGCAACGAAACCACCGTGCTTCGTGAGCGCTATGCCGCCGGTGAGAGCCTTGACGACTTGCTACCAGAAGCCTTCGCCGCCGTGCGCGAAGCATCGAAGCGCACCCTCGGAATGCGCCCATACGACGTTCAGCTAATGGGTGGTGCAGCGCTGCACCTCGGCAACATCGCCGAAATGAAAACCGGTGAAGGAAAGACCTTGGTCGCCACCTTCCCTGCCTACCTAAACGCAATCGCGGGTCGTGGCGTTCACGTCATCACCGTCAACGACTACCTAGCCAACTACCAGTCAGACCTGATGGGCCGCGTTTTCCGTGCCCTCGGCATGACCACCGGCTGCATCATTTCGGGTCAAGACCCAACCGTTCGCCGTGAGCAGTACCTAGCCGACATCACCTACGGCACCAACAACGAATTCGGTTTTGACTACCTGCGCGACAACATGGCTTGGCAGCAGGCCGACCTTGTTCAGCGCGGTCACTTCTTTGCCATTGTCGACGAAGTTGACTCAATTCTTATCGACGAGGCTCGCACCCCGCTAATCATCTCGGGCCCTGCCTCGGGCGATGCAAACCGCTGGTTTGGCGAATTCGCAAAGATTGCCGACAAGCTTCAGCCAGTCATCGACTACGAAGTCGACGAGAAGAAGCGCACCGTCGGAATCCTCGAGCCTGGAATCGAAAAGGTTGAGGACTACCTCGGCATCGCTAACCTTTACGAATCAGAGAACACTCCGCTGATTTCGTTCCTGAACAACTCAATTCGCGCCAAGGCTCTGTTCAAGCGCGACAAAGACTACGTCGTCATCGATGGCGAGGTTCTAATCGTTGATGAGCACACCGGCCGCATTCTTGCCGGTCGCCGCTACAACGAGGGCATACACCAGGCGATTGAGGCCAAGGAGGGCGTTGAGGTCAAGGCCGAAAACCAAACCCTGGCTACCGTCACCCTGCAGAACTACTTCCGTCTTTACAACAAGCTCTCGGGTATGACCGGTACCGCCGAAACCGAGGCTGGCGAGTTCATGAGCACCTACAAGTTGGGTGTAGTGCCAATCCCAACCAACAAGCCGATGATTCGCATCGACCAGCCTGACCTGATTTACAAAAACGAAGAGGTCAAGTTCGAGCAGGTTGTGGTTGACATTGCTGCCCGCCACGCAACCGGTCAGCCGGTACTGGTAGGAACCACCTCGGTTGAGAAGAGCGAATACCTGTCGAAGCTTTTGGCTAAGGCCGGGGTTCGCCACGAGGTTTTGAACGCCAAGAACCACGCTCGTGAAGCTGCAATCGTGGCTCAGGCTGGTCGCTTGGGTGCCGTAACCGTGGCCACCAACATGGCCGGCCGTGGTACCGACGTGATGCTCGGTGGAAACGCCGAATTCTTGACCGTTGATGCCCTGCAGAAGCGCGGGTTGAACCCAGACGAAAACCCTGAAGAGTACGAAGCTGCTTGGGCCGCTCAGTACGAGCAGGTCAAGGCCGAGGTAGCCGCCGAGGCTGCAAAGGTTCTCGAAGTTGGTGGCCTTTACGTGCTCGGCACCGAGCGCCACGAGTCTCGCCGAATCGACAACCAGCTTCGCGGTCGTGCCGGTCGCCAGGGCGACAAGGGTGAATCACGTTTCTACCTGTCGCTGACCGACGACCTAATGCGCATGTTCAACTCAGGTGCTGCCAGCGCCATGATGAACCGCTCAGATGTTCCAGACGACATGGCGATTGAGTCAAAGATCGTAAGCCGTGCCATCGCCAGCGCTCAGAGTCAGGTTGAGGGCCGCAACGCCGAGATTCGCAAGAACGTTTTGAAGTATGACGACGTGCTAAACCGTCAGCGTGAGGCAATCTACAGCGACCGTCGCCACATCCTCGAGGGTGACAAGATCGACACCCGTGTCGAGTCGTTCCTCGAAGACGCAATCGCGGCAATCGTCGACGCACACATCTCAGACAATGCAGGAAACGACTGGGACCTAGAGGCGCTTTGGGCCGACCTAAAGGCGATTTACCCAATCGGTCTTGAAATTCAAGAGGTGTTGGCTGAGGCCGGCAACCGTTCCCGCCTTACCAAGGCTTGGTTGACCCGCGAGTTGGTTAGCGATGCCCGAATCGCCTACGCAAAGCGCGAAGAGCAGATCGGTTCTGAGGGCATGCGCGAGCTAGAGCGTCGCGTCGTGCTTTCGGTGGTCGACCGCAAGTGGCGTGACCACCTCTACGAGATGGACTACCTAAAAGAGGGCATCGGCCTTCGTGCCATGGCGCAGCGTGACCCGTTGGTTGAATACCAGCGCGAGGGCTACACCATGTTCCAGCAGATGATGGGCGGCATCAAAGAAGAGTCAATTGGCTTCTTGTTCAATGTCGAGGTTCAGGTCGAATCTGCACCGGCACCAGTTGTCGATGCGTCGCAGCTTACCTACATCGCTCCAAACGAGGATGGCGCTGCTGAGGCTCACGGAGCAAACGAGCGCCAGGCTCAGGTGCCACCGACCACCCCAACTCAGAAGCCTGAGCAGGGTGGCCAGGGCAGTTCGTTCTTCAAGAGCTAAAGCACGCTAACCTGGGTGGCTCGCCACCGAGAGTTGATTCCCTCGAGGCGAATCGTCACCGCACGGGTGCGACTCGATGAGTTCAGAAGAACCACCGATTCGATCACTCCGTCGCGTGGTGATGAGTTGTGAACGTTCTGGATTGAGAATCGCTGAATCATGGCTTTTTTGCCAAGCAGCGCCCTTTGCTGTCTAGCCAGGGCCGATTTTTGGGCCAAGCGCTGATAAACCTCATCGCTTAGCAATCTCGATAATTGATCGACTTGCCTTGAACCCGTAATCACGTCGATCACTCCCGTGGCTATGGCCGTCAAGCTGGGGTTTGGGTCAGGTAGGTCGGCTGTCTTGTTCCGTTGTTGGCCGAAATATTCTTCGGCTTCGATCGGGTTTGAAACTACGTGCTTTTTCAAATTGCGGGGTTTGCGTGGTGCTCTCTTGGCTTTCGCCGGTTGGTCGTTTGCGCTTTCTGCATCAGAATTGGGTGCCGTTGTTGACATTTCCCCCATCCCCTTTCACCTCCACACGGAGGAAGATTGACGCTATGACCGATTTAATGACTGGTCAATAGAATTTTTCAAACTTGTGGATAACTTTTTGGAAAATGTCGGAGGTCTTGAATAATTCGGAGGGTGAATTTCGACCACATTTTTGAGGATTTAGAGGCTGAATTCGAGTCCAAGAGAGCTCGCGGTTCCTCGTCATCCTTGCTCTCTCGCTGCAATTGTTTGCAGGTTTTTCCGCCACAGGGAAATCCTGAAATTCTCTTTGCGCCAATCATTGGCTCAGATTTTGTCGGGGGATTGGGTAAAGAATTCGCCACCTGGAGCCTTTATCCGATCTCACAAATTCTTGAAATTGTGCCCCAAAACGATGGTGATCTTGAACTGCCCAGGCTAAGAAATTTCGATCGCTCACTCTTGGACCTGTTTGACAGTTTTGCCAAGCCCGTTGAGCTTGTTTGGTACCCGCAGGCAAAATTGGCGGCACCGAATCGAGGCATGCTAGCCGAAATCGACTGTGGTTTTTTGATCATTGAATCGGCTCGCGGAACGGTTGCTGTGGCGCCTGGGTCAGTCAGCAAATTTACGCTTGCGGTTGTGGATAACTTGAGCGAGGAAATAGAAAAATGACTTTGCTGTCACCATGACATTGAAAGCAATCAGGCGACCGAGCCGAACAAAATACGCGGCCTTGGCCATCACGCTAATTTCACTCTCAATCACGGGAGTCTGGTTGACCATCGAGGCGAACGATCAGACCGCCGAATACCTAGTGGCCGCGGTGGCATTGCCCGCCGGTAGCCCGGTTGTCGATGCGTCGGTCGGCAAGATCTCGGCGAATCTGGGTACCTCGGCCGCGAACTACGTTCTCGAAGGGCAATTGCCAAAGGGCGCCTACCTTCTTGGTCCGGTGGTTGCGGGGCAATTGATCACCAAGAGCCAACTAGCGAGTGCGGTCCTCGACAGTCGATCACCGGTGGTCATCGAGTCGAAAATGCCAATTGCTGCGGGCATAAAACCCGGCAGCTCGGTCGACGTTTGGGTTTCCAAACGACTTGAAAATAATGCCTTCGCGGCGCCGGTGGCCATCGTCTTGGCGGCCGAGGTCGCCCAGGTTATCGAGCCGAGTGGAATGTTTGCCTCTGCCGTGCCGTCGGTAGAACTCTGGGTTCCGTCGGCGGCTGTGTCGCCAATCCTGGCGGCCATCTCTTCACAGGATTCAATCTCGCTGGTTTTGAGGCCCACCTTTGCAGACCAGTGAAGGTTCATCCAAAACCGTTGCCGTTTGGGGTCCGGTCGGGTCGCCAGGAAAGTCAACAATCGCAATCAATCTTGCCTGCGAACTTGCCCTCTCGGGAGCCAGTGTCTTTCTGCTTGATTTAGACCTGGTCGCACCGAGTTTGGCTCAAATGCTAGGCCTTACCGAACACCCTGCGGGGCTAGCGGCTGCCTGCCGGTTAGCGGCTCAAAACCGCTTTGACATCATGCAGCTCGAACGGCTGAGTGTGCGGGTGCCAGCTGGCCGGCAATCGGTGGCCTTGATGACCGGCATCTCGAGTTCAGCACGGTGGCCAGAGGTCACTACCGAATCGCTCATCACGATTCTCGAGCTTGCTTCAGAGCACTTTGACTATCTGGTGCTTGACCTAGCTTCGTCTCTAGAGTCAGGTTTGAGGCAACCGCATGTTGCGCTCGAGCGCAATCAGGTAACCGCCCTTGCTCTCTCACTTTCAGAGTTCGTGATTGCCGTCTGTGCAGCCGATCCGGTTTCTATCGAGCGATTCTTGGCTAACGAGCCGTTGGTTCGCCAATCCACCGCTGGCGAGCCGCTCATCCTGGTAAATCGACTGCGCAAGTCGGTGCTCGGCGCATCGGCGAAAAACCAAATCACAGAGACTTTGGCTCGGTTGGCGAACTTGAGCGTGCACGGGTTCGTGCCAGACGACCCGGCGGCATGCGATCAGGCCTTGCTAGAGGCTTTGCCAATTGCCTTGGCCCGCAGGTCTTCTGGTGCCAAGCAGGCGATTGCCATGTTCACCCAAAATCACATTTTGGGCCAACGCAGTCGGTTAGACAAACGCGTGGCTAAACTCGGTTAGGTGTCGACACTAAGCGATCTAGTCAAGAAGCATGGCATTCCTAGCCATGCCAACATTGAGTGGCTGCACCTGCTCACGGCCGACTGGCAGCTAATCGCCGACTTGGTCTTTGCCGACCTCGTGCTCTGGATTCCAACCCCAGATGGCAGCTTTGTAGCCGCCGGTCATGCTCGCCCTTCGAGCGCGGCAACAGTTTTCTATCGAGACATCAGCGGTGAACCAGTGCGTAAGGAGTGGGCTGCACAGATCGGCCAGGCGTTCACCTCGGGTAAGCCCGTCGACCTGCAAACTCCTGACACCTACGACGGATTGCCGACCAGGCTTCGCGCGATTCCGGTTCGCCGCAAACTATCGGCTAAGTCAGACGAAGTCACCCAGCAGCCGATTGCCGTTGTCACGCGTCACACCAACCTTGCCGAGGCAAAGGCGCCAAACAAATTGCAGCTCAACTACCTGAGTTGTGGCAACGATCTACTCGAAATGATGGGTGACGGCACTTACCCCGACTTCAGCAACCAAACCGGCCCTCGTCGCGGTGCACCGCGTGCCAACGATGGTCTTCTGCGTCTCGACGAAGACGGCGTTGTGGTTTTCGCTAGCCCGAATGGCCTTTCAGCGTTCAATCGACTTGGCATCGCCGGCGAGCTCGAAGGCAAGTCGCTCGCCGAGGCCTCATCCAAGGTCCTCAAGACCCAAATTCAAACGGATGAGGGTCTGGCGTTGGTAGTTAGCGGCCGAGCCCCTTGGCGCACCGACATGGAGTCGCGCAATGTGACGCTCACGGTGAGAGCAATCCCACTTCGCAAAAACGGCCAGCGCACCGGTGCGATCGTTCTTTGCCGTGATGCCACCGAACTTCGTCGCCAGGAGCGTGAGCTGATTACCAAAGACGCGACCATCCGTGAAATTCACCACCGCGTGAAAAACAACCTGCAAACCGTGGCAAGCCTGCTGCGCATTCAGGCCCGCCGAAGCAAGAGTGAAGAAACCAAAGAGTCACTCGAGCAGGCAATGCGGCGCGTTTCAGCGATTGCCCTGGTGCACGACACCCTTTCTGAGGGCTTGAACCAGGATGTGAACTTCGACGAGGTCTTTGACCGCATCCTGATGCTGGCTACCGAGGTAGCCTCGAGCATGAACACCTCGGTGCGCCCGTTAATCGACGGCAAATTTGGTCAGCTGCGCAGCGAATTGGCTACGCCTCTGGCCGTGGCTCTCACCGAAGTGGTCACCAACGCCGTTGAGCACGGCCTAGCCGACCGCAGCGGTGTTGTGGCGGTCAATGCCGAGCGCAAGCAAAAGCAACTGCTCATCACGGTTTCAGACAACGGCAAGGGTCTCACCGATGGCAAGGTCGGTGCTGGCCTTGGCACTCAAATCATTCGAACCCTTATCGAGGGTGAGCTTCGCGGTACCATCCACTGGTCGTCGCCAAAAGAGGGCGGCGCACGCGTCGCCATTTCGATTCCGCTTTAGAGCCTGCCGACCGCTCGCCGGGCAATAAAAAACCCGCCACCTGAGTGACGGGTTTTTCACAAGATTTATTTAGCCGGCGCGACGTGCACGAGCATACTTGCGTTTTAGTGACTTGCGCTCATCCTCGCTTAGTCCACCCCAAACGCCGGTGTCTTGGTTTTCTTTGATCGCATACTCAAGGCACTGGGTGGCAACGCCACATTCGCGACAAACAGATTTAGCCTGTTCGATTTGATCAACTGCAGGGCCTGTGTTTCCAACCGGAAAGAAAAGTTCTGGATCTTCGGTTAGGCAACGAGATTCGTTTAGCCACTGCATATTCATACGCGAATTATTCCTTTTTTTAGAGTGAAACTTTGGCAATCAAGCCAAACGAGGAAATCAAGTTCTTCAAAGGTGATTTACGCTTGAAAAGCGGTTTCACAAGAACTTTTCCTTTGAAAATCGTTTCACACCCAGTGCCATTTGGCAATACCCAAAATTTAGGAAAGCGCATGAAAAACCTCAAAAAGCTGCCGGCCGGTTTGTTGACGGTGATTGTTGTGGTCGCGCTCGAGGCGAGCGTGTTGGCTTATTTTGGGATTAAGTTGGGGATGGGCATTTTGGGTGGCGAGAGCCGAGCGTTCACAACCGCAATTGCCCTATTTGCAATGGTTGCGGCGGCAGCCGCCTGGCTCTTTTATGTTGCCTTTAGCTTGACCCGCTCAAAGCGTTGGGCTCGCAGCGCAGCACTATTTTGGCAGTTGGTCATGTTGGCCATCGCGTCTGGCAGTTTCACCGGGCAGTTTGGCTCACAGGCAATCGGATGGGCGCTGGTTGCACCCGCGGTTCTGGTTCTGATTCTGGTATTTACCAAGCCCGTAGTCGAGGCAACACTTGAAGGTGCCGACCCCGAGGATCGAGCCTAGATTCCTAGAAGCTTGCGCAGCATCACAACGTGGCCGGTGGCCTTTACGTTGTAAAGAGCAAGCGTGATCACGCCGTTTTCGTCGATGGCGAAGGTAGAGCGCAGCACTCCGGTGTACTCACGACCGTAAAGCTTCTTCACTCCGTAGGCACCGTAGGCCTTGTGCACTTCGAGCTCTGGGTCGCTAAGCAGCGGAAAGTTCAGCTCCTGGTTGACCTGGAAAGTCTTGAGTTTCTTGACCGGGTCTGGAGAAATGCCGAGGACCGTGTAGCCGGCATCCTTGAACGGGTTTAGGTTGTCATTGAAGTCGCAGGCTTCTTTGGTGCAGCCAGGCGTTGAAGCGGCTGGAAAGAAGTAAAGAATGGTTTTCTTGCCCTTGAAGTCGGCGAGCGAAACAGATTTTCCGTCTTGATCCAAAACGGTGAATGCCGGGGCGGTGGTTCCAACTTCTAGTTTCTGCAGTTCAGACATACCCAAAGTCTAGGGGAGCGCACCATGCGCTTAGATGGCTGTTCGCAACTAGCGAGCAAGCCGGTTTTCTTGAAACCTAGACTGGCGTGGCGGCTCAGAAAGTGCTAATGTTGTCTCTCGTTGCGCTGAAAAGCACAGCACGCACCTCTAGCTCAATCGGCAGAGCAACTGACTCTTAATCAGTGGGTTCTGGGTTCAAGTCCCAGGGGGTGCACTAAAAGCCTCCGCGTCTTATCAGCCGGGGGCTTTTTACTTTTCCAGGGCCCTCCTTCAGCGGCGATAGCCCAATAGACTAGCGGGATGCTGTCGTTCATCCCAGGGTTCTTTCTCGGTCTTTCACTGATCGTGGCCATCGGCGCGCAGAACGCCTTCGTGATTCGCCAGGGCTTGACCAAACAGCACGTATTTTTGGTTGTTGCCATCTGTGCCATTGCCGACGCGGCGCTAATCGCGGTTGGCATCGCCGGCCTCGGCGCGGTGCTGCTGTCACTACCTTGGCTACTCGAAATCATCCGTTGGTTTGGTGTGGTCTACCTCAGCTGGTTCGGTGTTCGTTCGATAATGTCGGCGTTCAAAAATGAATCCATGGATGCCTCCGGCGGTCAGGGCCTCTCTAAAGGCAAAGTGGTTGCCGCGGTTTTGGGTTTTACGCTGCTCAACCCACATGTTTACCTGGACACCGTGATTTTGGTTGGCAGCGTTGGCAATCAGTTTGGTGAAGACCGTTGGTATTTTGGCGCGGGCGCAATGCTAGCCAGCCTGGTTTGGTTCACGGGCTTAGGTTTTGGCGCGCGTTCGGCATCGGGTCTGATGTCGAAGCCTATTTTTTGGCGGGTGCTCGACAGCATCATCGCCGTCGTAATGTTCGCAATCGCAGGCATGCTGGCTTTCTACAAGTTCTAAACTTGAGCCATGTCTGACAGCAACGTTGTAGCACCAAGCCTGAGCGCACTGCGCCGCCGCCACAGCTCGAAGTGGCGCCGCTTCGCCGCCGATGTGTTGCCGATGCATGTTGCCGAGATGGACTTTCAGATCGCCGACTCGATTCGCAACGTGATCGTTGAAATGGCTCAGAGTTCAGACCTTGGCTATCTTGGCCCGGTGCCAGAGGTTGCCGAAGCTTTTGCCGGCTTCGCAAAGCGCCGCTGGAACTGGACCGTCGACACCGCCCAGGTGAAAATGGCCACGGATGTTGGCGTTGCCGCAGTTGAAATCTTTAGAACCCTTAGTACTCCCGGCGACAAGGTAGTTGTGAACCCACCGGTTTATGGCAGTTTTTATCACTGGATCGAAGAGGCCAAACTAGAGCAGGTCGATGTGCCTTTGGTTCGCACCGATCGCACTTGGCAGCTTGACCTAAACGCACTCGAGGCGGCCTTTGCCGCTGGCGCGAAATTCTATTTGCTCTGCCACCCACACAACCCTGTCGGCAAGATCTACAGCCTCGAAGAACTTCAGGCGATTGCCGCACTAGCCGAAAAATACTGCGTGACTGTGGTCAGTGATGAGATTCACGCACCGCTTACCTACGCCGGCGAAACCTTTGTGCCATACCTAAATGCGGGTGAAGCGGCCACCAAGACCGGCATCATCATCACCTCATCGAGCAAGGCCTGGAACACCGCTGGCCTAAAGGCTGCGATTCTGGTCAGCCAGGATGCCGCGATGGCCGAGAAGTTGGCAAAGCTGCAGCCAGACATGCACTGGCGAACATCGCTGATTGGTGCTTTTGCCATGGCCGAGGCTTTCACCAATGGCCTTACCTGGATCGACTCTGCGGTGCACACCATTGAAGCGAATTTTGCCTTCATGAGCGCACAGGTTGCCGAAAAGCTGCCTTCGGTTGTCGTTGCGCAGCCTCAGAACAGTTACCTATCCTGGTGGGATGTCACCGCATTAAATCTGGGCGAAAACCCGGCGGCAACTATCTTGGCAAAAGCTAAGGTCGCCGTGGTGCCAGGAACCGATTTGGGTGCAGGTTATGGCCAGTTCATTCGATTCAACTTCGGCACCAGCCGGGCAAACATCGAAGCGGCGATCGACGCAATCGCAGCCATCAAATAGTCGGCAAGGCTCATGATGCAGGTCGAATTTTCGGGTGAGCTAATCGAGTGGCGCGGCCCGGCGCCTTTCTATTGGGTAGCCGTTCCAGAGCAAGAATCACAAGAAATCAAAGAAATTGCCGCCATGCTCACCTACGGCTGGGGAGTGATTCCGGTTGAGGTGACCATCAAGCACAAAACCTGGACGACCTCGCTGATGCCCAAAGACGGCCGCTACTTTGTTCCAATTCGCAACGATGTGCGCCTGCCGCTAAAACTTGCACTGGGCGACAACCTCGGGCTCACTCTCGACTTCGGTAAATAGAAAACCCGCCAACCTTTGGTCAGCGGGTTCTCATCGAATCTGTTCTACAAAACCTTTAGCGCGTTCAGTAGGTCCTTGATCAGGTCATCCTTGTGCTCGATGCCAACCGAAAGGCGAACCGTGCTAGGTGTGATGCCCATCTCGGCCTGAACCTCAACCGACAAACGGCGGTGAGTGGTCGATGAAGGGTGAGTGATTAGTGACTTAGAGTCGCCGAGGTTGTTGGAAATGTCGATTACCTCGAGAGCGTTCATGAACTTGAAAACCGAAGCCTCGTCGGCCTTGAATTCGATGGCCACGGTGGTGCCGCCGGCCTTCATTTGCTTCATCGCGAGTTTGTGCTGCGGGTGCGACTTGAGACCCGGGTAAACCACTCGCTTCACGGCCTTGTGACCCTCTAGTGCCTCGGCAATCGCAAGCGCGTTTTCGGCCATGCGCTCAACCCGCATGGTCATGGTCTCAAGCGACTTGAGCATGACCCAGGCGTTGAAAGACGCCATCGATGGGCCGGTGTGACGAACAAACGGCAAAACGGTTTCTTTGATGTACTTCGCGGTTCCCACGATTGCTCCACCCAGCACACGGCCTTGGCCATCGATGTGCTTGGTTGCCGAATACATGACGACGTCAGCACCAAGTTCAAGCGGCTTCTGCAAAACCGGGGATGCCATCACGTTGTCGACCACCACGGTTGCGCCAACCTTGTGGGCCAGGTCGCTAACCATGAGAATGTCGGTGATCTCCATCAACGGGTTGCTTGGGCTTTCGATGAAAACCACCGCAGTTGGCTCATTAAGGGCCTTCGCCCACCCCTCGGGGGTGTTTTCTTCAACCAAAACGGTGTTAACGCCCCACTTTGGCAAAATCTCGGTGAGCACCACATAGCAAGAGCTAAACATTGCGGCGTAGGCAACAACGCGGTCGCCTGCCTTCACAATCGAGGCAACCGAGGCAAACATCGCGGCCATGCCGGTGGCGGTTGCAAAGGCAGCTTCGCCACCTTCGAGCAGAGCAAGGCGGTTTTCAAACATCGCAACGGTCGGGTTCGAGAAGCGTGAATACAAGAAGTGGTCGGTTTCATCCTTGAACGCTGCAGCAGCCTGCTCGGCGTTGTCGTAGGTGAAACCCGAGTTTAGAAACAGCGCTTCGCTGGTCTCGCCAAAACCGGTTCGGGCCAGCGCGCCGCGCACAGCAAGGGTGTCTGGGTGCAACTGCCAATCAGGCTGAGCGTTGTCGGTTACTGGGTGGTGCCCCCATGGGCGAGTGCGCTTGGTCATTAGGCGATTTTACCAGTGCCGCCAACAGCCAAGATAGCCTCGGTCAATGCGTTTGCCGCATGACTCAAATCTTCTTCGGTGGTGTTGTGGCTAAAACTAAACCGCACCGCGGTGCGTGCTGTGTCGGCATCAAAGCCAATCGCGGTCAAAACATGTGATGGCTCGTCGCTACCAGCTGCACATGCCGAACCGCTCGAAACGATCACATTGCGGCGTTCAAGCTCGAGCAAAATGGCCTCGCCACTCAAACCTTCAAAGCAAAAAGACGCGATGCTCGGCAGGCGATCAACCGGGTGACCGGTGGGTATTGCCATCGACGCATCTTGCAAAACTGCACGGATGAAACCATCGCGAAGTCCACCAACTCGAGCAGATTCTGAGGCTAGGTCGGGCAGGGCATCGATTGCCGTTGCTAGGGCAACCGCCCAGGCCACGTTTTCGGTTCCCGATCTGCGGCCTCCCTCTTGCCCACCGCCGTGAAGCAGTGGTTCAACGCCTAGACGCCCTCGAATGAACACCGCGCCAGAGCCCTTGGGTGCGCCAAGTTTGTGCCCAGAAATCGTGAGTGCGTCAACCTGAGAGGTGTCGACCCGAATGTCTAACCAGCCGGCAGCCTGCACGGCATCCGTGTGAAAAGCAGCCCCAAATTCGTGGGCGATTTGGGCAAGCTCGGCAATCGGGTGCACGGTGCCGATCTCGTTGTTGGCGGCCATCAGGGTCACCAGGGTGGTGTCGGCGCGAAGTTTGGCGCGCAGGTCGGCCGGCTCAATATTGCCAACCAGGTCAACCGGCAGCCAACTGATTTCGAAGCCGTGAATGCGCTCGAGAAAGTCGAGGGTTTCAAGAACTGCCTCGTGCTCGGTGCGGGCGCTGATGATGTGCTTGCCACGGGGCTGGGCCAAGGCCAGACCGGTGATTGCTAAGTTGTTGCCCTCGGTGCCACCAGAGGTAAAGGTGATCTCGCTCACGCGGCAACCAAGCCAGTCGGCAATTCGAGCGCGGGCATCTTCGAGGGCGTCTTTGGCTCGCGCGCCAAGTTCGTGGGTGCTCGACGGGTTGCCAAACTCGCTGGTCAGCCAGGGCCAGGCAGCGTGCAGCGCCGCCGGGGTCACCGGGGTGGTTGCTGCATTGTCGAGATAAATCATTCGATGGTCACATCTAGGCCAAGGTCAAGCGCTCTGGCGCTGTGGGTGAGCGCGCCAACCGAAATTACGTCAACGCCGGTCTTAGCAATCTCGCCAACTGTGTCGAGGTTCACGCCGCCCGACGCCTCGACCACACACTTGCCAGCAATCAGCGCAACGCCTTCGCGAAGGTCGGCCAGGCTGAAGTTGTCGAGCATGATGATGTCGACATCGGCGGCCAACACCGGTGCAATCTGGTCGATGCGATCAACCTCAACCTCGAGCTTCACTCCGGCAGGCAGTTCACTCTTCACGCGCTTGAGTTCCGTGGTCAAGTCTTTTCCGCCAGCGGTCAACACGGCAAGGTGGTTATCTTTGGCCATCACCATGTCGCTCAGGCTAAATCGGTGGTTGCGACCGCCGCCATCAAGCACCGCCTGTCGCTCAAATGCGCGCAGGTTCGGCGTGGTCTTTCGAGTGTCAAGGATGTTCGCCTTGGTGCCCTGAACCTTGGCAACATACTGGGCGGTCAGGGTGGCAATGCCGCACATTCGCTGGGTGAAGTTCAAGCCGATGCGCTCGGCGGTTAGAACCGCGCGGGCAGGACCCGTAATGGTTGCCAGCTTTTGGCCGGCAACGAAGGCTTCACCATCTTTGATGTGCATTTCGACCTGCACGCTCGAGTCAGTCAGCTTGAAGGCAGCCACAAAAACCGCCGAACCGCTAAACACACCTGGCTCACGTGCGGCCAGCACGGCGGTCGCGGTTGCGCTCGCCGGAATCAGGTGCTCTGAAGTCACATCGCCGTTTGGCGCGTCTTCGCGAAGCGCAGCGCCAACTACATCGGTGATTAGCTTTTCGGTCAGCATTAGCGGGCCTTTCGAACGATGGTGATTGGGCGAGCCATGGATGGGTTGGTTGCTGGAAAGTCGAGTCGATAGTGGCCGCCACGAGATTCTTCACGGGCCAAAGCCGCCTCGGTAACCGCGCGCGAGAGCAGCAATAGGTTGGCGTCTTCCCAGTCGGTGAATAGGCGGTTTGCCTCGTCGGCCGAGCGCCACTTTACTAGTTCGGCACGGGTGGCAAGCAGTTCCGATTCGGTTCGGGCAAGACCAACGTTGTCCCACATCAGGGTTTGCAACTCAACGCGGTCAACAACGTTCAGTGAGCTCGCCGGCACGGCACGATCGGCCTCAGTCTCGAGTTCAATCTCGGCTAACAGCCCCTGCTCTTTCCAGCGCACGCTTGCTGCCTCGGTTGGCCACTCTTGGCCAAGCACCTCGACAGCACGACGCGAGAACACAATCGATTCGAGCAACGAGTTCGAAGCCAATCGGTTGGCGCCGTGCGCACCGGTGCAGGCAACTTCACCAACTGCAAACAATCCTCGGATGCTGGTGCGCCCCCAGGTATCAGTTGCAACACCGCCCATCCAGTAGTGCGCGGCCGGGGTCACCGGAATCGGGTTTTTGCCCCAGTCGAGGCCGTATGAACGGGTGGTCTTGCTAATGCTTGGAAAGCGCTTGGTCAGGAACTCGCTGCCAAGACCAGTTGCATCGAGCAGCACTGGCTGGCCGCCTTGGGCTCGCATCTCGGCCTGAATTGCGCGGGCAACAACATCGCGAGGTGCGAGTTCCGCCGCCGGATGCAGTTTTTGCATAAAGCGCTCGCCGCGGTTGTTGATTAGCACAGCTCCATCGCCGCGAACGGCCTCAGAGATCAAAAAGCTGCCAGGCACGGCCAAAGCGGTTGGGTGAAATTGATAGAACTCAACATCGGCAAGTTCTGCGCCTGCTCTAAAGGCGGCGGCAACACCATCACCGGTTGTGACCGAGGGGTTGGTGGTGTGGCGATATAGCTGACCGGCACCTCCGCTAGCCAGAATCACCGAGTCGGCCTCAACAAAGTGCCGGCCAGAAGCATCGAGCAGGTGCACTCCGCGAACCGCGCCGTTCTCGACCTCGAAATCGACCACAAAGGTGTGCTCAAAAATCTGAGTAGCGGTGGCACGAACGGCCTCCACCAGGGCGTTGCTGATGTCGGCTCCGGTGGTGTCGCCACCGGCGTGCAAAATGCGTGCGTGCGAGTGAGCGGCTTCAAGCCCGAGAGCAAAATCTGTGCCCTTGCGGTCGAACTCGACGCCAAAGTTGACCAGGTCATTGATGCGGTTTGGCCCTTCGGCGCAAAGCACATCCACGGCTGGTTTGTAGCAGTAGTCGGCGCCGGCGGCCAGTGTGTCGGCAACGTGCTCGGCGATCGAGTCATCGGTCGAGGTCACCGCGGCAATGCCGCCCTGGGCATAGTGCGTGTTGCTCTCGGCAAGATTGGCCTTGGTCACCAGGGTCACCTGATGGGTGCGGCTGGCTTCAACGGCTGCGATTAGACCCGCGATGCCGCTGCCGATAACAACAAGTTTTTTCATGACTGCTTTCTAGAGGGGCTTTGCTGCCAGCATGCGCTCGAGGGCGATTTTCGCGTTTGCGGTAACGCCCGCATCAACCGAAATCTGGTTAACAACTTCGCCGGCAACCAGGCGCTCGAGCACCCAGGCCAGGTATCCCGGGTGAATTCGATACATAGTCGAGCAAGGGCAGACCACAGGGTCTAGGCAAAAGATGTTGTGCTGCGGATACTCGGCGGCCAGGCGCTGCACCATGTTGATTTCGGTGCCGATGGCAAAGGTGGTTGGCTCGGTGGCTGCAGCAACCGCCTTGCGAATGTAGTCGGTCGAGCCGGCCTCGTCGGCTGCGTCAACAACCTCCATTGGGCACTCGGGGTGCACGATCACACGCACGCCCGGGAACTCGGCGCGTGCCTTTTCAATCTGGCCAACGTTGAAGCGCTTGTGAACCGAGCAGAAGCCGTTCCAAAGCACAACCTTCGCGTCGGTCAGGGTCTCTGCGCTGTTGCCGCCGAGAGGCTTGCGACCGTGCCATAGCGGCATCAAATCGGTGCTGATGCCCATCGCCTTGGCGGTGTTGCGACCAAGGTGCTGATCAGGAAAGAACAAAACTCGCTGCCCGCGCTCGAATGCCCACTTCAAAACGATTGCTGCGTTTGAAGAGGTGCAAACAATGCCGCCGTGCTCGCCGCAGAAGGCCTTCAACGCGGCCGATGAGTTCATGTAGGTAACCGGAATCACCGGAACGCGACCCTGTTCGTCGGGCTCGGTTCCATAAAGCTCTTCGAGTTGCTCCCAGCACTCGGTCACCGAGTCGATGTCGGCCATGTCGGCCATCGAACAGCCGGCGGCCAGGTTCGGCAAAATCACGGCCTGGTTTGGTTCCGAAAGAATGTCTGCGGTCTCTGCCATAAAGTGCACGCCGCAGAACACGATTGCCTCGGCGTCGGTGTGCGCCTTGGCGGCGTTGGCAAGTTGAAACGAGTCACCCAGATAGTCTGCGTGAACCACGATCTCTTCGCGCTGATAGAAGTGACCAAGAATAACCACCTTGTCGCCAAGGGTTTCTTTTGCCGCGATGATGCGCGCGTGCAGCTCAGCCTCGGTCGCGGTCTTGTATTCCGTGGGCAGCGCACCCTGACGAGGTGAACCGGTCGGAATCAGGTCGCTGCTCGAGGCTCCAGGGCCATAGGCAACCGGGCCGCCGTCAAACTCCCACGGGCCGTCGGCAAGTGATGGGCTGCAGGTCGAGTCGTTCGACTTGCCCTTCACGATCAGTTGAATGCGTTCGTTCACCGATGCTGTGGTCATTTGGTTTCTCCTGTTGCGGTGTTGGTTGCTCGATAAAGCTGTGGTGGGCGGTGGCGGGTGCCAGCAAGGCGTTCGCCGGTCGGTTCAACAATGCCGTCGCCTTCGACCATGCGCCTAAAGTTGCCCGGGTCTAGTTCGCGGCCAAGAACTGCTTCATAAACCTCGCGAAGCTGGGCCAGGGTGAATGTCTCGGCCAAGAAGCTGTGCGCGATGCGGGCATAGGCAAGTTTGTTGCGCAGGCGCCCAAGGGCATAGTCAACGATCTGGTTGTGGTCAAAGGCCAGCTGCGGCAACCGGTCGGCTTCAAACCATCGGATGTTTTCGCTCTCGATCGCAGCAGCCGCTTCGTCGCTGCCCACCAGCGCCCAATAGACGATCGAAACCACTCGGTCGGCAAGGTTGCTGCCGGGGGAGCGGTCTAGGCTGCCGAAGGCATACAGCTGCTCTAGGTAGCGAGGCTCAAGACCCGTGGTCTCGAGGAGGTTTCGCGATGCAGCTTGGCTTAGGTCTTCGGTGATGTTGAGTGGGCCACCGGGCAGTGCCCACTGACCATCAAAAGGCGCACGGATGCGGCGAACCAGGGGAAGGGTTACTTTTAGTTTTCCGTCGGCGTCTGGGCGAAGGGTGAAGATCACCGTGGACACGGCAAGGTTGGGTGCCACAAACGCTGATTGCGCTGATTCGGTCACGAAGCCTGCTGTCTACTAAAAGTAAAAATGACACTAAGTAATAATCATCTTAGTGTCATTCTGACTTTAAGCGCAAACTTGCTAGCGCCAGTGAAGATTCGAAGGTTAGTCTTCGCCGATGTCTTCGTTCCAAAGGGCATCGTTTGCCTCGATGAACTCTCGCATGATCTCGATGAGGCCAGGGTCATTCATCACGTGAACCTCGGCGCCGTGTTCGGCAACCCAGTCTTGGCCGCCCATAAAGTTTTTGTCGTCACCAACCAGAACTCGGCCGATGCCAAACTGGCGAATCAGACCCGAGCAGTACCAGCAAGGAGAAAGGCTGGTTGCGAGTGTGACTTTCTTGTAGCTGCGCTGGCGACCCGCGTTTCTAAAGGCGCTGGTCTCGCCGTGCATTGATGCATCGCCGTCTTGAACTCGGCGGTTGCGGCCGCTGCCAAGCAAGCGACCTTCTTCGTCGAAGAGTGCAGCCCCAATTGGGATGCCACCTTCGGCTAAACCGAGATGTGCCTCGGCAATGGCAACCTGGAGTTTCTCTTCGTCTGTTGCGAAGATTTGTCCAACTTTGAATTCCATTGCCGAGGCCTCTCGTTTAGGGGTTAGTTAGTTCTTTTTGTTTAGAAGCTTGTATAGCAAGAAGTAAATCACTGCTGCTGATACAAAGCCAACGACCGCGGTCCAGTCGCCGTTTTCGGCACCAGGGCCGGTTAGTGCGCCATAGAACTGAACGGTTGGCATCTCTGCCTTTGCAAACAATAGAACTGAAACAACGGTGACCAACACGAAGGTGATTGGGCCAGCGATGTTTGAGTGCTTGGTCTCTTCTTTGACCAACTTGTCAATGTCTTGACCCTTGCGTAGCAAACGGTCGACAACCAAGATGGCAACCCATGGAGCCAACCAGTAACCAACGGTTAGTAGGAACAGCTCAAATAGGAAACGGAAGTTGTCTTCAACTGCGAAGTATGAAAGTCCACCACCGATAACACCGGCAAGAACAACCATGATTGCGCGGCGGGTCTTGAAGCCAAGCTTCACGCCTGCAGCGATAAATGACATGGTGCCCGAGTAGATGTTCAGAACGTTCGCTGAAACCGAACCAACCGCGATACCAACTAGGGTAAGCACGGCCAACCAGCCAGGAAGAACTGCGGTGAAGGCGCTGGTCGGTAGACCTTCGCCAACAACACCGCTCCAAGCGATCGCACCAACCGACATTAGAAGGGTGGTAGCGGTGAAGTTACCTAGACCAGCTGCAAGGCCAACGGCCTTTGGCGAGCTGTTTGCAGGTAGGTAACGGGTGAAGTCAGCTGCAAATGGGGTCCAACCCTGGGTGTAACCATAAGCAAGAGCAACACCAACGCTGAATGCGCCCCACTTGAAGTCGGTGCCTACGCTGACGTCGAACTTACCCATCGAAATGATGACGAAGCTAACGATCGCGAAAACGACTGCCAAATAGAAGAACGCATAGCGCTCGAACTTCTGGATGAAGTTGTGGCCGATGAAGGCTGCGACAACCTGAACCAGGATGATGATGGTCACCGAAACAGCAACCGGAAGGTTGGTGAGGGAGGTGAGAGCAAAAGCACCCGAAGTGGTGTTGACCGCGAACCAACCGATACCCGCGACTAGAGTCGAGGTGGTTGCCGGAATTGCGTTGCCGCGAAGACCAAATGCGGTGCGACCTAGAACCATCTGAGGCACGCCGTGACGTGGACCCCAGCTGCTGAACCAACCGTGGGTGACTGCCGCGAGTGCGTTACCCAAGGCAACGGCAAGAATTGCCTGCCAAACGTTTAGACCAGCAAAAACAGCTAGTGCGCCAATAAAGATAGTTGCGAACTCTAGGTTCGGGGATGACCAAACGGTGAACAAGTGCCACGGTTTGCCATGACGCTCACCCGACGGAATCGGGAGAATGTCGTTGGTTTCGATTGCAGTTGAGGATGCCTGTGCAGAGCCTGTGTTGTTTTGTGTCATAGCGACAATCTAGTGGTGAAGAGCAGGTGAACAATGCCATTTCGCCATCGTTTTGTTGTCTTTTACCTATCTGAAATGAAGATTTTTGTCGCTCAATTTGTAGAAATGGAACAAACAGTAATCTTGAACACATCATGCCCGCCGATTCGCTTGCCAAAACCGTTGACCTAACGGGGCAACTGGTGACCCTGCGACAGCTTTCGCTAGATGTTCTTGATGCTTACCTCGAGATGCTTGCCGACCCCGAGGGCCAGCGACTGACCGCAACCACTCAAACCTTTACGCGCGAGAAAATCGTCGACTGGCTTACTACCCGCGCTGGAACCGCTGGCCGAAGCGACTGGGCAATCTTTGAGCGTGGTACCAAAGATTTTGCAGGCGAGGTGGTTCTCAACGAATTCGACGAAAAAAAGAACTCGATGAACCTTCGCATAGCCTTGCGCGGGCCGAACTGGTTCGGCCGAGGTTTGGGCGGCGAGGCAATTCAACTTGTGCTCGAGCACGTCTTCAACACGAGCTCGCTCTCAAAAATCACTCTCGAGGTATTGGTCGACAACGCCCGTGCCATCGGAGCGTATGAAAAATCGGGTTTCCAGCCTGGGCGCCAATTCAGTGAGGGCAAGCTTCGCTACCTGAGAATGTCCTGCGACCGCTACGACTTCATCCGTGCGCTCGCCGAGCGCAAGATGGCAGAGCATATCGATTTAGAGCAGTGGCAATTTGGTTTCGACAGCGCCAAGCGCCGCGCCGGTCTTTGCAACTACACCTCGAAGACCATAACCATTTCGCGTTATCTGGCCGACATTCACAGCATCGACGAAACTATGCAGGTGGTGCTGCACGAGGTGGCGCACGCAATGTGCGGCAAGAACGCCGGTCACACCAAAACCTGGCTCAACACGGCTAAGTCGATTGGCTATCGAGCCGAGAAGTTCACCGGCAAAGAGATTGCCGAAGAAACCGCCACCTGGATTGGCACCTGTCGCGGCGGCCACACGCACTATCGCTATCGCCAGCCGAGCCGGCCGTTAAGTTGTGCACTTTGCGGCAAGGGTTTCTCTAGAGCCAACTTGATTCACTGGCAGCACCGCGATCAACTCGAGGGCTAAAGAGTTCGAATCTCGGTTGTGGTTTTAGCGGGTTAGTGCGAACCAGATCACAATCATGGTGACCACAAAACCGGCAAAGAAGTTGAGCCAAATGAATCGCTTCCAACCGCGGTTTGCTTCTTCACATCTCTCATCGGTGATGCCAAGGTGCGGCGCCACGATGGCCAAATACGGCACGGCGGCAATGGCCGAAAGCGCAGCCGGCATGCCGGTGAAAAGAACCAGGATGCCAGCCGCGGCGTAGGCGAGGAAGGCGAACCAAACGGTTGCGCGTGCACCAATCACGGTTGCGATGGATGAGATGCCACCCTCGCGGTCGGCCTTCACGTCTTGAACGGCACCGAAGGCGTGTGAAGCCATGCCCCAAAGAGTGAAGGCAAGGGCGATGAACAACAGCTTCGGTTCGAGCAGGTTTGCGCCTGCGAGCGATGCGCCAATCAGCATCGGGCCAACAAAGTGGCTGGCCGAGGTGATCGAATCCAGAATTGGCTTTTCTTTGAATCGAAGGCCCTTGGCGCTATAGGCCACCACGGTGAACAAAATCAAAGTGGTCCAAATGTTTGAGCTCAGATTGCCGTAAACGTAAAGGTGCAGCACAAAGGGGAACGAAGAAATGATGGCGGCCCAGATGGTTAGCTTGTGCCACTTTGGTGCCAGAAGTGCGCCTTCGATGCCGCCCTTGCGTGGGTTGCGCAGGTCGGACTCATAGTCGAAAACATCGTTGATGCCGTACATCAACAGGTTGTAAGGGCCTAAGAAGAAGATTGTTCCAACGACCCAGTTCAGATCAACCTGGCCGGCCACCAGCCAGTAGGCAACGGCGAACGGATAGGCGGTGTTGATCCACGACACAGGGCGGGACGACCAGAACAGTTGCTTGATTGCTTCGATCATTTTTGCCTCTTGGTTAGCTCGGCTGCGATCGATAGCAGCAGGGGAGCTGCCAAGGCGTAGGCGAAGTCTTCGATGGGTGCATACCCAATTTTGATGCCCGTGATTAGCGCCTCGTCGTAAGCCACGATTCCGGTGCCAACAATTATGTTGTCAAAAACTGCGGTCATCGCCACCAAGGCGAGTGTTGCCAACCCAATGGGCTTCCAAGGAAGACGCTTGATCAGCAGTAACCCTGCAACAGCAACGGCTCCCAAAAAGAGCGAATTCAAAAGCAGGTACGTCATTTGCGCGCCAACCTCCCGAAAGCCTTAAGCAGTAGAAGGGCGCTGTAGCTGAGCAGAATCAGAAAGAAAATCTCTTCGACGGGCAGTTCTTTTGAGAGCGTGATTCCAGTCAGGTGCTGGGCGTTGCCCCTAAAAAAGATTCCAAGGGCAATTCCAGCTAGATCCCAGATCAAAAAGAATGCAACGCTGATGATTAGTAGGCAGCGGTAGGCCTTGTTCTTACCGAGGGCTAGCTTGTATTTGAAATCCAGGGTCGCCAAACCGGCAATCGAAACCAGTAGCGCACCGAGATACAAAAAACTCAACGCAGCCCCTTCCACCCATTCTCTCCAACCGGCTTTATCTCGTGCTTGATTGGGCCAGCGCTGCGGTCATCGACCAAACGCTTATAGACAAGTTCGGCACCGATGAGGCACATAGGCAGACCGATTCCAGGAATGCTGTGGTGGCCTGCATAGTAAAGACCCTCGACTTTTTTGCTCTTGTTGGCAGGTCTGAAGAATGCACTCTGCTTGAGAGTGTGGGCCATGCCAAGAGCGGTGCCCGACCAAGCGTTGAGGTCGTTAACAAAGTCTGCTGGCCCCATGGTTCGGCGAACCACGATGCGCTCGGCCAAGTCGGGAATCTCACACCAGTCTGAAATCTGCTGGATGATTCGGTCGGCCGCAGCTTCGAAGGCCGCGTCGCCCTGCCCGTCGATGCCACCAGCGCCAAGCTCTGGGTCGGCGGCGATCGGAACCAACACGAATAGGTTCTCGTAGCCCTCGGGGGCGACGCTCGAGTCGGTAATGCTCGGGGCGCAGATGTAGAGCGAAGCTGGGTCTGGAATCACGCTGGTTGCACCCTGCTTGCGCTTCTCGCTCGGAGTGCGGAAGACCTCTTTGAAGTTCTTGGCCCAGTCATCTGAATACAAAAGCGTGTGGTGATTTAGCTGTGGCAAGCGACCTTTGACGCCCAAGAACAGCAGCATTGCAGATGGACCAGGAACCTTGTCTTTCCACCATGACTCTGGCAGGGTCTGATACTTCGGTTCGAGTAACTGAGTCTCAACGTGGTGAAGGTCGGCATTGCCAACGACTACATCGGCGCCATAGAACACATCGCCAACCGAAACACCGGCCACGTGGCCATCATCGGTGGTTTCAATCTTGGTGACCCGAGAGTTCACGTGAACCTCGACGCCGTGCTTTTTGGCAATTCGTTCGACTGCCTCGATGATCGTGTAGAAACCGCCCATCGGGTAGAAGACACCAACGTTCATGTCTACGTGGGTCATCAGGTGATACATGCTCGGGGTGTCATAAGGCGATGCTCCGAGAAAAACGGCCGGAAAGTTCAGAATCTTGCGAAGGCGGGCATCTTTGACGTGCTGGCCGGCGAATTTGTCGAGAGGGGTCAGCAGGTGCTTGATAAAGCGGCCGGCGCGAGCCAAAACCTCTGGGTGAACAAATGACTTGGCGTTCTGAAAGTTTGTGTAAAGAAAGTGCTTGATCGAGAGCTTGTAGGCATCTTCGGCCGAATCAATGTAGTCCTGCAGGCGCTGGCCAGCACCGGGTTCGATCGCATCAAACAGAACCTTGTTGTCTTCGAGGTTCTGGCGAATGATCAGCTTGTCGCCGTGGCCTTCGTTGCGAGTTTGATAGGCCGGGTCAAGGCGCACCAGGTCGAGCTCGGCAGCCGCGGTGGTGCCCATCAGCTTGAAGAACTGGTCAAAGGCATCCGGCATCAAATACCAGGATGGCCCCATGTCGAACTTGAAGCCGTCTTTCTCCCAGATGTAGGCACGGCCGCCAACCTTGTCGCGGGCCTCAAGCACCGTGACCTTCATGCCAGCCTTGGCCAAGAGCGCTGCCGTTGACAAGCCGGCGATGCCGCCGCCGATTACTACTGCCTTTTTCTGAGTCATTTCGGGTTTACTCCAAGTAATGCCTTGAGAAGAATCCAGAGCTTCACTGAATTCGGAACGCTGATTCTGGTTTCAATCAGTTTTTCGGCCGAGGTGTTCCTGATTCGCTCATTTAGAGCTGCAAAAAACATTTGGGCTGCGGCAACGGCCTTGCGCGAGCTTGGTGTCAAGAGTGGAAGGGTTTTGGCCGAGACCAAAAGGTCTGCCTCGATGTCGGCAATCAGCTCGGCTTTTTGCGCTTCGTTGAAGCTAGCCACTGTGACATTTGGAAAGTAAGAGCGACCGAGCTTCTTGAAGTCGGCGGCAAGGTCTCGCAAAAAGTTCACCTTTTGAAAAGCAGCGCCAAGTGCCCTTGCCCCGGCAACCATGGTTTGGTGTTCGGTCGCCGAATAATCGCGACCTGACACAAAGGCCTTCAGGCACATCAGGCCAACCACCTCGGCCGAGCCGTAAACATAAGTGTCGAAGCTCTTTTGGTCATGTTCGCGCTGGTGCAAGTCCATGCGCATCGAAGTAAAAAATGGCTCGATGATGTCGCGCTCGATGCCAACCGCGCGGGCGGTGTGCGCAAAGGCGTGAACCACAAGGTTGGTGCTGAAACCCTCGGCCAGCGCACGATAGGTTTCGGCCTCTAGGTCATCAAGAAGAGCCTCAGGTTCGCGGTGATTTGAGCGAAGCACATCTAGGGCCTCGGCGGCGGCGCCATCAACAATTTCATCGGCAACGCGAACCAGTGCATAGATATTGCGCACCTGCTGGCGAACCGATTTTCCGAGCAGCTTTGAAGCCCAGCCAAATGAAGTTGAGTATGCGTCGATGATTTCTGCAGAGGAGCGCTCGGCAGCCAACGTATAAAGCGCTAGCGATGTGGTCTGACCCACGCTGGTTGACTTGCTCACACCCCTAACTTACCCCGAGCGGCAGACAGATTGAATCGGTTTGCGGCAGCGGCGGGAATGAACTTCGCGACCACCCTGTTTTGATTCTCACCAGAGCAACTTTCGACTTTCGACGAAGAGGGTAAGAACATGCAAAAAGAAGCAAACTCGATTTGGGATGTAGTTGGCGCAGCGCTTCTTGCGATGGCTATTCCAATCTTCATTTTCATCGGCCTCGGCATGGCCGCGCTTTTCGGCAAGTTCTAGCAAAATCGAGGCTCATCGGGCCGCCGTGAAAGATAGACTTGACCCTATGTCTGTAGATATCAAGCCGCGTTCACGCGCAGTCACCGATGGAATTGAAAAGACCGCCTCGCGAGGCATGCTTCGTGCCGTTGGCATGGGCGACGAAGACTGGGTAAAACCTCAGATCGGTGTTGCCAGCTCTTGGAGCGAAGTCACCCCCTGCAACCTTTCGCTCGACCGCTTGGCCGATGCCGCAAAGCAGGGCGTTCACGCCGGTGGCGGTTACCCGCTTGAGTTCGGAACCATCTCGGTTTCTGACGGCATTTCTATGGGCCACGAAGGCATGCACTTCTCATTGGTCTCGCGTGAAGTTATCGCCGACTCGGTCGAGGTAGTCATGCAGGCTGAACGTCTAGACGGCTCGGTTCTTCTAGCCGGCTGTGACAAGTCACTGCCGGGCATGCTCATGGCAGCTGCCCGCCTAGACCTTTCATCCGTGTTCTTGTATGCCGGTTCGATTATGCCTGGTTGGGTAAAGCTCGAAGACGGCAGCGAGAAGCAGGTCACCATCATCGATGCCTTCGAGGCGGTTGGTGCTTGCAAGGCCGGCAAGATGTCTGAAGAAGACCTGACCCGCATCGAAAAGGCAATCTGCCCTGGCGAGGGTGCCTGTGGTGGCATGTACACCGCAAACACCATGGCTTCTGCTGCAGAAGCACTTGGCATGAGCTTGCCTGGCTCGGCTGCGCCACCGGCTGCAGACCGTCGCCGCGACAACTGGGCGCACCGCTCGGGCGAGGCAGTGGTAAACCTTCTTCGCCTCGGCATCACTGCTCGCGACATTTTGACCAAGAAGGCATTCGAGAACGCAATCGCGGTAACCGTTGCTTTCGGTGGTTCAACCAACGCCGTTCTTCACCTTTTGGCAATCGCACGCGAGGCCGAGGTTGACCTAACCCTCGATGACTTCAACCGCATCGCCGACAAGGTGCCACACCTTGGCGACCTAAAGCCTTTCGGCCAATACGTTATGACCGACGTCGACCGCATCGGTGGCGTTCCGGTAATGATGAAGGCTCTGCTTGACGCAGGTTTGTTGCACGGCGACGCGCTAACCGTCACCGGCAAGACTGTTGCCGAGAACTTGGCTTCGGTCAACACCCCAGACCCAGATGGCAAGATCATTCGCGCCATCAACAACCCAATTCACAAGACCGGCGGCATCGCCATTTTGCGCGGTTCGATGGCCCCAGACGGTGCCGTGGTTAAGACCGCTGGCTTCGACCTCGAAGAATTCACTGGCCCAGCCCGCGTGTTTGAGCGCGAGCGCGAAGCCATGGATGCCCTAACCGAAGGCAAGATCTCGGCGGGTGACGTAGTGGTAATTCGCTACGAAGGCCCTAAGGGTGGCCCGGGCATGCGCGAAATGCTTGCCATTACCGCAGCCATTAAGGGTGCAGGTTTGGGTAAGGATGTTCTACTATTGACTGACGGACGATTCTCAGGCGGCACAACCGGCCTTTGCATCGGACACATTGCACCAGAGGCCACCGATGGTGGACCAATTGCTCTGGTTCGCGATGGCGACTTAATTCGAGTCAACATCGCTTCTCGATCGCTCGAACTACTCGTTGAGCCTGAAGAGTTGGCTGCACGCAAGCAAGATTGGCAGCCTCTTCCACCGCGTTACACCCGCGGCGTTCTCGCGAAATATTCGAAGCTAGTGCACTCTGCAGCAGAGGGCGCGTACTGCGGCTAATTCGCTCAAGCAAAAATCACTTGGTTCTTGCACGCAAAAGCTAACGAGAGAAGTATTCAATGACTAACGAGGTCCTTACCGGAGCCCAGGCGATTGTTCGCAGCCTGGAGATGCTCGGTATCGAAGACGTCTTTGGTTTGCCTGGTGGCGCAATTTTGCCTACCTACGATCCATTGATGGACTCAAAAAAGATTCGCCACATTTTGGTTCGCCACGAGCAGGGTGCTGGTCACGCTGCCGAAGGTTATGCATCGGCATCGGGCAAGCTCGGTGTTTGCATCGCAACCTCTGGCCCAGGTGCAACCAACTTGGTCACCGCAATCGCCGACGCCTACATGGACTCGGTTCCGCTTTTGGCAATCACCGGACAGGTCGGCTCAAAGCTGATCGGTACCGATGCTTTCCAAGAGGCAGACATCGTCGGTATCACCATGCCAATCACCAAGCACTCGTTCTTGGTTACCCGCCCAGAAGACATCCCAGAGGTTATGGCAGCTGCCGTAATGATCGCCACCACCGGCCGACCTGGCCCGGTTTTGGTTGACGTAACCAAGGATGCCCAGCAGGGTAAGGCAGAGTTCGTTTGGCCGCCAAAAGTTGACCTGCCTGGCTATAAGCCGGTCACCAAGCCTCACGGCAAGCAGATTCAGGCCGCGGCTCAGCTGATCAAAGAGGCTAAGCGCCCGGTTCTTTACGTTGGTGGCGGCGTGGTTCGTGCCGGCGCTCACAAAGAGCTGTTCAAGCTCGCCGAGCTAATCGGTGCTCCAGTGGTCACGACTCTGATGGCCCGCGGTGCCTTCCCAGATTCACACAAGCAAAACCTAGGTATGCCTGGCATGCACGGAACCGTTCCTGCGGTTACCGCGCTGCAGAAGAGTGACCTTCTGATCACCCTCGGCGCGCGTTTCGACGACCGCGTGACCGGTGACGTGAAGGGCTTTGCAACCGGCGCCAAGGTTATCCACGTTGACATCGACCCTGCCGAAATTGGAAAGATTCGTTTTGCAGATGTGCCAATCGTTGGCGATGCCCGCGAGGTTATCGACGAGCTAAACCAAGAGCTAAAGGCAACCATCGGCAAGGGCGATCTAGACATCGCCGAGTGGTGGGTCTTCCTAAACGGTTTGCTCGAGCGCTACCCATTGGGCTACACCCCGGCAAACGACGGCAAGCTTTCACCGCAGCACGTGATCACCCGCATCGGTGAGCTATCTGGCCCAGAGGCCATTTATGCGGCCGGTGTTGGTCAGCACCAAATGTGGTCGGCTCAGTTCATCAAGTACGAGCGTCCAAATGCCTGGCTAAACTCTGGCGGTGCCGGCACCATGGGTTACTCGGTTCCTGCAGCAATGGGTGCCAAGGTCGGTCAGCCAGACCGAGTGGTTTGGGCAATCGACGGCGACGGTTGTTTCCAGATGACCAACCAAGAGTTGGCTACCTGTGCAATCAACAACATTCCAATCAAGGTTGCGATCATCAACAACTCTTCGCTTGGCATGGTTCGTCAGTGGCAGACCTTGTTCTACAACGAGCGCTACTCAAACACCGACCTAAACACCGGCACCGACACCATCATGATTCCTGACTTCGTCAAATTGGCTGATGCTTACGGCTGCTTGGCCATCCGTGTTGAAAAAGAAGAAGACATCGACAAGGCGATCAAGTTGGCGCTCGAAACCAACGACCGCCCAGTGGTTATCGACTTCATTGTTAGCCGCGATGCCATGGTTTGGCCGATGGTTGCAGCCGGTCTAACCAACGATGAGGTTCAGTACGCCCGCGATGCGGCGCCAGTCTGGGATGGAGTGGAGTAGAAAATGTCAAAGCACGTACTTTCACTCGTAGTCGAGGACAAGCCTGGAATCTTGACCCGCGTTGCAGCATTGTTTGCGCGCCGTGGGTTCAACATCGAATCGCTGGCCGTTGGCACCAGCGAGGTCGAGGGCCTTTCACGCATGACCGTCGTGGTCAACGTTGAGGGCGCTCCGCTAGAGCAGGTCACCAAGCAGCTCAACAAGTTGATCAACGTAATCAAGATTGTTGAGCTCGAAGCCGACCAGGCTGTGCAGCGCGACCACATGTTGATCAAGGTCAAAACCGACGCCACAACTCGCTCTGCAGTGCTCGAGGCAGTAACCTTGTTCCGTGCGCGCGTTATCGACGTTGTGAGCGATGCACTGATCATCGAGGTCACCGGCGACACTGCAAAGTGCGCAGCCTTCATCAAAGTTCTCGAACCTTTCGGCATCAAAGAATTGGTGCAGTCGGGTGTCTTGGCTATGGGCCGCGGCTCGAAATCAATCACCGAAAAGGTGCTCAAGTAAAAGCTTCGAATGGGTTTTCTCATTCGGTAGAACCAACAAAAACCAAATCGCTTTCTAAATAAAGAAAACAAGGAGATACAAAGTGGCTGAAATCTTTTATGACAAGGATGCAGACCTTTCGATCATTCAGGGTCGCAAAGTTGCAGTTCTTGGTTACGGCTCACAGGGTCACGCTCACTCGCTAAACCTGAAGGACTCAGGCGTAGACGTAGTAGTAGGTCTTCCTGCGACCTCAAGGTCAAAGGCAAAGGCTGAAGAGGCCGGCCTAAAGGTGCTAACCCCAGCTGAGGCTTCAGCATGGGCCGACGTAATCGTCGTTCTTGCACCAGACCCACGCCAGCGCGACCTATACAACCAGGACATCGAGCCAAACCTGTCTGCAGGTAAGGCGCTTGTTTTCGGTCACGGTTTCGCAATCCGTTACGGTTACATCACCGCTCCAGAGGGCGTTGACGTATTCCTAGTTGCACCAAAGGGCCCAGGCCACTTGGTTCGTCGCGAGTACGAAGGCGGTCGTGGTGTTCCAAACTTAATCGCAGTTCACCAGGACGCAACCGGCAACGCATTCGACCTAGGTCTTTCATACTCGAAGGCAATCGGTGGAACCCGTGCGGGCACCATCAAGACCACCTTCTCAGAAGAGACCGAGACCGACTTGTTCGGTGAGCAGGCCGTTCTTTGTGGTGGCGCTTCGCAGCTAATCCAGTACGGTTTCGAGACCCTAACCGAAGCTGGTTACCAGCCTGAGGTTGCTTACTTCGAGGTTCTTCACGAGCTAAAGCTCATCGTTGACCTTATGTACGAGGGTGGCATTGCAAAGCAGCGTTGGTCAGTTTCTGACACCGCTGAGTACGGTGACTACATCTCAGGCCCACGCGTCATCGGCCCAGAGGTAAAGGACCGCATGCGCGATGTTCTAACCGACATCCAGGACGGCACCTTTGCACGTCGTTTCGTTGCAGACCAGGATGCAGGTGCTCCAGAGTTCCTAGCGCTACGCGCCAAGGGCGAGGCTCACCCAATCGAGGCAGTTGGCCGCACCCTGCGCAAGCTGTTCTCATGGATCAAGAACTCAGACGACTACCAGGAAGGCAACGCAGCTCGCTAATTTGAGCTCGTTCCTAACGGATCGTAGAAAACCCCGCATCGAAAGGTGCGGGGTTTTTCTTTGCCCTGGTGGGCGGGGGAGTTTGTTGGGCGGGGGAGCCGGGTGCTAGGCGATCAGTTGGAGCTCGACCAGCGGGTTTTGTTTGATCTCGCGCACAAAGTCTGATTCGCCGCGCTGCCATTCGAGGGCAGAGGCAAACTGCACGTTGACCTCGCGGCCGAGCAGGTCTTCTGCTCGGGCAGCTGCTCTAGATGCCTCGATGCGGCTCACGTTGCCAATCAACAGCAGGTCTACTTCTTTTGGTGCTGCAGCGGTTTGGCGCGAAAGTCTGGCAGCCCATACTCCAAATAGAAAAGCGTGTTCGATGCCGTCGAGACCAACAAGCAGTGGCGGCAGAACCGCCGCTGGCCCATAGCTAAACGCCACAATCTGGCTGACCGAATCAAACAGCAGGTGTTCTTTGTTTGCCTGGATGAACCGTGCGCGACCCGAAGTCTTTTGAATGACCAGTTGCCCATCGAGCAGGCGATCGACCTCGCGCATCGCGGTTGGCAGGCTGGTGCCGGCAAATTCGGCCAGGTGGCTGATCGAGAAAAGTTCATTGGGGTTCATGAAAAGCTCGGCCAAAATCAGGCCCTGGGCATCGCTTTTCAACAGTGGAGACAGCTTTGCTGCGGCAACTTTCATACTGGCTATTGTAAGTAATGTTTATTGAAAATTACTAGGGCGATTTTTGCAAAACTCGGTTCTAAACTTGTTCTCGTTGCCGAATCTCGGCACCCACAAATCACGAGGATGTAGCAATGACTAAGCCAGTTGTTCTAATTGCCGAAGAGCTTTCACCAGCGACCGTTGAGGCGCTTGGCCCAGACTTTGACGTTGTAAACGTTGACGGAACCGACCGCCCAGCGCTGCTTGCAGCACTAGCCAAGGCAGACGCCATCTTGGTTCGCTCGGCAACCCAGGTTGACGCAGAGGCAATCGCCGCGGCGCCAAAGCTTAAGGTTGTTGCTCGCGCCGGTGTTGGTCTAGACAACGTTGACATCAAGGCTGCCACCGCTGCCGGTGTGATGGTCGTCAACGCACCAACCTCAAACGTGATCTCGGCAGCAGAGCTAGCCATCTCACAGATGCTTGGCCTAGCTCGTCACATTCCAGACGCCAACCACTCGCTAAAGGCTGGCGAATGGAAGCGTTCGCAGTTCACCGGAACCGAGCTTTACGAGAAGACCGTTGGCATCGTGGGCCTTGGCCGCATCGGTGGCTTGGTTGCCCAGCGTCTAGCCGGCTTCGGCGTCGAACTAATCGGTTACGACCCATACATCACCCCGGCTCGCGCCGAGCAGATGGGTGTCAAGCTCGCCACCCTCGACGAGGTCATGCAGCAGTCAGACTTCATCACCATTCACATTCCAAAGACCCCAGAGACCACCGGAATGATCTCGACCGCACAGTTTGCGATCGCCAAGCCAAACCTTCGAATCGTCAACTGCTCACGCGGTGGAATCATCGATGAAGAAGCGCTATTCACAGCGCTAAGCACCAACCAGATTGCCGGTGCCGGTCTCGACGTATTCGTTCAGGAGCCACCAAAGGGCAACCCGCTTCTTGGCCTAAAGAACATCCTGGTCACCCCGCACCTAGGTGCATCGACCGATGAGGCTCAAGAGAAGGCTGGCATCTCGGTTGCTAAGTCAGTTCGCTTGGCTCTTGCCGGCGACCTAGTGCCAGACGCAGTCAACGTTGCCGGTGGCAACATCGACGCTTCGGTCAAGCCGGGCATCAACCTAATCGAAAAGCTTGGCCAGGTTTTGTTTGGTCTTTCGGGTGGCAACGTCACCGCAATCGAGGTTGAGGTTCGCGGCGAGATCGCGGTTCACGACGTATCGGTTCTAAAGCTTGCCGGTCTAAAGGGCTTCTTCCAGAACGCGGTTACCGAGCAGGTTTCATACGTGAACGCACCTTTGATGGCTGACCAGCGCGGCATCGATGTCAAGCTAGTTGTCGACACCAACTCAGATGAGTACCGCAACGTAACCACCATCAAGGCAACCCTTGCCGATGGCACGACCGCCTCGGTTTCGGGAACCGTTATCGGCCCGAAGCTGCACCAGAAGATCACCAACATCAACGGTTATGACGTTGAGTTGGCTCTTGCCGAGCACCTAGTGCTGATGGTTTACGGCGACCGCCCAGGCATCGTGGCTATCTATGGCAAGGCTTTCGCAGACGCCGGCATCAACATCGCCGCCATGCAGATTGCTCGTCAGCAAAAGGGCGGCAAGGCGCTTTCGGTTATCACCGTTGACTCACCGGTTGAGGCAGGCGTTCTTGAGAGCGTTCGCGTTGCAATCGAGGCCGACGTAATGAAGGCAATCGACATCAACGCCTAAGTCACAGTTATTTTTCAAATCCCAGAATTTGAATAACAAAAAACCCGCCTCAATTGCGAGGCGGGTTTTTTTATTGGCCGAGGCCGAAGCTAATTCTTAGAGGCTTGGGTCGAAAGAAACTTCGCGACCAGAGCTGATCCAGCCCATGGTGCCGTTGGCAACCGAAACGGCGTCATAGCCCTGGCTCAAAAGGTAGTCGGCACCAGACTGGCTGCGAGCACCCGAGCGGCAAACTACAAAAATCTTTTCATCCTTTGGAATCAGGTGAAACTTGTCAGGCAACTGTCCAAGTGGAATGTGGTGCACGCCAGGCACGTGGCCATCGGCAAACTCGTCGTCTTCGCGCACGTCAAGCACCCAGGCGCCGGTTTCTAGCTCAAGCGCTAGGTCTGAAATTGTGATCTCGTCGGCCATCAAAGGGTCCTTTCAAAAAGAGGCATTACATTTCAAGTATGGATTCTTCTTACTGGGACGCAAAATTCGACACCGACGACTACATCTACACAACCGTGGTGAATCGCTTTGTGAAGGAGTACTGCGAACCGCTGATTGCTGCTCAGCCCAAGGGCAAAATGATTGACCTTGCCGGGGGAGAGGGTCGCAATGCGATCTGGTTTAGCGAGCAGGGTTGGCAGTCAGAGAACATCGACTGGTCGCGCAAGGCTCTGTCTAAGTCGCTCAAGCTGGCCGAAGAGCGCGGGGTTGCCGACCTTCATTTTGCTCACGTTGCCGATGCCACCGGTTTTGAATCCGTGTTGACCCCGGTCGACATCGGTGTGGTTGCCTATCTTCAGGTGCCACAAGCCGATCTCGCCGACGCAATCGACACCCTGACCGACAACATCCGTGTTGGTGGCCACCTGCTTGGGGTTTGGCACGCGCGTGAAAACCTTGGCGGCGGCTATGGCGGCCCACAGAACCCAGATGTTTTGCCAACTGTCGAAGGCCTCAAAGAGATTTGCGCCGATTTGCCACTCGAAATCGAGGTTGTGACCAACTGCGAGGGGCAAGTGCAAACCAAGGATGGCCTCAAGCCCTCGATCACCGTCATTCTTTTGGCCAAACGCCTCTAAACCGCCCAAAAACAGGCGGGTGATGCGAGTAAAGTTGAGAGCAATCAACAGCACTTGGGAGCATCATCTTGACGCGTGAATACAAAATCGCAGTAATCGGTGGCGACGGCATTGGCCCAGAGGTCACCAACATCGCCCTCGAGGCAATGAACCGTGCAACCGTGGGTTCTGGCGTCAGCTTCAAGACCACCGAGTTTGACCTTGGCGCGCGTCGCTATTTGGCAACGGGCGAGACCCTCAGCGATGCCGACATGGATGCCCTCAAGCAGAACGATGCCATTCTTTTGGGTGCCATCGGCGACCCTCGCGTGCCATCGGGTGTGCTCGAGCGTCAGTTGCTGCTCAAGCTTCGTTTCTCATTTGACCACTATGTGAACCTTCGCCCAACGAAGCTTTACCCGGGCGTGGTTAGCCCGCTTGCCGACCCGGGCAAGGTTGATTTTGTTGTAGTTCGCGAAGGCACCGAGGGTCCATACGTGGGCAACGGTGGCGCGATTCGTGTTGGCACCCCAGCCGAGGTTGCCAACGAGGTTTCGGTTAACACCGCCTTCGGCGTTGAGCGTCTGGTTCGCTATGCGTTCGAGCTTGCTTCAACCCGCGACCGCAAGAAGGTCACCCTGGTTCACAAGCACAACGTTTTGGTTCACGCCGGTTGGTTGTGGCAGCGCACCGTCAACAAGGTTGCCGAAGAGTTTCCTGGCATCACCCACGACTACCTTCACATCGACGCCGCAACCATCTTCATGGTCACCGACCCAGAGCGTTTCGACGTAATCGTGACTGATAACCTATTTGGAGACATCATCACTGATCTAGCTGCTGCCATCGGCGGCGGCATTGGGCTCGGAGCCTCTGGAAACATCAATCCAGACGGAACCTTCCCGAGTATGTTCGAACCGGTACATGGTTCGGCCCCCGACATTGCAGGCAAAAACCTTGCCGACCCAACCGCAGCCATTCTGTCGGCTGCACTGCTGCTCAACCACCTCAAAAACCCGGTTGCCGCAGCTCGAATCGAAAATGCCGTCGCAGCCGACCTAGCTAGCCGCGGCACCAAAAAGCGTTCAACCACCGAGGTTGCCGAGAGCATCTTCGCTCTCCTATAAACCCAATTTAGGTTTCAAGAAAGAAGCAGATCATGGCCGATCTAGAGTTCAAAGTAACCCGCAACTCAAACCCGCTTCCTGCGGCCGAGCGTGAAGAAATTCTCAAGGCCCCGGTCTTCGGTGCCAACCTGACCGACCACCAGGTCGTTTGCGTCTGGGAGAAAAACAAGGGTTGGACCTCTGCTGAGGTCATTCCATACGGCCCAATCATGATGGACCCATCTGCTGCCGTTCTTCACTACGGCCAAGAAATCTTTGAGGGCATCAAGGCTTACCGTCACCAGGATGGTTCGATCTGGACCTTCCGCCCAGAGGCGAACGCCAAGCGTCTGCAGCTTTCTGCTCGCCGCATGGCTCTACCAGAACTGCCGGTTGAACTCTTCGTTGAGTCGCTAAAGCAGCTCATTGCCGTCGATGGCGCGTGGGTTCCAGAGCCGGTCAACGAAAAGACTCTATACATTCGCCCGTTCGAGATTGCCGCCGAGAACTTCCTTGGTGTTCGTGCCGCTCACCGCGCCGAATACCGCGTGATCGCCTCGCCGGTTGGCCCATACTTCACAGGCGGCCTAAAGCCGGTTTCGATCTGGATCGCTCTCGACTCTTCGCGTGCGGGTAAGCACGGCACCGGTGAGGCAAAGACCGGTGGCAACTACGCAGCATCATTGCTCGCTCAGAATGAGGGCTACGAAAACGGTTGCTCGCAGGTGATGTTCCTCGACGCCGAATCTTCGACCTACATCGAAGAGCTTGGTGGCATGAACCTATTCTTCGTCTACAAAGACGGCCACGTTGCTACTCCGTCGCTCGACGGCACCATTCTTCGCGGCATCACCCGCGACTCGGTTTGCACCCTGATCCGCGACCGCGGCATCAACCTCGAAGAGCGCAAAATCACCCTGGATGAAGTTCGCGCGGGCATCAACTCTGGCGAAATCGTTGAGGTCTTTGCCTGTGGAACCGCTGCCGTGATCACTCCGATCGGTCAGTTCAAGAGCCGCGTCGAAACCATTGGTTCGGCCGATGCTGAACCTGGCGAGTTGACCGCAAGCCTGCGTGCCGAGTTAACCGGCATTCAATATGGCACCGTGGCCGACCGCCACAACTGGCTAGTCAAGCTTTCTGACTAATGCGCGTCGCTCGTTTTAGCCTGAACGGCGAACCACGCTTCGGCATCGTCGATGGCCCAGAGCTCGTTGTGCTTGCCGGAAACCCGCTGGTTGCCGGTTACGAAACCACTGGCGATCGAGTGCCGATCAAAGAGGTCAAGCTTCTTGCGCCGAGCATTCCATCCAAGGTGGTTTGCGTTGGCAAAAATTATGCCGACCACATTGCCGAGATGAATCTTTCGACCGAGGCAGAGCCAACCCTGTTTTTGAAGCCTTCATCATCGATTGTGGGACCTGGCGATGCAATCGTTTTGCCGGCGCAGAGCCAGCAAGTCGACCTGGAGGTTGAGCTAGCAATCGTGATGGGGCAGATTGCCAAAAACGTCACCGAGGCAGATGCGCTCAACTACGTTTGGGGCTACACCGTTGCCAACGATGTCACCGCGCGTGACCTTCAGTTCAGCGACGACCAGTGGGCTCGCTCAAAGTCTTTCGACAGCTTCTGCCCACTTGGCCCATGGATCGAA
>JBEEPX010000091.1:0-7429 GCA_041190885.1 Actinomycetota bacterium
TTGATGCGAGCATGACTGAAGCTTCGCCTCGAGACAGACCTTGCGCCGAAACCAAGAAGGGCATTCCCCAAAGTAATAGAAATAGGGAGGATGCCGATTGCACACTGAAGTGAGTCCAAAAGGAAAGCCAAACCCCCGGTAGTTTCAAATTACTACCCAAGTTTTTTACGGCCTGAGAAAGGCTACTGGCACGCACCACCTTGGTCTCGCTCGGGCGGTCGTTAGAGATGATCAACCATCCGCCTAAGCCGACCAAGGCGAGCAAAGCGGCGAGACTCAGAAATGCAGGCATCCAGCCAGATAAATGGAGCAACCAAGCGAAAGGAATTGCCGAAGCGGCCTGGCCCATTTGGCCAACATTGGTAACCAACTGTTGAACCCTGGTTGCCCTCTTACCTTGATACCAGCCGTTCACCAGTCTTACCAACGAAATGAAGATGAAGGCATCCCCAAGGCCGACGAGCATTCGCCCGAAGATCGCAGGGCCAATTTGCACTGAGAAGCCAACAATCGCCTGCCCTATTGCCATGATTACGGCACCGATGATCAAAAGTCTCTTCGAGCCAAACCTGTCGAGCAGAATTCCTACCGGTATCTGCATTGCTGCGTAGACAACGAGTTGGGCCACCGCGAGGCTTGATAGAAGAGCCGCCGAGACATCGAACTTCTGCTGAGCATCGATTGCTGCAGCGCCGATGCTTGACCTGCTCACTACAGCGGCGAAATAAATGAGCGCCCCAACAAGAATGACGACCGGGCCGCGCTGAACTTTAGAGCTAATTCTTGTCGCCTTGATTCTTTTCCCGGTTGGCGAGGTAGTCCTCGAGCTCCGACGCGATTTCATCCGCGGTTGGCACTTTGCGTGCCGGACGGCGGATTGGAGTGCTGCTTGGTCCGGTCTTATCAAAACCGGCCTCCAAAGTCTCGATCAGTCTTCGAAGCTCTTCATTCGAGGTCAATTGCTCTTCTAGACGAGCGACAAACTCAACACCTTCATCGCGCAAAGTATCGGTCGGAAAAACTAGGCCGGTGGCAGACGCCAAGTGCTCTAGAGCAGCTACAGCAGCCTGAGGGAATTCGCTATCTGCAAGGTAATGAGGCACCAACAGAACGAATCCGGCTACCGGCACCCCCTCGGCACTCAGCCTGTATTCAAGTAGGTGCAGAACGTTTCCGGGAACCTGCGTCTGCGGTTTCCACTCGCTGTAGGAATCGATCAGATCCTTACGATTGCCCGAAACAGTTACGCCAATTGCTCGGGTGTGAGGCACAGGGAAAGGAATTGAGTGAACCCATGTGACGCTCGAGACACCAAGGATGTCAACAATCTGAACGAGTGACCTGGTGAAGGCCTCCCATTTCATGTCTGGCTCGTAGCCGTTCAACCAGAGAAACTGCTGGCCGGTTTCATCTTCAACGAGATAGATGCCGAGCACCGCTGGTTGGTATGACTCGATGTGATCCTTTTCAAAGTACATGACCGGCCTGCGTGAGCGGTAATCGAGCAATTCGTCATTGTCGAATTGAACAATCAGCTTGGCATCCAAGTTTTCAAGGATGTGATCTGACACCTGGCTAAGGGTGTTGCCGGCATCGGTAAATCCTGAGAGGCCCGCGAGCAGGTTTAGCCCAAGCGGCACCTCGAAGTCGAGGTCGATAAATGAGAAAAGCTTCCGAGGGTCGACCATTCAAACATCCTAACTATCGGTCTAGCATTAGCCCATGACTAATTTGAAGATTCAGACCGCCGCAAAAACTCCAACAGTTGCAAAGAAGCAGGTTTTGGTTATCGCGGTTCAATCGGTCAACAACAAGCTCCAACTCGTTCCAGCACTTTCTGATTCCACCGCCATTGCTACCTTGGGGCTAGAAGACCTTGGTGTGTCAGCGAATTTTGAGTCAGGAACACGAATTCAGTCGCCAGATGGCCGAATTGTTTACTTGATAGGCGCCGGTAGCGACGAGCTCGACGAAGACAACATGCGAGAGCTGGCTGGGGCCGCGACACGTGTACTCACCGATTTCGAACACATTATTTTTGATTTTCCCACCGAGGATCTTGGCGACATTCAGGGAATCGCCGAAGGGGCGTTGCTCGGCCTCTATAAGTACACCGAATATAAGCAACCTGGCAAGCCCTCACAGGTGAAGTCAGTGACCTTGCTCACAAAAGTTAGAAACGCAACTGATGCCATCGAAAGTGCGAATGTGCTTGCCGCGGCTGTAAGTGCTGCCCGCGATGAAATCAACCGCCCAGCGAATGACCTTTATCCAGCGAACTACGCGGCCCTTGCATCGAAAAAGGCAAAATCTCTCGGGATTTCGGTTGAGGTACTCGACGAGAAACAACTAGAGAAGCAAGGCTTTGGTGGTTTGGCAGGCGTTGGAAAGGGTTCGGCGAGACCACCTCGCCTCGTGAAGCTCAGCTATTCGCCAAAGAACGCATCCAAGCACCTGGCATTGGTAGGCAAGGGAATCACCTTCGATACCGGTGGCCTTTCACTAAAGCCTGCGAATTCGATGGTAGGCATGAAATACGACATGGCCGGTGCAGCAACAGTCTTCAATTCGATCCTTGCCATCGCCCAGCTTGGCTTGCCAATCAAAGTCACATCGTGGATGTGCCTGGCAGAAAACATGCCATCCGGGACGGCTACGCGACCAAACGATGTGATCAAGCTAAAGAATGGCAAGACCGTAGAAGTGACCAACACCGACGCCGAAGGGCGTTTAGTTCTTGGCGATGGCCTCGCCGCTGCCTCCTTGGAATTCCCTGACTTGATTGTTGACGTAGCAACTTTGACAGGAGCAGCACGGGTTGCCCTCGGTAACCGTTATGCGGGCCTAATGGGCTCTGCTGAGGCCGTATCGGCAGTTGAAGCAGCAGCGTTCGAAGCAGGTGAGTTGGTATGGCACATGCCGCTACCAGTCGAGTTGAAGGACATGCTCAAGTCGGATATCGCCGACTTGCAAAACGCAAAAATTGGCAACACCGCTGGTGGAATGCTAATCGGTGGCCTCTTCTTGCAGGAGTTCATCGGATTCAAGCGGAAATCGAAAACCGAGAAGCTTGCATGGGCACACATTGATATTGCGGGTCCAGCCAACAACGACTTGGGCGCATACGGCTACACCGGCAAGGGAGCCACCGGAGTGATTATTAGAACTCTGGTATCGCTCGCAAAGGGTATGGCGCACTAAACACTGCTCTCGCAGAGTAGTAAAGTTGAACTTAATCACGAACCTCAAAAGGGAGATCAGCCTGTGGCGGAACACAACTTCGACCTAGTAATTCTTGGCGGCGGCAGCGGTGGCTATGCAGCTGCTCTTCGCTCAGCACAGTTGGGCATGAGTGTTGCACTCATCGAAAAAGACAAGCTAGGTGGCACCTGCCTCCACCGCGGATGTATTCCGACAAAGGCTCTTCTTCACTCGGCTGAGATCGCAGACAACGTTAAGGATGCAGCCCACTACGGTGTGAACGCAGCGTTCGGGTCGATCGATATGCCAGCTGTGAACAAGTATCGTGACACCATTGTTGACCGCCTCTTCAAAGGCCTC
Organism: Actinomycetota bacterium; assembly: GCA_041190885.1. GTDB lineage: Bacteria > Actinomycetota > Actinomycetes > Actinomycetales > Microbacteriaceae > Rhodoluna. The sequence continues at coordinate 3,562 of JBEEPX010000091.1, forward strand.
ACCGGTCTAGTTGGATCTAAGAACATCACCGTAGTAGCCGGCGAGGGCCGCTTGGTCGGCCCTAAGACCATTCAGGTCAATGGCGACAACTACACCGGCAAGAACATCGTTCTTGCATCGGGTTCATACAGCAGAAGCCTCCCTGGTCTTGAAATCGCAGGACGCGTAATCACTTCGGAGCACGCTCTTCAGTTGAATTTCGTGCCTAATAAGGTCATCGTGCTCGGTGGCGGCGTTATCGGTGTTGAGTTTGCCTCAATTTGGCGATCATTCGGCGCAGAAGTAACCATCGTTGAAGGTCTTCCAAACCTGGTTCCTAACGAAGACATCGCTGTTAGCAAGGGACTTGAGCGAGCATTCCGCAAGCGCGGAATTGATTTCAAGCTCGGCGTTCGATTCGCAGGAGTCGAACAAAGCGACAGTGGTGTTGTTGTCTCCCTTGAAAACGGCGAGAAGCTAGAAGCTGAGTTGATGTTGGTAGCGGTTGGTCGCGGTCCAAACACTGCGGGTCTCGGTTACGAAGAGCAGGGCATCCAGATGGATCGCGGTTTCGTGCTGACCAACGACAGACTTCAGACCAGTGTTCCTGGCGTTTACGCTGCCGGCGACATCGTTCCAGGACTTCAGCTTGCTCACCGCGGTTTCCAGCAGGGCATCTTTATCGCCGAGGAGATCGCTGGCCTAAAGCCTGCGGTCATCGACGAGGTTGGAATTCCAAAGGTCACCTACTGTGAGCCAGAGGTCGCGTCGGTAGGCGTTACCGAAGCAAAGGCCGCAGAACTCTACGGCGCTGAGAACATCTCAACCTACGAGTACAACCTCGGTGGTAACGGTAAGTCGCAGATTCTAGGCACCGCCGGATTCATCAAGTTGGTTCGCAAGAACAACGGTCCGGTAGTTGGAGTGCACATGATCGGTTCTCGCGTTGGCGAGCAGATCGGTGAGGCTCAACTAATTGTGAACTGGGAAGCCTACCCAGAAGATGTAGCAACACTTGTCCACGCACACCCAACTATGAATGAAGCAATCGGAGAGGCTCACCTTGCCCTCGCCGGCAAGCCTCTTCACGCACACGCATAAGCCGTTCAAGGAGCATTTATCAAATGAGTGAATCAGTAGTACTTCCAGCGCTTGGCGAGAGCGTAACCGAGGGCACAGTAACCCGTTGGCTAAAAAAGGTCGGCGACACCGTTGCCGTCGACGAGCCGCTAGTTGAGGTGTCTACCGACAAGGTCGACACCGAGATTCCTTCACCAGTCGCAGGCGTTATCGAGCAAATTCTTGTAAACGAAGACGAGACCGTACAGGTTGGTGCCGTTTTGGTCATCATCGGAGATGGCAGCGGAAGCTCGGCTCCTGCAGCACCAGCAGCGGAGCCAGCTGCTCCAGTAGTTGAGGCACCAGCAGCACCAGTAGTTGAAGCACCAGCAGCACCTGTTGTAGCTGCAGCGTTTGCCGCCCCAGTGGCCCCTCCAGTTGCGGCGCCTGTCGCAGCTCCGATTGCGGCGCCTGTTGCCGCACCAGTTGCCCAGGCATCTGCGAGCGATGTGACCAGCGATGCGGGTTACGTAACCCCGTTGGTGCGCAAGCTTGCAAACGAAAGCGGCATTGATCTAAGCCAGATTGCCGGCACCGGAGTTGGCGGACGCATTCGCAAGGATGACGTACTCGCTGCCACCCAGGCGATTCAAACCACTCCATCGGCTGCTGCTCCAGCTGCCGCCAAGGCATTTGTTCCAGGCGTGGCTTCGCCACTTCGCGGTACAACCGAGCCAATGTCTCGTCTTCGCAAGGTTCTTGCAGAGCGCGCCGTGGCTTCGATGGTTTCGACTGCACAGCTAACCACCGTTGTTGAAGTTGACGTAACTCGAATTGCGCAGTTGCGCCAGCGCGTTCAGCAGCAATTCATCGCAAAGTCGGGCGGCAAGCTCAACTTCATGCCATTCTTTGCCCTTGCAGCTGCCGAGGCACTTCGAACCCACCCTAAGTTGAATGCAACCATCGATGGCGAGAACATTGTCTACCACGCCACTGAGAACATCTCATTTGCCGTAGACACCGAAAAGGGCCTGCTAACCCCCGTTATTCGTGACGCTTCAACCCTGAACATTGTCGAGATCGCTCAGCAGATCGCTGACAAGGCGGCAAGAACTCGTTCTAACCAGTTGAAACCAGATGAGCTAGGTGGCGGAACATTCACCTTGACCAACACCGGATCACGTGGCGCGTTGTTCGACACTCCAGTAGTGTTCCTGCCTCAGGTAGCAATCCTTGGCACCGGCGTCGTCTCAAAGCGTGCCGTGGTTGTGACTGATGCTGATGGTCAGGACTCAATTTCAATTCGGAGCATGGTTTACCTAGCGCTGTCTTATGACCACCGATTGGTGGACGGCGCCGACGCGAGCCGTTTCCTTGTTGATGTGAAAACTCGCCTTGAAGAGGCGAACTTCGATTCAGTATTGGGTCTGTAACAACACTTCCGCTAAAAGGTGGTCAGGGTAACCTGGCCACCTTTTGCATTACCCACTCCCCTTTTTCTAGAGCTTGAGTAATCTGCCAAGCGAGGCGCTCCTCTGAGCAGTATTGGATAAATCTCGCCGTACGCACTCCCCCTAGAACCAACCAGTTAGCCATCTGGATGACTGATGGCTCCGTCGACACATCGATCGCCTCGCAAGGCATTTCTTTTGTTCCGCCAACCGGCTTGTGAGATTCACCAGCGACGTCTTTAGATTCACTCCCAGACTCTGCATGCACCGCATAATTACCAGCTGGATTAGGTTGTTCGATATTCAGTTCGAAAGCGGGCAGCTGAGTTAAAACCCCCAGTAGACAAGAAAGACCACCAACTACAGCGATCACCCTGCGAGGTGTAACGCGGGTTGCCCATTTTCGTTCAAGTCGTTCTCCCGGGTCCTTGCCGCCTCCCCAATCGCGCAGGTCATTTGAAAATATGTGCCGAAATTTCATCCTTGAATTCTGGCTTAGCGCATTCTCGCTCCTCATTGGAATCAGATATCTGTTGAGACCCAGCATGACTTGGTCTTGTTGACAACAACTTAGAATTGGGAGGTGCCAGAGTTTCTCGACGCGGGTTTAGACCCGATATTTACCCCATACCTCGAAGGTTGGGATCTTCAGCGTCGAGTTCACGCAGATGTTGTCTCTGGGGCAAGACCCGACACCGTAATCCTTCTTGAACACGCGCCTGTGTACACAGCTGGCAAACGCTCAGAGGGCGACGAATACCCGAACGACGGTACCGAAGTGATCGAGGTTGATCGAGGGGGCAAAATCACTTGGCATGGACCTGGTCAATTAGTCGGGTATCCAATCATGAAGCTACCCCGCCCGATCGATGTGGTGGGCTACGTGCGCTGGTTGGAGCAGGTTCTAATCGACAGCGTTGCTGAATTTGGTTTGAAGGGTGAGCGTGTTGAAGGGCGCTCAGGTGTCTGGGTGAACCACGAGGGCGCATACGTGAAGATTGCTGCCATAGGCATTCGCGTGTCTGAACACACAACCATGCACGGATTTGCACTCAACTGTAATAACTCCCTCGCAGCATACGAGGCGATTATTGCTTGTGGCATTGCGGATGCCAAAACATCTACAATTTCTGAGCTAACTGGGAATGATGTTACGACCGCAATGGCTGCACTGGTTATTAAGAAACATTTGAAAGAGATTGGCAAGGTAACCCTTTGAGCGACTCAACGGTAAAACCTGAACGCAAATTGCTTCGCATCGAGGCTCGCAACAGTGCGGTGCCGATCGAAAAAAAGCCTGAGTGGATCAAGACCAGGGCAAACATGGGCCCCGAGTATCAAGCGCTTCAGTCACTGGTAAAGCAAGAAGGCCTTCACAC
>JBEEPX010000092.1:0-6817 GCA_041190885.1 Actinomycetota bacterium
GTCATCAGGGTGATCAAAACCCACCCCGGCACATCGCCAGACTCGTCGTTTAGTTTCACAAATGCCTTTTTCATTTTTCTTCTTTCTTTTCATGAGCTTCAGAGATAACCGAGATTCAGCATCTGAAGACTTGGATAAATTGCGAATAAAACCGTGACCGGCAAAATGAGAAACACCAAGGGAATGAGCATTTTTGTCTCGTTCTTGCCCGCTTGCTTCAACAACAGGTTGTGGATCTCTGCCCTGGCGCTAGACGCTTGCTCGCGAAGCAGGTCGGCGAGCGGCGTGCCTCTCTTCAACGAAAGATTCACCTTTGCGCAAAACTCGACAAGCTGCCGCTGTGGCAGGCGCTCTGCGATTCGATCCATTTCGGCGGCCAGAGATGAGCCAAGTTGCAGTGACTGAAGGGCGAGTTGAAGTTGACGCCCGACTAGCCCTGACGCCCTCGGCGCAACACGTTCGAGCGCGTTGAAAAGGCTCTCGCCTGCAGAAAGCGACACCGCTAATAGGTCGAGAATATCTGGCAGCTCAAAGAGAACTTTTTGATTGGTGTTGTCGGTCATCAGTTTGCTTCGCAGCCAGGCTAAATGGTTGCGTTTTGGGCTGACTACCGACGACTCGGTCACGAGACCAGGCGATACCCTCGCTTGCAAAGCCAGAGTTCTCTTGGGCATAAGTGACTTTGCCAATAACAGAAGGCCTGCGGCCAACATGGATCCAAATATCGCGGTCATGATCTGGCAAACACCCTTGGTCGCCCCGGCAGTGCGCCAAAAATGTGGATCAGTCGGTATGCGAAAAGGCAAACCAGAAAACCAATCAACAAAATGAATACTCCGCCAGATTGGTTGTATGCGGCGGCGTTGTCTGGACGACTCGAAAGCATTGCCACAATCAACCATGGCGCCGCGACGGCAAGTTTAGCGGTGCCAGCAACCCACCCCTGCTTGCTTTCTAGTTCGCCGCTTAGCGCGAGGTCGCTTCTGATCTGCGCACTCTGAGCCCGCAGCGACTCAAGATAGGCCTGACCGCCGGCCAGCGTTGCCGCACGAATAACCTCGAACAGCTTGTCGCCGTGATGTTCGCCCACATCGCTCTTTAGCCAATCGAGCACTTCGACGAGAGGCACCCCCGAATCGAAGCGCACGACAGCACCGGCAAAACTTGGGCGCAAGGCTGCGGGGCCGCTTTCGGCTAAGTCAGAAAATGCCTCGGTGATCGGCAAACCCGAGAAAGCGGCTGACTGAAGCGAATCAATCACCTGTGGCCATGCCGCCGATAGCGCTCGGCGCCTAGCCCTAGCCCGCAGCGACAAAGATTCGAGGCAAAAACCGAATGTGCCAATCGATAGGCACAGGCCAAGAGCCGAAATGCCGGTAATCGAGGCAGCTAACCCGCCGACTAGAAGAGACAGCATCAAAATCGAGATCAGAACAGCATTCAAGCCGTATTTTGCTAGTCCCGCACCTTCAAGATTCGAACGAAGCCAATTCATAGTGAGGTCACCTCGAGCGCGCCGTCGACAAGAGCAACCGCAGCGATTTCGGCAACTCTTCTTTTGCCGTCTTCGGTCATTTCGCAATGAACTACGAAGTCGATGCACGCACCCACGGTTGGGTTTACGAATGCTGAGGAGATGTTGGCGCCCGCCAAGAGAGGAAGCGTGCAAAGTTTCACCACGGCATCGCGTGCCGAATTGGCGTGGATTGTGCAGGCACCAGGCAGGCCGGAATTGAGTGCGATCAAAAGGTCGAGGCTTTCGGCCTCGCGAACCTCACCAACCACGATTCGAGTGGGGCGCATGCGAAGTGATTCTTTAATCAACCGCCGCAGGCTAACTTCACCCGCACCCTCGAGGCTTGGCTGCCTAGTTTGCATCGCAACCCAGTCGTTGATCGGAAGCCGCAATTCGAAGGTCTCCTCGACGCTGATCACTCTTTCGTTGGGGTCAACCGCCGAGAGCAAGGCACCAAGCATCGTGGTCTTGCCGGCTTGGGTGGCTCCAGAGACCAGGATGTTCTTGCCATCCCGCATTTGGGCAGCGAGAAATTCGGCCTGATCGAAACTGAGTGACCCCATCATGGCTAGATCATGAAGCCCCAATGATCGTTTCGAAAACTTACGAATGTTGACCGACCAATGAGCCCGAGTGATATCGGGAATAGCAACGTGGAGTCTCGATCCATCTGGAAGCGAGGCATCAACGAACGGCGAGGATCGATCTAGCCGGCGGCCGGTCGGCCGGAGCATACGCTCAACGATAGATTCAAGCTCATGCTGCTCGAGGGTTAGGTCAATTTGTCGCGATCTGCCAGCGACAGCAACAAAAACCTTTCCCGGCGAATTGATCCAAATCTCTTCAATCGAAGAATCATCGATCAAGTTTTGAAGTGAACCAAAACCAAAGAGGTGTTGATTCATTTCATGACGAACAATCGACTCGTCGAGCGCCTCGATCGCCCCAGATTCGAGAACCGCATCAACGGCCCTGTCGATAGCCTTATCGACAGCAACTTCGCCAAGCACCGCGGCTGTTCTCGCTCGCGATACTAGATTTTCGACCATTGACGTCATTCGCTCACCTCATCTCGCTTGAAATGATGGCAAATCGGCTTCGACCGCGCCTGAGTTATGCACAGCCCAGATTTTTGTGTAAACTAATCAGGCACGCGGGAGTGGCGAAATTGGCAGACGCACTAGATTTAGGTTCTAGCGTTGAGAGACGTGTGGGTTCAAGTCCCACCTTCCGCACCAGCAAGAATAAAACCTCGGTTTGACCGAGGTTTTTTCTTTTAACCGGGTATCACCATTGTTGCTGACCAGGGAACGCCATCGTTATGCCGCGGCGGGCACGAATGGGGGTTTGATCTTGCGAAGGATTAGAACCGCGCCCGCGGCAACCAAACAAAGCACTGCTGCCGTGATCCAAGCCACAAAGTAGCTGCCCTGCATTTCGCGAATCGCACCGGCAAAAGCAGCGGCGATGGCGGCACCGACCATGTGCGACGCGAATACCCAGCCATAAACCGTTGGTGACTGATTGATTCCAAAATGCTTGCGACAAAGCTCGATTGTCGGTGGCACAGTGGCGATCCAGTCAAGCCCGTAGAACACGACGAAGAACATCAACGGCAACTCAACGGTTGGGCCAAGCACAAATGGAACTGTGAAAAGAGCGAGGCCCCGAAGGCCGTAGTAGAAAACCAAGAGCCAGATTGGGTTCACTCGGTCGGTCAACCAACCCGACAGAATCGTGCCGACAAAGTCAAAAATGCCCACGAGAGCCAAAAGTCCAGCGGCAGTGCCCATCGGCATTCCGTGGTCGTGAGCCGCAGGAATAAAGTGGGCGCCGATCAGGCCGTTGGTTGTCCAACCGCAAACAAAAAATGTGCCGGCCAAGACCCAAAATGCCGGCTTTCTAAAGCTCTCAAAGAGCACCTGCAAGGTGGCAACCGCTGTTCGCGGTGCAGCTTTGCCGGTTGGTTCGTTCGAAACGCCGCCATACGGCTCCGCCCCAATTTCTGCCGGTGAATTTCTAAATCCAAGCAAAAATACCGGGATGATTGCTGCGGCAAAAACCGCAACCACCAACGAAGCCGAGCGCCAGCCTTCGACCATAACCAAGGCGCCAAGAGCCGGCAGAAAGATAAGTTGGCCGGTTGCATAGGCGGCCGAAAACACGCCGGTCACTAAGCCGCGGCGCTTTGTAAACCATCGGTTTGCCACCAACGAAGCAAAAACCAAGGCAAGGCAGCCGGTGCCAACGCCAACAAACGCTCCCCAATAGAGCGAAAGCTGCCAGCTCTCGGTCATCGTTAAAGTCAGAGCGGTTCCCGCCGAAACTAGAGCCAGCGCAAAGGTGGCAACCCTACGCGGCGAAAAGCGTTCCATCAGAGTTGCCGCAAATGGTGCGGTTAGGCCATAAACGACCAAGTTGATTGCGACCGCAGCGGATGTCTCTGAACGAGTCCAGCCAAATTCACCCTCGAGCGGTTCGAACATAATTGAGGTCGTTGATCTAAAAGCGGCAGCGCTGATTAGGGCCAAAAATGTTACCGAGGCGACAACCCAGGCGAAGTTGTTTTTGCTGAACATAGGCAAAGCCTAGTTAAGGAAGTGCCGCTACCGCCGCTACTGCCGCCGCCGCATTCACGATTCCCGCACCACATCGCCTTGCAACCTGACAGTTACTGTTTGCCGGGAACGGGGTAACCGTTTCTTGCATTATGTCGACGACTTGCACAAAGCCCAAGGATGGCTTGATCGACAGCATCAGAGCCGCGACACCTGCGACCACCGGCGAAGCCATACTGGTGCCCTCTTCGTAGTCATATTTGGGCGAGCCGGGTTTATCTTTGCCATCATTCATGGTCGAAAGAATCATGCCGCGGTGAACCGGGAAACCGGTGATCGGAGCTGCGCTGTCACCGCCAGGTGCAGAGATGTCTACGCCGTAGTAGTTTCCATCGCTGGCCAAGGTCGAGAAGTTCGAATACGAAGCGCGGTCACCGTCAAAACCCGTGGCTCCAACGTTGATGGTTGGCACGCAGTTACCCGGATAGGAAAGATTAGCCGAGCGGTTTGAGTTTCCGGCCGCGGTCACAACAACGACCCCGGCCTCTTTCGCAGCAATCAGTGCAATCTCAGTTGGACCATCGGTGCCGTCCCAGTTGCGGCAACCGGTAGACCTCGGAGTGCCCATAGAAATGTTGATCACTCGGGCAGGTGTTGGGTTGCTGGGAACGCCTTCAACGGCCAAACCGGCTGACCAACGAATCGCGGCGATCAGGTCTTCTTCGGTTGCACCGCCGGCACCCATTACTCGAACGGGTTGAATCAAAACGTTTGGTGCGATACCGGTAACCCCATCGGCGTTGCTTGCCGCGGCAATGATGCCTGCCACATGAGTTCCATGCCAAGAACTTGGCGTTCCGTCGTAAGAGTCGCCTGGGTCGGCTGCATTGGAATCCCAGCCATCGCCATCTTTGGCCGAGGCCACATCGCTGACAAAGTCATAGCCGGGCACTACTTTGGCATCTAGCTCTGGGTGCGAGGTGATGCCGGTGTCAATCACGGCAACTACAAGCGACGGCGAACCCATCGTGGTTTGCCAAGCTGTCGGTGCGTTGATTCCCCATTGCGTGTTCAGGTACCACTGCTTGTCATACTGGGCGTCGAATGGACGAACCGCAGAATCACTCAGCGAAGAACCACGTGCATTGGTTGCCTTCACCTGAACCGAGTACGTGATGCCCTTAACCAAGCCACTGAATTGGCAGGAGTTCGAGCTGGTCGTGCAAACCTTGCTTGGCACGCCGGTGGCCTTGGCAGTCGCCACATAGGTCACCGCCAACCCTCCGCGCTGAATGCTGTTTTGGGCAACCCAGGATGGCGAGCTGCCGCCGAAAGCAGTGTTGCCACTGGCCAAAATTGGCGCTGCCGGGGCGGTTGTGAAGGTGGCTTTGGCGACCGCAGAAGGCAGTCCAAGTTTTTGAACCTTGCCGATGTAAGTTACGGCTCGCACCCGGAATTGGTAGTTCACTCCTGCGCGAAGACCTGCCGAAATGACCGCCGAACGCTCGGTCGTGGTTGACCTGGCAACTACCTCCCAGGCTCTTCCAGCATTGATCTCGACCTGATAACCAGAGATTTTGGCGCCCGATAGTTTGGTAGGTGCAGCCCAGGTGAGTTGCGCTTGAGCGGTTGTGGGTTTGTCTTCTTGCCAAGCATCTTTGACCGCCAGCGAACGCACGGGCGATGCGGCCGTGATGGCAGCGACCGGTTTTAGCGCAACCGACTTGACTGCGGCAGGCTGAATAATTGCGTTGACTCGCACCGATTCGATTCGTGGATCAGCCGACAAACGAGAGGCGAAGCCGTTTGCCTGATAGGTAGGCAAGTTCTCATCGAACCGCAGCGAAATCCAGCCTTCCCCCAAGTTTGAGCCGACGTTCAGGTTGGTGCCAATGATGGCTTCGGCGAGCGGCTGCCCATCGGTGGTGAGTGGATCAACACCCTCTGCATATTTGACCAAGAGACCCGCCGAAGGCGAGTTGTCGATCAGCTGGTTGGAAGTTTGCAGAGAAGCTGTTGCGGGGTTGAAACCGGCCAGCAAAAGACCCGCGACCGAGAAAATGGTCAGGGCCTTTTTAGCGATTCTCATTCTTCCAATCTACGTTGCGATTCTGTGGAAAGCCTGTAAAAAACTACAGACTCTTCTGCATCAAAACGGTTCCGAGCCAGCGACCGAACTTGAAGCCAACCTTGCCCAGGTGCCCCTGATGCTTGAATCCAAAGCTCTCGTGAAGCGAAATCGAAGACTCCGCGCCCTTGTCAGAAATGACCGCGACGATCTCTTTAACGCCCGAGGCCTTGCTCTGCTCAATCAACGCAGCCAGCAGCTTGGTGCCGATTCGTTTTCCGGTGGCGGCAGGGCGAAGGTAAATGCTGTCTTCGACGGTGCGACGATAGGCCGCCTTTTGACGCCACGGCGCAACGTAGGCGAAGCCAAGAATTTGACCACTTTCACTGGTTGCAACGATGAAAGGCAGCTTCAGACCCTGAATCCACTCGAACTTCTCGCGCCAGTCATCAAGCGTCATGGTTTCTAGATCGAAAGTCACAACGCTGTTTTTGATGTAGTAGTTGTAAATCTCAAGCACCTGCCAGAGGTCGCCAATTGCGGCGGGTCGAATGACAACTTCGGTCGAAGCCGGTGCCGTGCCCTTCGCCTTCATCATGCGCACCAAGCGCCAGCGTGACTCTGAATCCAATGCCATGAGATCTCCTAACAAGACCAATCTATCGGCTGCTCGCC
>JBEEPX010000093.1:0-19037 GCA_041190885.1 Actinomycetota bacterium
GACAACTACGACGGCCGCACCCAAGAGCCAACCGTTTTGCCTAGCCGCATTCCAAACCTTTTGGTCAACGGTTCGATCGGTATCGCGGTTGGTATGGCTACCAACATTCCGCCGCACAACCTGCGCGAGGTTGCCGATGGTGCCCAGTGGTACCTAAAGAACCCGGATGCAACTGGGGAAGAGCTAGTTGAAGCGCTAATTGAGCGCATCAAGGGCCCAGACTTTCCAACCGGCGCTCACATTCTTGGCCGCAAGGGCATCGAAGAGGCGTATCGCACCGGTCGTGGTTCAATCACCATGCGTGCGATCGTCAACGTCGAAGAACTTCAGGGTCGCACCTGCTTGGTGGTTACCGAACTGCCTTACCAGGTCAACCCAGACAACCTTGCCGAAAAGATTGCCGGTCTCGTCAAAGAGGGTCGCCTAACCGGCATTGCCGACATCCGTGATGAAACCTCGGGTCGCACCGGCCAGCGTTTGGTTGTAGTTCTAAAGAAGGATGCGGTTGCTCGCGTTGTTCTAAACAACCTTTACAAGCTGACCCCGCTGCAAGAGAACTTCAGCGCCAACATGCTTGCCCTGGTCGACGGCGTGCCTCGCACCCTGCCAATCGACGGCTTCATCAGCAACTGGGTTACCCACCAGGTTGAGGTCATTGTTCGCCGCACCCAGTTCCGCCTAAAGAAGGCCGAAGAGCGTGCCCACATTTTGCGTGGTTACCTCAAGGCTCTCGACGCACTCGATGCAGTAATCGCATTGATTCGCAAGAGCGCCAACGCCGACGCAGCCCGCGAAGGCTTGATGGAGCTATTGAGCATCGACGACCTTCAGGCTCGAGCGATCTTGAACATGCAGCTTCGCCAGCTTGCCGCTCTTGAGCGCCAGCGCATCATCGATGAAGCAGCCGAACTCGAAGCCCAGATCGTTGACTTCATGGCGATCATTGCCGACCCGGTTCGCCAGCGCACCATCATCAGCGAAGAGCTCGACGAGGTTGTTGCCAAGCACGGCGACGACCGCCGAAGCACCATCATCGCCGGTTTCGATGGCGACGTTTCGGTCGAAGACCTGATTCCTGAAGAAGAGATGGTCATCTCGCTAACCCGCGGTGGCTACATCAAGCGCACCAAGAGCGACAACTACCGCCAGCAGCACCGCGGTGGCAAGGGCGTAAAGGGTGCAAACCTTCGCGCCGATGACGTTGTTGAGCACTTCTTTGTGACCACAACCCACCACTGGTTGTTGTTCTTCACCAACAAGGGCCGCGTCTACCGCACCAAGGCATACGAGGTTCAAGAAGCCGGTCGCGACGCCAAGGGTCAGCACGTAGCTAACCTTTTGGCGCTTCAGCCAGACGAGCAGATCGCCCAGGTCCTTGATCTTCGCGACTACGCGGTTGCTCCTTACCTAGTGCTTGCAACTCGCAAGGGCTTGGTCAAGAAGACCGCACTCGACGCATACGACACCGCTCGCACCGGTGGAATCATCGCCATCAAGCTTCGCGAAGACGACGAACTTGTGTCGGCAATGCTGGCATCCGAAGAAGACGACCTGCTGCTTGTTTCGCACAAGGGCATGTCGATTCGATTCTCGGCCAGCGATGAAAGCCTGCGCCCAATGGGCCGCGACACCTCGGGCAACATCGGCATGAACTTCAGGGCCGGCGACGAACTGCTGTCGGCATCTGTGATCAACGACGCCGATGAGGCATTCGTGTTCGTGGTTACCGAGGGCGGTTATGCCAAGCGCACCGAGGTTTCGCAGTATCGCCCACAGAACAGAGGCGGTCTAGGAATCAAGGTGGCCAAGCTCGAAGAGAAGCGCGGCGACCTAGTTGGCGCAATCATCGTGGCCGAAGAAGACGAAGTTCTTGTAGTCCTAGCTTCAGGCAAGGTGGTTCGTTCGGCAGTGAACGAGGTTCCGGCTAAGGGTCGAGACACCATGGGTGTTGTGTTCGCTCGCTTCGACGAGAATGACACAATTCTTGGCCTCGCTAAGAACACCGAACGCAACCTCGAGACCAACGAGATTGCCGGCGAATCTGATGATGAGGCAGCTGCCGATGGCGATAACCTAGCAGCAGAGGTAATCGAAGAAGGAGCAGCCGAATAATGAAGGAACGCATTAAGGCAGCGGGCAAGGCAGCACAGCGAGCAGCAGCTCGCGCGGCCGGCCCAGCACCAAAGCAGGTCAAGCTAAAGCTGGTTCAGATCGACTTTTGGTCGGCCACCCGCGTTGGCTTCTTGATCACCTTGGCACTAGGCATCGCAACCATCGTGGGCTTTAGCCTGCTGTGGTTGGTGCTAAGTCAAACCGGTCTGTTCGGCAGCCTAAGCGAACTGGTCAACTCGGTTATCGGTGGCGGCGGAGGCGACGGCGTGAACGTTGCATCTGAGCTCAATCTTGCTCGAGTTTTGTCATTCGCAACCACAATTGCGTTCTTCAACATCGTTCTCGGAACTGCTCTTACCGGCGTATCGGCTCTGATCTTCAACCTGATCGGCCGCATCACCGGCGGAATTTCGGTCGGCTTTACAAACAACTAAAAAACAAGATTTCCCATCGGAGCCCCGGGTGAAAGCCTGGGGCTCCGATAATTTTCAAATGATTTTGCAAGGTTCGGAAATTTCGTGTAAAGTCATAAAGGTTCTACGGGCCTATAGCTCAGGTGGTTAGAGCGCTTCACTGATAATGAAGAGGTCGGAGGTTCAAGTCCTCCTAGGCCCACCAGGAAGCTTCTTCACCAAGAGAAGGTTCTGAACCAGGTAACAAAGGCACCACCCAGATTCAAAATCCGGGGACTTAGCTCAGTTGGTAGAGCACCTGCTTTGCAAGCAGGGGGTCAGGGGTTCGACCCCCCTAGTCTCCACAATCGAAATGCCTCCCTTCGGGGAGGCATTTTGCGTTTGCGTCGACTAGGGGCCCTCGCACTATGTGCTGGCTATTCAAGTGACGAGGCTCGTTCGAGCAACTCAACCCAAGTTTGAGGTGGGTGTCCGCTGTCGAGCATCTGTTTGAAAACCAGATAGGCGTCATCCTTGGATTCGTAGGCGCGAAGACTTTGGTCGTCGTTCACCCAGCAGAAAATGATGATCTTCGATTGGGAATCGAATCTGAAGAACAGTCGATATTGCTGCAAGAACTTGGCCCTAAACCAGTGGCGGTTCTCAGGGCCTAACGTGTTGCCAAGCTTGAACTGAAGGCCGTTTGGATCCGAAGGTATGACCTCTTTGATCAGCTTTCGGATTGCAAGCAAACGTTTGGTCGGAGCCTTGGTTTGAAAAGAGTCGGGGTGCTTTTGCTTGAGAGCACGAACCTGATTTTCGAGCGTGGCTAGTTGATCTATGAACAGCGGGTCAGCGAGCAATAGCCAACCGTTTATTCGCTCGAGATCACTCGCCATCTGCGCTTAGGGCCTCGTCAAGGTCAACATCGTGGTCGCTAAGCAACTCATCGAGTTGCTGCAGATATGATCTTGTGATCGGCTGCAAGCGACCTGGATTCTCGATGATTTGAGTCTCGAGGAATTGTAAGAAACTGCCAACAGCCGGGTCGGAACGAGATTCCTCACGCGAGAGAAGCACATCGCCGGATTCGAGAATTGTGTATGCGAGGCGGTCGCGCTTTTGTAAGTTGAGGGTCTGTCTGACCGCTTCAGGAACCGTAGTTTGATACCGATCGGTTAAAGTCGAACTTGTCTGGTTTGCCTTCATACCGCCAAGGTAATGCATTGCATTACCTGTGTCAATGAATTCGCCCGTCCGAATTCACCCTCTCGTGCCTTCGTTACCCGCTTCGCTAAACTTGAGGCATGACTAACACTTTCGCTGGCAAGCACGCTTTCATCTCGGGTTCATCACGCGGCATTGGGGCGCAGGTTGCCACCATGTTGGCGGCACAGGGCGCAACCGTTGCAATCAACTACCGCGATAAGGCTGCTCGTGCACAGAAGGTTGCTGACGCGATCATCGCAGATGGCGGCAAGGCGATTGTTGTTGGCGCAGACCTAACCGACTACCCAAGCATTGATGCATTGGCCGAAACCCTAAAATCAGAGTTCGGCGGCCTAGACCTTTTGGTGTTGAACGCATCTGGTGGCATGGAGACCGGCAAGGGCGAAGACTATGCAATGGTTCTAAACCGTGATGCACAGCTCAACTTGGTTAAGACCGCGCTGCCATTGCTAAGCGCTGGCTCGCGCATCGTGTTTGTCACCAGCCACCAGGCACACTTTATTCGCGAAACCCCAACCATGCCTGAGTATGTTCCGGTCGCACTTTCTAAGCGTGCGGGCGAAGACGCACTTCGCGAACTGATTCCTGAGCTAACCGCTAAGGGCATTGAATTTGTTGTAGTTTCGGGCGACATGATCGAGGGCACCATCACCGCGACCCTGCTTGACCGCCTAAACCCAGGCGCAATCGATGCTCGCAAAGAGGCTGCCGGCAAGCTTTACAACGTTGAAGAGTTCGCTGCCGAGATCGTGAAGGCAGCATCGGCACCGGTGCCAGCGAACAACACCGTGCTAATCGGCGACACCAGCTCTTTCACCCAGGGCTAGTCGCTCAGGCGAATTACAAAAACGCGAAAGGGCGAGCATGTCGATGTTTGGCCAGTCGCACTCGTCGGCTCAACATGCTTCGCAGCACACCAACGCCGAGAAATACGATGAATACCGTCGCGGGCACGACCACATTGCCAAGAACATCGCCGATTTGATGCAGGCTGGCAAACCCATTGATGACACGGATGTGCAGCTGTGGATCGGCAAGCACTACGAATTCGTTTGCCAGTTTTGGACTCCGAACAAGCTGGCATATAAGTCTTTGGCGCTCACCTATGTAATGGACCCAGCGTTCAAGGCGACCTATGAGGCATATGCCGAAGGGCTTGCCAAATACATTCAAACCGCCATCAACATTTGGGCCGAAGCAAACCTAAAGTAGTCTCGAAGCATGGGCGACGATCAGTACTTGGTGCTTTTCACGGTGATGAGTTTCACCGTGCTTAGCGCTGGCTCGATTGTGCTTAGCCTGATGACCCGTCTGGGTCGCGGCAACCGAGTGTTTGCCCTAATCATGGCAATCTTCAGCATTGTCATGGGTGCATACATGTGGTTTGAATTCGCGCCTGAGGGTCTATTCATTGCGATTCTTGGCCTTGTCGCCCTGGTGCTTGCCATTTTGCCGGGTCGAAAGAAAAACTCGGATGAGTAAAGACAACCGCGATAAGAACGGACGCCTGAAGCGGGCCGTGAATGAGATGCCGGCCGACGTGAAGTTGGCGCTTGAGCAGCGAGCACTGCGAGCGGACTATGACCACCGCCCCGCTTATCAACGCAACGACTACCTGAGCTGGATTATTCGCGCGAGCCGCCCAGAGATTCGCCTCAAGCGCTTGAATCAAATGCTCGACGAACTCGACAAGGGCGGCGTTTACATGCGCATGGATCACCCGGCTTCTAAAAAATAAGCCGCAGGCGAGGCATGGCAGAATAGAGGCATGACTGCACACACTTCAGTAGCGACCATCAACACCAACCATGGCGCCATCAAAATCAACCTTTTCGGCAACCACGCCCCTAAGACTGTCGAGAACTTCGAAGGTCTAGCAACTGGTTCAATCGAGTGGCGCGACCCACGCACCGGCGACAAGCAGGTCGGCAAGCCGCTATACAACGGCGTAATTTTTCACCGCATCATTCAGCAGTTCATGCTGCAGGGTGGCGACCCAACCGGCACCGGTATGGGAGGCCCTGGCTACCAGTTCGGTGACGAAATTCACCCAGAACTAAACTTCAACGAGCCTTTCAAGCTAGCTATGGCAAACGCCGGACCTGGCACCAACGGTTCACAGTTCTTCATCACCACCGCCCCGACCACCTGGTTGTTTGGCAAGCACACCGTTTTTGGTGAGGTTGCAGACGAGGCATCGAAGGCTGTTTGCTTGGCAATCGAGGGCGTAGACACCGATGGTCGCGACAAGCCACTTGCCGACGTAGTTATCGAATCAATCACCATCGAGAAGGCCTAGTCTTCTTGCGCAACATCTTTAAGCAAAGCCCGGCCCGAGTAACCCTCGGGCTGGTTTTGCTTAACCTGGCCATCTGGGTTTTGCAGATTCTGCCGGGCGCAACCCTGACCAACCAGCTGGCCTTTGTGCCGCTGTCGGTTTATTCAGAGCCATGGCGCATGATCACTGCCGGCTTTGCACACAGCGAATCAAACCCGCTGCACGTTTTGCTAAACATGTATTCGCTCTACATCTTCGGTTCGGTTCTTGAACCACTGCTTGGTCGCGCGCGTTTTCTCGCGGTGTGGCTGCTCTCGATCTTTGGTGGCTCAGTTGCCGTAATGTATCTGAACACCCCAGACACCTGGGTGCTCGGCGCATCATCCGGCGTATTTGGTTTGATGGCTGCCTATTTTGTAGTTCTTCGCGCCGTGGGTCAAAACTCTCGCGGCTTGATGGGCTTGATCGCAATCAACCTGGCATTTGGTTTCTTGATGCCGGGCGTGAGCTGGCAGGCACACCTTGGTGGTTTGCTCGCTGGTGGTGCTCTAACCGCGGTTTATGCGCAAGGCAAGAGCAAGCGCGCGCAGCTGGTTGGCGCGATTGCCGTGGCCCTGATTTTTGTGGCACTCACCTGGTATCGCATGCAAACCATGCTGCTTGGCTAAACAGGCTTAAAACAAAACCGCTCGGCCGAAGCCGAGCGGTTTTTGTAATTCTTGGCTGATTACTTCCAGCGGGTAGACATCATGAAACCGACCATGGCGATGCCGAAGCCGATCAAGATGTTCCAGTTCTCTAGGTTCCAAGGGGTGCCCGCACCCAATGGGAACTGTGCGCTGGTTACGTAGTAGGTGATGATCCAAACTAGACCGAGCAGCATGAAGCCGAACATCAGTGGCTTGAACCAAACCGGGTTTGGTAGCTCTTCTGAGTTCTCGGCGGTTACTTTTGGAGCCTTAGGCTTTGCGACCTTGGCTGGCTTCTTGCGACTAGTTGATTCAGGCATAACCGTAATTCTATCGGTTTGGGGTTTAGAACTTAACCATCGGAGATAACGACTTTGCGCGCTCTGCGGCGCCTTTTAGGCCGATTGATTCGAGCCAGTTGCCGAGCATCTGGTAGCCACCTTCGGTGAGCACCGACTCTGGGTGGAACTGAACACCATAAATCGGCAGGGTCTTGTGCTGCAAACCCATGATGACGCCACCCTTTGAGTTCTCACCCTTGGCGGTGCGACTGGTCACGATCAGATCCTCTGGAACGGTTGAATCGACAACGGCAAGCGAGTGATAGCGAGTGGCGGTGAAGGTGTTCGGAACATCCTTGTAAACCAAAGAATTGTCGTGGGCGACCTGTGAGGTTTTGCCGTGCATGAGCTCTTCGGCGCTGGTCACGGTTGCGCCCATTGCCTCGGCAATCGACTGGTGACCGAGGCACACGCCAAACACCGGCTGACCTGATTTGAGCGCGAGTTTGACTACTGGAATCGAAAGACCGGCCTCGGCCGGGGTGCCAGGGCCCGGGCTAATTAGAACCGCGTCGTATTTGGCAAGCAGTGCAGGAAGTTCTGCCTCGGAAACCACGTCGTTGCGCAGCACCTCGGTCTGGGCGCCAAGCTGCTGAAGATAACCGTTTAGCGTGTAAACGAAGCTGTCGTAGTTGTCGAGAACCAGAATTTTGACCATGGTGACCTACTGGTTACAGCCCACGTAGAGCACGATCGCCGAGCGCTGATCTGCCAAGCCAGGCAAGATCGACTGGTCGGTAACGATGGTGCCGGTGGTGCCAGAGCAGACATCCTTGGTGGTAATTGAAACCGTGAAACCCACCTCGACGCTGGTCATGATGTCGCGGGCCTCGCTGATGCTGAGGTTGCGAACGTCGGGCACGTTAACCTTGCCGTTCGAGATGATCAGGTTAACCACGGTGCCTTCGGCGACCTGCGAGTTGAAGACCGGGTCGGTCGAAATAACCTTGCCAGCCTCGACGGTTGGGCTAGCGGCCTGGGTGATTGTGCCAAGGGTTAGCTTTGCGGTGGCCAGAGCGGTTGCTGCCTCGGCCTCGGTCATGCCCGCCAAGTTTGGTAGGGCAACGGTGTTTTTGCCAGACGAAACATAGACCGTGATTACGGTCTTTTCGGGCACCTTGGTGCCGGCGGTCGGGTCGGTGCGAATGATGGTGTCGGCAGGCACGGTTTCGCTCGCCTCATAAACCTTCGAGACCAAAAGACCCTGCTGGGTGATGGTCACATAGCCGTCTTGATAGGTCGAGTTGACCACGTTGGCGACCTCGATGCCAGAGCCACCAGGGTTGACGTTTAGGTTAAAGCTGCCAAGCGTGAACAACCAAACAATCAAACCAACCAGGATGACCGTGGCTGCCGAACCGCCACCCCAAAGCAGGCGAGGAGATGGCTTGCCAGACTTGGCGAAGGCTTGGGCGGCGCTGGCGTTTGTGCCGGTGTCGGTTGGGATCTCGACGCCGAGGGTTGCGAACGGGTTGGTCATCGGTTCGCTGAAAACCTCGGTTGGGTTTGATGCCGGCGGGGTAGCTACTGGTGCCGCGCTTGAAACCGAGGCTGCCACTGGTGCAGCCGGCTTTTCAGGCGCAACGTATGCCTGAGGCATGACGCTGGTTGCATCGCGAGATGCCTCGGCGAGGAGTGCCTCGAAGTCGTCTTCGACAACCTCTGGAAGTGGTGCAGGTTCTGCGGCGGTCTCTTCGATCGGGGCTTCGGCCTCGATGTTGGTTCCAAAAATCGCCTCAAGATCGTTTTCTGGTTCAACTTCGGCAACTGGCTCTGGTTCAACAACCGAGGCAACCTCGGTCGGTGCCTCGACCACAGCGGTTGGTGCGGTGAACGGCGAACCGTTGGCGGCAGCAACCAGGTGCTCGCGGAATTCTTCGGCACTCTGGAAGCGCTCGTTGCGGTCTTTGGCAAGCGAGTGCAAAACCACCTGGTCTAGCTCTGGCGAAATGCTCTCGTCAAACTGCGATGGAACCGGAACTGCCTCTGAAACGTGCTGATAGGCAACCGAAACCGCGGTCTCACCCTTGAACGGTGGGCGGCCGGTAAGCATTTCGTAAATCAAAACGCCGGTTGAGTAAAGGTCGGTGCGTGCGTCTACCGACTCACCCTTGGCCTGCTCTGGCGAGAAATACTGGGCAGTTCCCATGATGCCGCTGGTGTGCGCCATGGTTGCCGAAGAATCCGAAACTGCGCGGGCAATGCCAAAGTCCATCACCTTTACGGCACCGGTTTCGGTGATCATGATGTTGGCCGACTTGATGTCGCGGTGAACTACACCGGCGCGGTGTGAAAATTCGAGAGCGGTCAAAACACCGCTGGCATAGTCGATAACCTCTTGGCGGGTTAGGCGACGCTCGTGCATTAGATCGCGAAGCAGCTTGCCCTTCACGAACTCCATCACAATGAACGGGTGCTTTAGCTCGTTGCCGTGGGCATCGGTGGTGATGTCTTCTCCGGCGTCATAAACGCGCACGATGGTTGGGTGGGCCATGCGAGCCGAAGCCTGCGCCTCTTGACGAAAGCGTGCTTCGAAGCTTGGGTCGTTGGCAAGATCAGACTTGAGCAACTTGATCGCAACTGTTCTGCCCAGGCGGGTGTCGATGCCTTCATACACATCGGCCATGCCACCGCGACCAATGAGTTGACCCAACTCATAACGGCCTGCGATTACCCGCTGGTTTTCAGACAACTTTGCACTCCACTCTTGATCAAACTTCGATTCCCAAGTCTACGCAAATAGCCTGAGAAATCACCTACGGCAGGGGGATGCCCTCGCTTTGAAACCTTATTGTGACGGGGTTGGCGATGGGGTCTCGCCAGATGTGTCGGCCACGTAATAGAAAATCTCGATCGTCGAGCCAGACATCAGGTTGCCAAGCGGCTTGGCGTCGTAGACATCCATGACTCTTGGGTCGTCTGCTGGCACGATTTCACCGGGGCTAGCCAAAACCTTTAGGCCCTTTTCGCTCAACATGGTTTGCACATCGACCACGTTTTGGCCCTCGATGTCGCTGAGCAGCACCTGAACATTGGTCGGGCTGGCCGAAGGCGTTGGGCTGGCCGAAGTGCTGGCGGTTGCCCACCCCGGCACCGTGATGGTTTCGGTGGGCGTTGGCTGCATCGAAGTGGTGATGATGGCAATCACAATCGATAGCGAGGTGACGGCAATCACGGCAATCAGGGCAATCCAAGGCCAAACCACCGGCTGTTGAATTGGCGAAGGCGCAGTTGTTGCCGCGGTTTCGATCACGGCTGTGCGATCGCTCACGGTTGGCTGCTGCAAAAGCTGGGTCGCCGCCGAATTGATCGGCGCGGTGGTCATCATCGACTCTGCACGCTTGGCAAGTGCCAACGCGCTCTCTGGTCGCTGGTTTGGCTTTTTGGCAAGACAGCTCATCACCAGATTGGCGATTCGCGGGTCAATGTTTGCTGGCAGCGCCGGCGGGGTTTCGTTGATCTGTGCCATCGCGATGGCCATCTGCGATTCACCGGTGAAAGGTCGCTTGCCGGCAAGTGCCTCATAGGCCACGATGCCCAACGAATAAATGTCGGTCGACGGGCTGGCCGGTTTGCCGGTGGCCTGCTCTGGCGAGAGGTATTGCACGGTGCCCATCACCTGGCCGGTCGCGGTTAGACCAACCTGGTCGGCAACTCGGGCAATGCCAAAGTCGGTTATTTTGACGTGGCCCTCTGGCGTGATCAGCAGGTTGCCCGGCTTTATGTCGCGGTGCACCAGCCCAGCCTCGTGCGCTTCAAAAAGTGCGCGACCGGTCTGCGCGATGATGTCGAGCACCTTGTCGCCCGAGAGCGTTTTTTCTTTTTCAAGGATGCGCGCCAGCGAATCACCTGGCACGAGCTCCATAACCAGGTAGGCGGTTCCGGAATCTTCGCCGTAGTCATAGACATTGGCGATGCCTTCGTGGTTAACCATCGCGGCGTGACGTGCCTCGGTGCGGAAACGCTCGAGGAAGCCCGGGTCACCCATGAACTCTTGCTTCAAGATCTTGATCGCAACATCGCGCAAGATCACCTCGTCTTGTGCCTGCCAAACCTCGCCCATGCCGCCAATGGCAATTCGACTGATCAGTTTGTATCGGCCGCCATAGAGCTTGCCTATTTCTGGATTCACTTTTGCAACACCGCCCGCATAACCTTCTGGGCAATCGGAGCCGCGAGCGAGTTGCCGCGACCAGATTGACCCATACCCCCACCATCTGCAACTACGACGGCAACGGCAACCCGAGGGTTGTTTGCCGGCGCAAAACCTGTGAACCAAAGAGTGTATGGAGCGCCTTCGCCGTTTTGCGCGGTTCCGGTCTTACCGGCAACCTCGACGCCCTTGATTTGGCCATTGCTAGAAACGCCTCGCGAGACAGCGCCAACCATCATCGCGTTGACCTTGGCCGCGGTGGCAGCCGACATGGGCTGCGAGAACACGGATGGACCAGGCTGGTTCAAAATTGTGAAGTTCGAAGACTGAACGTTCTCGATCAGGTTCGGCTTCATCAGCACACCCTTGTTGGCAACCGCGGCACTAACCATGGCCATCTGCATCGCAGTCACTCGAACATCAAACTGACCGAAGGCCGAGAGCCCAGTCTGGGCGTCATCCATGCCGGTTGGATACTTTGAAGCGCTGGCGGTCATTGGAAACTGCACCTTTTTGCCAAAACCGAAGAGCTCGGCCTGAGCGCGAATGCGGTCTTGACCAAGTTCGATGCCAAGCTGCGCGAATGGCACGTTGCAAGAGAAACGCAGGGCGTCGGCGATTGAAACCGTGGCCTTGCCACCACACTTGCCCTCACCCGAGTTTTGAACATAGGTGTTGGTGCCCGGCAATTTGAACTTGACCGGGTTTGGAATCAGCGATTCGGGAGTGTATTTGCCACTCTCGATTGCAGCCGACGCGACCACAATTTTGAAGACCGAGCCTGGCGCATATAGCTCGGTCGAGGCTCGGTCGAGAAGTGGGCCATTCTTGTTATTCAACAGGTCTTGATAGTTGGTCTTCGACTCGGTTCCAGAATGAACCGAAAGCGCATTGGCATCAAAGCTCGGCTTAGAAACATAGGCAAGGATGTTGCCGGTAGTCGGATCGATTGCAACGACGGCACCCTTGAGATCGCCGAGGGCATCCCAGGCTGCCTTTTGAACCTTGGGGTCGATGGTGAGCTCGACCGAGGCACCCTGCACCGGGCTGCCCGAAAGCAGGGCACTGATTTGCTCGAAGAACTGAGATGAGTTCTTGCCAGAGAGGAACGAGTTCATGGCCGACTCGATGCCGGTTGCACCCTGGTTGGTGCTGTAAAAACCGGTGACCGATGAATACATCTGGCTGGCGTAGGTGCGCTGGAATCTGTAGACATCGTCTGAGCGCTTGCTGATTGCAATGGCCTTGTTGTCGACCAAGATTGCACCGCGCTGAGTCTTGTAGCCGTCATAGATCGAGCGAACGTTGCGCTGGTCGGCCGTGTATGAATCGGCGCCAATTACCTGAATGCCGGTGGTTGCCACAAACAGGCTCAGGAACATCAAGAAGATCAAAATGCTGATGCGTTTTAGCTCGCGGTTCATGCGACACCTCGCGAGTTGTCGCCGGTCGAACTGCCTAGGCGAGCGCTGTCAGAGATGCGCAGCAGCAGACCGATGATGATCCAGTTGGCAATCAGCGATGAACCACCGGCTGCCAAAAGCGGGGTGGTTAGACCGGTCAGTGGCACAACGCGGGTTACGCCACCGATAACGATGAAGCACTGAAGCGCGATCGAGAATGCCAGACCAGTTGCGAGCAGCTTCGAGAAATCATCTGGGTGGCTAAAGCCGATTCTGATTCCGCGGGCTACCAACAGTAGGTAAAGGGTCAAGATTGCAAACACGCCAACCAGGCCAAGTTCTTCGGCTAGCGAAGCAAAGATAAAGTCGCTCTCGGCAAGTGGCACCAACTGCGGAATTCCGCCGCCGAGGCCGGTTCCCTGAATGCCGCCGTGGGCCATTCCGAAGATGCCCTGAGCCAACTGATAGCTGCCGCCAATGGCGTCGTAGTTTTCTTGCGAGAACGGGTTTAGCCAAGAGTCGATTCGACCCGATACGTAATCCATCAATCGGCTGGCAACCAGCGCGCCGGTCAAGAACATGCCCATGCCAACGATCACATAGATCGAGCGGCCGGTGGCGACATAAATCAGCACGATGAAAATGCCGAAATACAACAGCGATGTTCCCAGGTCGCGCTGCACGATCAGCACCAAGAGGCTGGCCGCCCAGATCATTACGATCGGGCCAAGTTCGCGGGCACGAGGAATTCGAATGCCAAGAATTTTGCGACCAACCACGGCGAGTGATTCGCGACGGTTGACCAAATAGCCGGCGAAGAAAATGGTCAGGGCAATCTTGGCTAGCTCACCCGGCTGAAAGGTTAGCCCGCCGATCGACAACCAAAGCCTGGCGCCGTTGATGGTCTTTCCAATCACTGGCAGCATCGGTGAAAGCAACAGCACCGCGCCAATCAGCATCGACACATATACATAGCGACGCAGGAACAAGTGGCTAGGAACATAGATGACCACTGCTGCCGCGGCGGCCATTGCCAGTGATGTCCAGATGACTTGTTTGAAACCAAAAAGCTCGCTGCCACCGTTTGCGATCGTGGCCAGGTCGAGGCGATAGATCATCGACAAGCCAAGGCCATTCAGCACCACAGCGATTGGCAGAATCAGTGGGTCAGCTTCGCTAGCGCGAAGGCGAAGGATGGTGTGAAGCACGAGAGCCAAAAAGCTGAGCGGCAACCAGTACAAGAAGAATTCGGGAGTCAGGATCTCGATGGTCGAGAGCTGAATCTGAGCAAGCTGAAACGCATTTAGGCCAACTGCCAAAAGCAGCAGCGCACCCTCGAGGTTGCGACTGCGCGGAACCACTCGCATGATGCGAGGCAGGTTTGCCGCGTTTGGCCCGGTGGTGCCGAAGAGGTTAGTCATTTTGCGCCGACAACTTAATTTGGTTCACGATGCGCTTGGCGTCTTCGAGGTCAGAGGCGATGATGGCACGCTCAACCAGGCCGGCTTGATATTCACCGAGGGTCGAAACCTCGATTGTGGTTTCTTGGTAGACCCTCGAGAACTTGAATGGACCAAACGATTCTTTGATGCCCTTATAAATTGTGACGTGGCCGTTTAGCGAGCTCACGTAATAAAGGGTCTGAGTGTAGTTGTAAATGCCGATTGCACCCATTACCAGCCCACCGGTGATTGCCACCACGGTCGCCAATTGGCGAATCTTGCGCCAGAAAATTCGAGAGTGGGTTTCTTTCAGAATCTTCTCTAGATATTCATCAGACTCAGGCACATAGTCGGTCGGGTCTTCGGTGCGACCAAGAATCAGGTCTGGCAGGTTGAGCGGGTTGAGCACCTTCAAGAATCGGCGGCCCTTGCGCTCATCGATCACAATTTCGTTGGCGCTTGAGCCAACAAACTTTGCACTCGGCGTGAAGTCGGTCTTGAGAGACGAGTTGACCACGTCGACCACAACCACGGTCACGTTGTCGGGTGCACCAAATTCGAGCGCCTCGCCAATCAGCAGTTCGGTTGCCTCAGATGCCTCAATTTTCGAAAGCAAAATGCGGTCACTAATGTCTGGTGGCACGAATCCACTGAGGCCATCCGAGCAAAGCAACCAGCGGTCGCCCGGCTTGGTTTCGATTGTCTCTAGGTCGACCTCGGGAAACTCTTCAACATCGCCGAGCACTCGCATCAGCACACTGCGGCGCGGGTGAACCAGAGCCTCGGCCTCGGTGATGCGACCGGTGTCGACCAGGCGCTGAACAAAGGTGTGGTCTTTGGTCATCTGCTTAACCACGCCGTCGCGGGCAAGATAAATTCGCGAGTCACCGACGTGGCCAATGGTCACCTTGTCGCCGGTAAAGATGATGCCGCTGAACGTCGTTCCCATACCCGCAAGCTCTGGGTGCTCGGCAACGGTGGCGGCCAAAACGCTGTTGGCCTCCCAGATGATGTCTTTCAGTGCCTTGCCTGCGGTTTCGGCATCGGGGTAGCGCTCGTCGGCGCGAGCAATGCGCTGGGCACACAGTGCCGAAGCGATGTCGCCACCTGCGTGACCACCCATGCCGTCGGCAACAAAGAACAGGTTGTAGCCGGCATAACCAGAGTCTTGATTGCTCGAGCGCACGCGACCGATGTCGCTGCCCGCGTAACTAAGAGTCTTGATTGCCATCGAAAGCCTTAGGCTCGCAGCTCAAAAACGGTTTTGCCCACTCGAACCGAGGTGTTCAGCTTGACCACCGCAGGGGTGCCAACTCGGCCGCCATCCAGGTATGTGCCGTTGGTTGAATTGAGGTCTTGAATCAGCCAGTCGTTGTTGATCAAAACCAACTTGGCGTGATGGGTTGAGGCATATTCGTCGTCGACCACCAGGTCGCTGTCGTCGCTTCGGCCAATGGTCAGTTCGCGGCGATCGAGTTTTATCTGCTGACCGGTGCGGTCGCCCTCGGTAATCACAAGTTTTGTGGCGGTGCTGCCCGTTGGTTCGCTAACCAACTGCACGGATGGCTGCCCTGGCGCGCTAGGTGCAACCGGGGCCGAAACCACCTGGGGCGCGTTTGCCTCGGCAACGCGAGTCAGAACCTTTTGACCGAAGAGGTCTGCGCGAATCACCGAAATGATGCTGAAGATGAAGATCCACAGCACTGCCAGCAGGCCCATTCTGACGATGAATAGCGCGAGTTCGCTCATTAGCCGTTTGCTCCTTCGGCCGCGGTGCCGGCCGGCACTGTCTTCGCAATCAATCTAAAGGTGAAGTCGTTGCGTCCGGCTGAGATCACGGTGTCGGCGGTGATGCCGGTTTCGCTAATTGCTCGGCCGGCAACCTTGGTTCCGTTGGTGCTTCGCATGTCGCGCACCGATGCCCCGCGACCATCCCAGGCAACTGCAAAGTGAACGCGGCTTAGGCCGGTGTCGTCGATCTGAATGTCGGCGCTGGCATCGCGGCCAACCGTGGTTTCGCCCTGGCGCAAAATAAAACGCTTGCCGGCAACATCCAGGCAAGGCATCCATTCGACCTCGTGCTTTTCGCTGGTCGAGCGAACTACAACCTGACCCAGGTTCAGCCCGCCGTCTTCGACCAGGCGAATGGCCAAGGCCGCACCAAATTGAAAGCCCTGCTTCGATGCGTGCTTGGTGGTTAGGTCGGTTAGCTCGGTGATCAGTGATTCGCCTAGTGGCTGCATGCGCTTAAAGTCGGGCAGCGAAAGGCTGACGGTATAGGTGTTTGGGGCCAGCACGCGATCGCGGCTAAGGATGCTCGCCTTGGCATCCATCTCTGCACGAATCGCAGCGGCGATTTCGATTGGCTGAAGCTCCGACTTAAAGGTCTTCGTGAAAGCGCCGTTTACTAAGCGCTCTAAACCCTTTTCGAAGTTCTCTAAAAAGCCCATTCGTCCTCTTCTGACTAGGGCTCAAGTTTATCTTCGTGTGAGAAATCTGTGAGCCAGGGCGCTCGAGTCTTAGAAACCTGTCAGAGGCAGAGCCGAAAAACGCCCTTGTCTGAGAGCTCGCTGATAAGTGCCCCCTAGATGCCTGAAATTCGCCACTTGGGCCAGCGATCTTTTTTAGATTCGAACTGTCCTCGAGAAAGGAAGACGAACATGAAGAAGAACCTAAAGCGCGGTGTCATCGCCGCAGCGGGTGTAGCAACTTTGCTAAGCCTCGCAGTAGCAACCCCATCATTTGCACATGACCGCAACAAGACCGGCATCTCATCGACCACCGATGTGACCGACCGCGCCGAAAAGGCGCAGCACGCACACGCAACCGTTGCAGTAACCATCACCGGTGTCTCAACCGACATCACCGATGCAGCCGTGGCAGCTCGTGGCGCAAAGTTTGTTGCCTACAAGTTGGCTGCTGACGCAACCGCTATTCCGGCAACTGTTCCAACCACCGGCGGCAAGCCAGTTCGCGTTGAGGGCACCAGCCTTGCAGCTGGCGTTCTAACCGGAACCCTACGCATCGATGCTGGCGCTGCTAGCACGGTAACCAAGTACGCGATTTACAACGCAGCCGGAGTTGGCTCGTTCGTAACCGTAACCGTTGATGCGGCTGGCGTTGCAACCGCAACCTCATCGGCAGCTCTGACCACCGTTTGGGCAGCACCTTCAACCGGCGACCTTGGCATCAAGGGCGAGCACAAGGGCGATGGCAAGAAGCACGGCAAAAAGGGTGGCCGCCACTAATACCTTTCAATAGGTGTCTCTCTCTGAGACAAGAAATCCCCCGCAGCTACGTGTCGGCTGCGGGGGATTTTCTCTTTAAGTTTTCGAGCTCTAGCCAACCTCGGCTACGTGACGCTTGCCACGGGTGTGGGTCGGCTTGTGCTCTGAGTGGGTTGGGTCTGCGTAGCAGGTGTCGCAGAGCAGAACTAGGTCTTTGCAGCCAACGTTCGCACAGTTGCGGAACGAGTTGGTTGGGCCGTTGCAGTTTTCGCATTCGCCAATAACCGCTGCCTCATCGCTGAAGTCTTGAACCATGCGGTCATCAAAGATGTAAAGCGAGCCCTCCCAGAGGCCCTTGTCTTTGAAGGTCTCGCCATAGCGAACGATGCCGCCCTCAATTTGGTAAACCTCTTTGAAGCCGCGCTTGATCATGACGGCCGAAAGAATTTCGCAGCGAATGCCACCGGTGCAGTAGGTAACGATTGGCTTGTCTTTGAGGTGGTCATACTTGCCAGACTCGAGCTCACCAACAAAGTCGTGTGAGGTCTGAACATCTGGAACCACGGCGTTCTTGAACTTGCCAATCTTGGCTTCGAACGCGTTGCGACCATCAAAGAAAACGACCTCATCGCCGCGCTCTTCGACCAGCTTGTTTACCTGGGCCGGCTTTAGGTGCTTGCCGCCGTTGGTGATGCCAGACTTTTCGACCACGATTTCATCTGGAGTAGTGAAGGCCACTAGCTCGGCGCGATTCTTGACCGAAAGGCGTGGAAAATCGTTGCCGGTGCCGTCTGACCACTTGAAGTCGATCTTGCCGAAGCCCGGGTATTCACGAGTCTGACGCACATACTTTTTGAGCGCCATCATGTCGCCACCGAGGGTGCCGTTGATGCCGTGCGGCGAAACAATGATGCGACCCTTGAGGCCCAAAGACTCGCAAAGAGTCTTCTGCCAGAGCTTTAGAGCCACTGGGTCGGCTACCGGCGCAAAGCCGTAATACAGGATGATTTTTTGTAGGTCCACAAGCCCAATTCTACCGCCGACAGGCACTTAGGATAAAGGAATGACCAATAGCGTTCAGCCGGTAAAGCCTGGCCTTCACACAAGCGAATTTCACCCAACCGTAAGAGTGCAGGATGACCTGTTCAGGTTTACCAACGGCACCTGGATCGATAGCTTCGAAATGCCGGCCGACCAGTCGACCTATGGCTCATTCATGTTGCTTCGCGACTTGAGCGAAGAGCGCGTCAAGGCGATCATCGAAGACGCGGCCGCGAACCCAAAGCCTGGCGTTAGCCAGCAAATTGGCGACATGTATGCCTCGTTCATGAACGAGCAGCGCGCCAACGAACTTGGTGTGGCACCGATTGCCGCAGACCTCAAGAAGATTTCCGAGCTCGGCAGCATTGCCGAAGTGACCGAATTGCTAGGTGAGCTTTCGGCCGCCGGCAGCGATGTGCTGTTTGGCATGTACATCGACAACGACCCAGGCAACCCAGAGCGCTACCTGGTGAACATCTACCAGGGTGGACTTGGTCTTCCAGACGAGGCTTACTATCACGAAGAAAAGCACGCCGAAGTGCGCGATGCATATGTGCCGTTCATCGCCGAGATGCTCGAGCTAGCCGGTTGGTCAGCCGCCGATGCCGACGCAGCCGCGCACCACATTTACAACTTCGAGTTGGCGCTTTCGAAGCACCACTGGACCGTCGTTGAATCACGCGACGCCGAGAAGGTCTACAACCTTCGCAAGTTCGATGAACTACAAAA
>JBEEPX010000094.1:0-4563 GCA_041190885.1 Actinomycetota bacterium
TGCTGAATCTCGGTTATCTCTGAAGCTCATGAAAAGAAAGAAGAAAAATGAAAAAGGCATTTGTGAAACTAAACGACGAGTCTGGCGATGTGCCGGGGTGGGTTTTGATCACCCTGATGACGGCAGGGCTGGTGGTTCTGATGTGGGGAGTAGCGGGACCGGCACTCAAGGGAGTTTTCGATCAGGCCATGCACAAGGTGGTTTCGTTCTAGCCCAAAAAGCTAGTGGCCAGGGTGGCGCAGCTCCCATCGATTTCATCCTGACTGCTTTGCCGTTGCTGGCGCTAACGCTCTCGGTAATTGGTCTCGGGTTGTTCAGTTACTGCCGCAACGTCACATACGACATCGCCATTGAGTCGGCACGTTGGGCGGCCCTTGCAGATCAACCCGTCTCGGCTGGCTGCGAACGCGCAAAGCTTGAGCTTGCCCAAACTTTGGCGGCCAGTCTTTCAAGCCAGGTTCGATGCGACGAAAAGGTAACCTCAGGTGGCCGCATGCTGGCAGTCGAGATCACGGTTGAAATTCCGAAACTTGGTCTGGTCAGTGCCGTCGGCCCGATAAAGGCGGTGGGACATGCGTTTGCCGAAATTCAGTGACGAAGATGGCTCTGCACCGCTCGAATTCATCGGATTCGGGATGCTCTTGCAACTTCCCCTATTGCCACTGGTTCTGCAGTTTTCATCGATTCAGCTTGAGCAGCTCTCTGCCGAATCGATGGCCAGAAATGCCTTGCGTGCCTATTGCGTGAGTGCCGTACCAATTTCAACCTCGATTGATCTGATAGCGCGAGACTTTAATCTGCCCGCAACGACTCGGGTTTCTCATTCGCTAACTACCGAAGGCGGGCTGCTTAGTCTCGAGGTTTCGGTGGGGCAGGCAAGTGCCATTGCCGTTGGGGTTGAGCCGTGAGAGGCGAACGAGGCTCGATTGCGCCCTTGGCAATTGGGTTGCTTCTCATGTCGCTGGCAACAGTCGCCGTAGTTGTTTCTGCCACGTCGCTATTCGTTGAACATCGCCGGCTACAAACCTTTGCCGAATCAGCCGCCATAGCCAGTGCATCGAGGGTCACTTCGGTTTCGGAGTTCTTGACCAATCTGCCCGCTAAGTACGCGAATTCATTCAGCAACCTAAGGCTGTCAAGAGAGCAGAGCCTCGATGGTTCAACGATCGAGGTGGTTCTGTGTGCCGACTGGCTAAACCCGATTGCCACTGCATTTGCAGCCTCAAAAGAAGTTGTGTGCGCCGAAGCGAAAGCGCGCGAAGCTGGCGGTTAGCGAATTCCGAATTTAGGCAGCCAACGCCAAAGCACCGCGGCACCTCCGATGGCGATAGCGCCAATCACGGTCATCGAGCCGGCCAATCCGATTACAACCGTTAGACCAGCCAAAACCATCGGCGTGGCAGCAACACCCGAGTCAATCAGTAGGCGGTAGGCAGAAAGAAATTCGTTTCGTTTATTGGAGGGCGCTAGGTCGGCTCCGATGACCAAAATCACGCCGCTTCCGATGCCATTGGCGAATGCCATCAACAGCGCGACTGCTAGGAATGACGTCGAATCCAGAGCCAAACCGACCAGCATGTGGGTGATGCCCATGCCGATAAGAGTAGGGATTGCCGCCCAGCGTCTTCCAAACTTGTCCATCACTTGACCTGAAGAGTAGAACAGGGCGAAGTCAAGCGCGCCGGCAATTCCAATGTAGAGAGCAGCAAGAGCCGGGTCCAGGCCAATGTAAAGCGCCCAGAGCGGCAGTCCGATGGTTCTAGAAGCGCGCACAATGCCTAGGCTCGAAGCGGCTAAGCCAACGGTGAAGAATTTGTGGCGCTCGTCTTTTACAACTTTCCAGATGGCGCCACTTGCGCGTCTTGGCTTGCGCCTGACCTTTTCGGGTTTCGTGGCCAGAAGAACAATCGCGGCCAACCCGCAAAAGATAACGGCCAACCAATACACGCTCATTACGCCAAAAGAGGCAACCAAGCCTGCGCCAATGAGGGGCCCGATGAATGCGCCGCCGCGGTACATGCCGCCAAGAAGCGATAGGGCTCTAGCGCGATGGCTAAAAGCAACCTGCTCTGCGATGAAGCTGTGTCGGGCTAACGCGAAAACCGAGACCGTCATGCCGATGATCAAAATGCCAAGGCCAAGCACATAAATGTTTGTGGCAAAAACCGAGAAGAGAATTCCAAGAGTGGCAACAATCGATGCACCGATCATCGCTCTACGCTCGCCAAATCTGTCGACTACCAGGCCGGCGGGCAAGTCGGCAATAAGTGTTCCAAGCATCACCAAACCGGCAATAACTCCAGCGGTTGGAATGTCCGCTCCAAGGCTTTCGGCGCTCGCTGGGATGATCGGCAGTAATCCCGCCTCGCCAATTGAGAAAAGAAGTGAAGGAAGGTACACCGGAATAGCCAAGTCCTTGATTCCGTATGCACTGCCTTTATCGCTCACTTGACCATTATTGTTCATTCATTCTCGGGCTCTCGACCGACACTCATTGAGGCTCGCCTAAACTAGTAGTCAAATGGCTGACCTCGATCTTTCCGCAGATATCCGCTCCCTACGTTCGACGTTTGGTGACATCCGCGACGTAGTCGATGAGCCAAAACTTCGGGCAGAGCTCGAGATCCTAAAGATCCAATCCGAAGACCAAAATCTTTGGGACAACCCGGTGCACGCTCAGTCAGTGACTAGCAAGTTGTCACGCGCGCAGGCCATGCTGACCAAGCTCGAATCGGTTCAATCGAGACTCGACGATCTTGAGGTGCTTGTCGAAATGGCAAACGCCGAGGGCGATGTTGTCGTTCAAGGTGAGGCCAAGGCCGAGCTGATTCTGCTTCAGGCGCTGATCTCAGAGCTTGAAGTGCAAACGCTTTTGAATGGCGAGTATGACTCTCGCGCTGCCGTCATCACCATCCGCTCGGGAGCCGGCGGCGACGATGCCACCGACTTTGCCGAAATGCTAATGCGCATGTATTTACGATATGCCGAGAAGCACAAAATGCCGGTGCACGTGCTCGATACCTCGTACGCCGAAGGCGCAGGAATCAAGTCGGCGACCTTCGAAATCGACGCACCATTTGCCTTTGGCACGCTGAGTGTCGAGGCCGGAACCCACCGCTTGGTTCGCATGAGCCCATTCAACGCGGCCGGTAAGAGGCAGACCAGTTTCGCCGCCGTCGAAATCGTGCCGTTGGTTGAGCAGACCGAAGCGGTTGAGATTCCCGAGGCCGACATCCGAATCGATGTCTTTAGATCTTCGGGCCCGGGTGGCCAGAGCGTTAACACGACCGACTCTGCGGTACGCATCACGCACTTGCCAACCGGCACGGTGGTTAGCTGTCAGAACGAGAAAAGCCAGATTCAAAACAAGGCTGCTGCCATGCGAGTGCTTCAGTCTCGCCTGCTCGAAATTCGTCGACGCGAAGAAGAAGCTACCAAGAAACAAATCGCGGGCGATGTCAAGGCAAGTTGGGGCGAGCAAATGCGCTCTTACGTGCTTGCGCCCTATCAAATGGTCAAAGACCTTCGCACCGACTACGAAGTCAACAACCCATCGGCCGTTTTTGACGGTGACCTGGATGGCTTTATCGCGGCCGGCATTCGCTGGCGCAAGCAGACACAGGTCGGCGCTTAGGGTGGCATCGACCGGCCTCAACCTAGGCTGTAATCACCATGATTAGCATCGCCAACGTCACCAAGCAATACAAGGGTTCGGCCAAGCCGGCTCTCGACAATGTGTCGCTTGAAATTGAGAAGGGCGAATTCGTCTTTTTGGTCGGAGCCTCTGGCTCTGGCAAGTCGAGCCTCATGCGCCTCATGTTGCGCGAGGACGTGCCGAGCAAGGGTTCGGTGCATGTTCTTGGTGAAAATCTGGTTGGCATTCCGAGTCGCCGAGTGCCTTATTTCCGCCGCAAACTTGGCGTAGTTTTTCAAGACTTCCGTTTGCTAGCCAACAAGACCGTGGCTCAGAATGTTGCCTTCAGTCTTGAGGTGATTGGCAAATCGCAGGGTTTCATCCAAGAGGCAGTGCCCGATGTTCTTCGCCTCGTTGGCCTAGAAGGCAAAGAAAACCGTTTGCCAACCGAACTTTCGGGTGGTGAGCAGCAGCGAGTAGCGCTGGCACGTGCGATTGTAAATAAGCCTTCAATTCTTTTGGCCGATGAGCCAACCGGAAACCTAGACCCGACCACTTCTCAAGAAATCATGGCTTTGATCGAGCGAATCAACCTGGCCGGCACAACCGTGATCATGGCAACTCACGATCGCAACATCGTTGATCGCCTGCAGAAGCGTGTGGTCGAGCTAAACGGCGGCGTGATTATTCGCGATCAGCAAGGGGCTGGCTATCAAAAGGCACAGACCGGTGCGACCCCGGTCGTTGAAGACGGGTTCTTCAACTAATGCGCGCAGGGTTTATCTTCAAAGAAATCGGCCAAGGGTTGAGACGCAACGCCTCGATGGTGGTCTCGGTGATTCTGGTGACTTTCATTTCTCTCACCTTCGTTGGCGCGGCTTCTTTGCTTCAACTTCAAATCGGTCAGATGAAAAATTACTGGTATGACC
>JBEEPX010000095.1:0-4934 GCA_041190885.1 Actinomycetota bacterium
GTTTTGGTCGACCACGAACTCTCTGGTCTCGTGATTGGCGCGACCCTCACCACCCGACCTGAGCAGGTCTACCGTGCGCTTCTCGAGGCGACCGCCTTTGGCACTCGAAAGATCGTCGAGACTTTCCAGCAGTCTGGCGTTCCGGTCACCGAGTTCATCGTTGCCGGCGGTCTGCTGAAAAACAAGTTCTTGATGCAGGCATACTCAGACATCACCAGATTGCCGCTTTCGACAATCGATTCAGACCAGGGGCCGGCGCTTGGCAGTGCAATTCACGCTGCGGTTGCCTCCGGCGCCTACCCGAGCATTCGCGAGGCTGCCGAAGTGATGGGCAAGTCAAACCGAGGCGTCTATCAGCCAAACGAAGATCGCGCCAAGCAATATGACCGCCTGTATGCCGAGTATGAGCTGTTGCACGACTACTTTGGTCGGGGTGCCAACGATGTGATGAAGCGCCTGAAGGCTTTCAAGCGTGAGGTTTCCGAGTAGTTTGCCTGAGCGCAACCGAACCGTTATCGAAATGTTTTTCAGTCGAAACATTATTGGTAAGTTATCGCTCACATTGAGTGGCAGACTCAACCATGTAAGAACTTTTCATATCGAGATGGACGCGGTATGAAATTACGCTTCACAATTCAGTCCAACAAAAATCCCGAAAGGAAACACATGTTCAAGAAAGTACTCGGCATTGCCGCCGCTGGTGCTCTTGTTGTTGCAGGCCTAACCGGTTGTGCACCAGCAGCAGAAACTGCTGGTGGACTAATTGGCGTTTCGATGCCAACTCAGTCATCAACCCGTTGGATCTCAGACGGTGACAGCATCAAGTCAGCTCTAGAGGCTGACGGTTTCACCGTTGACCTTCAGTACGCAGAAGATGACATCCCAACCCAGGTTACCCAGCTCGAGGGCATGCTAACCAAGGGTGCAAAGGCGCTAATCATCGCTGCTATCGACGGAACTCAGCTAACTGACGTTCTACAGGCAGCTGCTGACGCAGGCGTTCCAGTTATCGCTTACGACCGCTTGATCCGTGACTCAAAGAACGTTGACTACTACGCAACCTTCGACAACTTCAAGGTCGGCGTACAGCAGGCAACCTCGATGCTAGTTGGCATGGGCGTTTACGCATCAGAGGAGTCAACCTCAGCTGATGGTCCAAACGCAAAGGGCCCACTAAACGTTGAGTTGTTCGCTGGTTCACCAGATGACAACAACGCAACCTTCTTCTTCAACGGTGCAATGTCTGTTCTACAGCCACTCATCGACTCGAAGGTTCTAGTTGTTAAGTCGGGTCAGGTTGCCTTCGAGAAGGTCGCTACCCTACGTTGGGACGGCGCAGTTGCTCAGAAGCGCATGGAAGACATCCTTGTCGGTTCATACGCTGACGGCTCAAAGGTTAACGGCGTTCTTTCACCATACGACGGTCTAAGCCGCGGCATCATCGCAGCTCTAACCGACGGTGGTTACGCTGCAGCTGACCTACCAACCATTGTTGGTCAGGACGCTGAAGTTCTATCGGTAAAGGCCATGCTAGCTGGCGAGCAGTACTCGACCATCTTCAAGGACACCCGTGAACTAGCAAAGGTTGCCGTTGCAATGGCGGAGGCCATCCTAAAGGGTGAGACTCCAGAGACCAACGACACCAAGACCTATGACAACGGTGTGAAGGTTGTTCCTTCTTACCTACTAACTCCTTACATCGTTACCAAGGACAACTACAAGGAATTGTTGATTGACTCTGGTTACATCAAGGAAGCAGACCTAGGTTAATTCCTAATAGGTATCAGGGGGCCGGTGGAGTGGGAGACCACTCCACCGGTTCTCACTAACAAAGCAATAAAGCAACATAAGATTCAACTAGGTTCCGCAACAAAATCACCACCCAGACAAAGAAGTAAGCAGGGATAACATGGGCACAAACATCCTCGAGATGCGCTCCATCACAAAGACTTTCCCAGGCGTTATTGCCCTCGACAAGGTTTCTCTAACCGTCGAGCGCGGCGAAATTCACGCCATCTGCGGTGAAAACGGTGCCGGCAAGTCGACCCTCATGAAGGTCCTTTCTGGCGTTTACCCGCACGGCTCATACGAAGGCGACATCGTCTACGAGAACGATGTGATGAGCTTCAAGAACATCCGTGAAAGCGAAGCCAAGGGCATCGTCATTATTCACCAAGAGCTCGCTCTGAGCCCATATCTTTCGATTGCCGAAAACATCTTCTTGAACAACGAAATCAAGAAGAACGGTCTGATCGACTGGAACAAAACCGGCCAAGAAGCTCAGCTTCTGATGGCCCGTGTGGGTTTGATTGAAAACCCAAACACCAAGGTCATGGACATCGGTGTTGGTAAGCAGCAGTTGGTCGAAATCGCTAAGGCGCTTTCAAAGCG
Organism: Actinomycetota bacterium; assembly: GCA_041190885.1. Classification (GTDB taxonomy): domain Bacteria; phylum Actinomycetota; class Actinomycetes; order Actinomycetales; family Microbacteriaceae; genus Rhodoluna. Next base: position 2,392 of record JBEEPX010000095.1, read on the forward strand.
CGTGAAGCTTTTGATCTTGGATGAGCCAACCGCTGCGCTAAACGACGAAGACAGTGCGCACCTGTTGAGCCTGCTTCGCCACCTAAAAGATCAGGGCATCAGCTGCATCATCATTTCGCACAAGCTCAACGAGATTGCCGCGATTGCAGATAAGACCACCATCATTCGCGATGGCAAGGCCATCGAAACCCTCGACATGAAGGCCGACCACGTCGACCAAGAGCGCATCATCAAGGGCATGGTTGGCCGTGAAATGGACAACCGTTACCCAGCGCACGAAACTAATGTTGGTGGCGCCGAGATTCTTCGTGTTGAGAACTGGACCGCACACCACCCGGATGACCCAAACCGCGTGGTTGTCGACAACGTCAACATCCATGTTCGCAAGGGCGAGATCGTTGGCCTAGCCGGCATTATGGGTGCCGGTCGCACCGAGTTTGCTCGCAGCCTGTTTGGCAAGAGCTGGGGCACCAACATCAGTGGCAAGGTCTTTGTAAACGGCAAAGAGATTCAGGTCAACACCATCAAGCAGGCGATCGACAACGGTTTGGCCTATGCCACCGAAGATCGCAAGCGCTTTGGCTTGAACCTTATCGATGACATCAAGCGCAACATCTCGATTGCTTCGCTCGACGACTTTGTCAAGCGCGGCCTAGTGAACGACAACGAAGAGTTCAAGGTTGCCTCCGAGTACCGAACCAGCATGAACATCAAGGCGCCGTCGGTGCTTTCGGTGGTCGGCAAGCTTTCTGGTGGAAACCAGCAGAAAGTGGTTTTGAGTCAGTGGATCAACGTGAAGCCGGAGGTTCTGATTCTTGACGAACCAACCCGTGGCATCGACGTTGGCGCTAAGTACGAGATTTACACCATCATTCAGCGCCTGGCCGATGAGGGCAAGGGTGTGATTGTGATTTCGAGCGAGCTTCCGGAGCTTCTCGGAATTTGTGACCGCATCTACGCAATCTCAGAAGGTTGCATCACCGGCGAAGTCTCTAAGGCAGAAGCCAACCCAGAATTGCTTATGAAGTATATGACCACCGAGAAGGGCAGCAAATAATGTCGATCACGAATGAGAAAAAGGCTAGTTTTCTAGACAACCTACGCTCTCGCCTCGAAGGTGTAAACCTTCGTCAGAACGGTATCTTCTTGGCCCTAATCGGCCTCATTGTCTTCTTTGCAGCGACGACTCCCAACGCGGCATCGATCACTCCGACCAACTGGTCAAACCTTGTGGTGCAGAACGGCTACATTCTGGTTCTAGCCATCGGCATGGTCATGGTCATCATCGCGGGTCACATCGACCTGTCGGTGGGTTCGGTGGCCGCATTTATCGGTGCAGTCGCGGGTATTTTGGTGGTTCGACCGCTCGAGCAAGACGGTTGGGAATGGCTACCAGCGCTGCCTTGGTGGGCTGGTCTTCTCGGCGCAGTTATCGTCGGTGCCATCGTGGGCGTTTGGCAGGGTTTCTGGGTGGCCTACGTTGGCATCCCAGCCTTCATCGTTACCCTCGCCGGCATGCTTTTGTTCCGCGGTCTAGCGTTGATGACCCTGCAGAACTCAAACATCGGTCCTTTCCCAGATGAGTTCCGCGCAATCGGTAACGGCTTCCTCGATAAAGAGAACGCGCTCGGAGCGGCAATTGGCCTGCCGGAGCAATACAACGGCACCGCGCTTTTGGTTACCTTGATCGGTATCTTGGCGATCTGGTTCCAGGCTCTAAACAAGCGTCGAGCAAGCATCCGCTACAGCCAGCCGGTCGAGCCTCGCACCTGGTTCTATGTAAAGAACGCAGTGCTCACCATCATGGTTGCCTACGTTGGCTTCCAGCTTGCCAACGCAAACGGCATTCCTTACACCTTGATTCTGTTGACCTTCTTGATTGTGGTTTACAGCGTGGTCATGAACAAGACCACTTTCGGTCGCCACATCTATGCAATCGGTGGCAACTTGCACGCTGCAACCCTTTCGGGCATCAACGTGCGTCGCGTGAACTTCTGGTTGTTCGTAAACATGGGTGCGCTGGCAGCCATTTCGGGCATCTTGATCGCCGCTCGCATGAACTCGGCTGTGCCAAAGGCCGGTGACGGCTTCGAGCTCGACGCCATTTCATCGGTCTTCATCGGTGGCGCCGCGGTTCAGGGTGGTGTCGGTACCGTAGTCGGTTCGATGGTCGGTGGCTTGATCCAGGGTGTTCTTGGAAACGGCATGAACCTAAACTCGGTGGGCATCGACGCACAGATGACCATCAAGGGTATGGTTTTGCTTCTCGCAGTAGCATTCGACGTTTGGTCGAAGCGCCGCGGAAAGTAAATCAATTCGCAAGAGACCGCTCGGGCATTGCTCGGGCGGTTTCTTTTTGGCGGTTAGTCTAAGTGGGTGCAAAAAACTAAATCGATTCAGTCTGGTGACGACCTAACTAAGCGTCAGCGGCTGGTCTTTATAGTTCTGCTGGGTCTTTCGATGACCCTGATGCCATACACAATCGACCCGATTCTGGCTGCGTTTCCTCGCATCGGCGAAACCTTCATGGCGACCGATCAGCA
>JBEEPX010000096.1:0-6627 GCA_041190885.1 Actinomycetota bacterium
GTTCGGAACCAGGTCAACGATGACCTTAATTCCAAGTTTTTTGGAAGCGCTTACAAGAGCGTCAAAATCCTGTAAATCTCCGAAAATGGGGTCGATGTCCCTGTAGTCGGACACATCGTAACCGGCATCCTTTTGAGGTGACTTGAAGAAGGGTGAGCACCAGATTGCGTCGACCCCCAGGTCGGCTAGGTAGGGCAGCTTTTCGGTGATGCCTTTTAGGTCACCCATCCCGTCACCGTTGCCATCGGCGAAGCTTCGAGGGTAAATCTGATAGATGACAGACGATCTCCACCACTCCGCATTTGGAATGGTTTCGTACAAGAATTCGTTTTTTGACATGTCTATAACTTAGGTGAATTTGAGGCAAATTCCACATTGAATCGGTTCAAATTTTGATGTAAGCGGTTGCATGGAGGGGTGTTACCAAACCGTGATAAATTCGTTACCAAAATAGCGCAGATTGAGTTTGTCTGTAAGCGCTTACAAGTTGTGTGATGGGTAGGACTTGATTGCAAGTCCTTCTCTACTAGGTAGCTAGAAAGGTTACAAATGAAGATTCGCAAGAGCAGCATTGCAGCTGCAATCGCGGTTGCAGCTAGCGCTGCGATGCTGACCACCGGCATTGCACCAGCATCAGCAGCAGACGCAAAGACCGTTACTGTCTGGACCGGTTCAAAGACCGCAGCAGAAAACCCAATCACCGCAGCTCTAGTTGCATTTGGCAAGAAGAACGGTCTAACCGTTAACGTCGTTGCCAAGCCAACCAACCTTCGTGACAACTTCATCTCAGCTGTTCCAACCGGCAAGGGCCCAGACCTAATGATCGGTGCTCACGACTGGACTGGCCAGCTAGTAGGCGCTGGTGTTGTTGCTCCAGTTTCACTAGGTGCTTCAGCTAAGAAGTTCTCAACCGCTGTTCAGTCTGGTTTCCAGGTCAACGGCAAGCTATACGGTGTTCCAACCTGGACCGAGAACATTGCTCTTCTATGGAACAAGCGCGACAGCAAGGACCCGAAGGGCATGACCTTCGAGCAGCTTCTAGACGCTGGCCTAAGCATCACCCACGACACCGTCAAGGGTGACCCTTACCACTTCTCATCAATCGCTTCGTCATTCGGCCTAACCCTGTTCGAGCGCAACAACGGCTCATGGACCAAGGACCTTGGCTACGACTCAGCACAGGCTGGCGCTTACACCAAGTGGCTAACCACCTCAGGCAAGAAGATCCACCGTCCAACCGACGGCTGGGACCAGAAGGCTTGTGCACTTCAGAAGGGTGACTACGTCATCTCAGGCCCATGGATGTACAACCACGGCCAGGACACCATCTCAGGTTGTTCAGCTAAGGCTCTAACCAAGGCAGAGATCGGCGTAACCGTCATTCCTTCAGCTGGTGGCCAGACTGTTCACCAGTTCTCAGGTGTTTACGGTGTTTGGAAGTCTGTAAAGGTTGCCAAGCAGGCTAACGCTCTTGCAGTAGGTAAGGTTCTTGCTTACATCGCAACCGGCGAGGCTCAGCTTGCTTTCTACAAGAAGGCAAACACCATTCCTGCTAACACCGATGCACTTGCAAAGGTTACCGACGCTGGTCTAAAGGGCTTCGGTGTAGCTGGTCAGAACGCTTACCCAATGCCATCATTCGTGTTCATGGACACCGTATGGGACAAGGTTGGCCGCGCAGAGGCTGCAGTTCTATCGGGCAAGTACACCGGTGACGCAGCTACCTTCTTCAAGAAGGCAATTGGTGTTGCTCAGTCAGTAGTGAACGAGAGCAAGTAACCCTTAGTTACAAATGACTGGGTCGGAGTATCTAACTGGTGCTCCGACCCAGTTTTCTAATCACCAAAACAACAAAAGCTCCAAAGCAGCAAATTAGCCCGACCACCCACGCGGCCAAAGGAAATAGCATGACCACCGTCGACCCGATGACAGACCAGAAGGCCCTAAAGGCTCGCGCCAAGGCTCAAAAGAAGCTTCAAGAAGGTGGCTCACCTAGCCTCAAAGGCACGCTGATCAAGATTGCGATGCTTGGTCTTCTCGATGCAGGCGCCTTGTTCCTGGCCATGATGTTGATCATGAAAGAGGAGTGGGGCTTCACAGCTCTGGTCGTCGCAGTAACCCTAATCGTCAACTACATCTACTTGCGTCCAGGCGGTCTGCCTGCCAAGTACCTAGCCCCAGGCGTTCTGTTCCTGTTGGCTTTCCAGGTTTACGTGGTTTTCTTCAGCGGTTTTATCGCTTTCACCAACTACGGATCGTTGCACAACGGCAGCCAAGAGTCTGCTCTTGATGCAATCACCCAAAGTGCTGTCGTGCCAGTTGAAGGCGCTTCAACCTACGACCTAAAAGTTGTCAAAAACGCAGATGGCGCACTCGAATTTCTAGTCACCGACTTCGAAACCTCGAAGGTTTATGTTGGTGGCGCAGACTACAAAGCCGACCCATTCCGTGAAGTCACCGCAGACCCAGGCCTAAAGGTCGGCGAAGACGGTCTCGCCGAATCACTCAACGGCTACACCCGCCTAACCGACGAAGAGATCTCGGCCAAGGGTGAACAGATTTCAGCAATGAAGGTTCCGGTGGGTGCCGACATCAACACAGATGGCTTCTTGCTAACCCCCGACGGTATGACTGCCGAACTCAACAAGTTCGACGCCGTTTACGACAAGGCAACCGACTCGATTACCCGCCTCAGCGACGGCGTTGTCTTCAAGGCCAACCAGTCAACTGGATTCTTTGAATCGGCAGAGACTGGCGAGCGCTTCGATGTCGGTTGGCAGGTAATGGTCGGCTTCAACAACTTCGCTCGCATCTTTGGCGACGAAGAACTTCGTGGCCCATTGATCGGCATCCTGCTCTGGACCTTCATGTTCGCCATCGGCTCGGTGGTCAGCACCTTCATTGTCGGTCTGGCGCTGGCTCTTCTTTTCAACGATGAGCGCCTTCGCGGCAAAAAGATCTATCGCGCGATCATGATTTTGCCTTATGCCTTCCCAGCTTTCCTTTCGGCCTATGTCTGGAAGGGTATGTTCCAAAAGGAGCACGGTTTCATCAACCAGACGATTCTTGGTCTGGGAACTGAAAACGGCATCCCTTGGCTAGAAGAAGTTGGGCCGGCTCGTTGGGCAGTGCTTTTGGTCAACCTATGGCTCGGCTTCCCTTACATGTTCTTGATTTCAACCGGTGCGCTGCAGGCAATTCCTGGTGAGTTGACCGAGTCGGCCACCATCGACGGGGCGAGCCCTTGGCAGCAGTTCCGCTTGATCAAGTTGCCGTTGCTTCTTGTTTCGTTGGCCCCGCTGTTGATTTCATCGTTTGCCTACAACTTCAACAACTTCACCATCATCTATCTGCTCACCGGTGGTGGGCCGGGTGGTGACCCAACGTTGAGGCTAGATGCGGGTGGAACAGACATCCTGATCACCTTCGTCTACAAGCTCGCCTTCGGTGGCGGTGTTGGTGCTGACTACGGTCTAGCCAGCGCATTCTCAATCCTGATCTTCTTGATCGTCGGTTCGATTTCGTACGTCACCTTCCGCCGTACCCGTGCACTGGAGGACTTGGTTTAAATGTCTGAACTCATCATTCCTGAACGTCGCAAGCAGAGCTTTGGCCGCTGGTTCAAGCAGCTGGGCTGGAAGCACATTGTCGGACTCGTAGTGGTCGTGTACTCACTGTTCCCGATCCTCTACATCATCTCGACTTCGCTCACCGACATGGGTGGCATCTCGAACGGCACTCTCTTCGGTCAAATCACCTTCATGAACTACCAGGAGTTGGTTGACCCGAACAACGAGTTCTTGCGTTGGGCCGGAAACACCATCTTTATTGCTTCGGTGACTTCGATCGGCAGCGTTTTCTTGAGCGCTTGTGCGGCCTACGCCTTCTCACGTCTGCGTTTTCAGGGTCGTCGTGCGGGTCTGCTCTCGCTGATCCTGATTCAGATGTTCCCATCGATCCTCGGTTTGGTGGCAATCTTCGGTATCTTGAGCGCGCTAACCGACTACATCCCGGCGATTGGTCTTGGCACCCAGTGGGGTCTGATTCTGGTTTACCTGGGTGGCTCACTCGGTGGCGGCACCTACCTCATGTATGGCTTCTTCAACACGGTTCCGAAAGAGATCGATGAGGCGGCAAAGATCGATGGTGCGACCCACACCCAGATCTTCTTCACCATCATTCTTCGCTTGGTTGCCCCGATTCTTGCGGTTATGGCCTTGCTCTCGTTCATCGGCACCTCGAGCGACTTCATCCTTGCTTCGATTGTGTTCAACAAGTCAGAGCAGTACACCCTGGCCGTTGGTCTTGGAACCCTGATCGATGACCCGCACTCAAAGAACTGGGCTATGTTCTCGGCAGGCGCCGTGCTTTCGGCTGCGCCCATCGTTGCACTGTTTATTGGTCTGCAGCGATTCATCATCTCTGGTCTCGTTGGTGGAGCTGTAAAGGGTTAATCAACCCGAAACTTCTTACCGTTAGGTTTGGCACATGAAGAACTTGCCTGTTTCGTTGCAACCGTTTCACGACGGCTCTGAACTTTATGTGCTGAACCAAAAGCCGGCGCTGCTCGACACCGTCAAAGTTCGTGTGCGAATTCACAGTGCCCTTGGCTCAGTCAAAGAGGTTCGCGTTCGATACAGCGAAAGCGGTGAGGCGTTTCCTTCGCCGCCGGCTAAGTTGATTCGTCGCGAGGGCGAGTGGTCTTGGTTTGAAGCATCTTTTGTAATGCACAACCCCAAGATGCACTACCGCTTCATGATCACTCTCGATTATGGCGAAGTTCTCTGGCTAAATGGTCTCGGTCTTTGGCGCTTGAACCCAGCCGACATCAACGACTTCCGCATCAACACCTTCTCGTCGGCGCCCTCTTGGGGAGCCGGCACCATCATGTACCAGATCTTCCCGGATCGATTTGCGCGTTCAGCGCAGGCCGACAAGCACAAGGCGCCTGAGTGGGCGCAACCAGCCGAATGGGGCGACGCAGTCATCGGTTCTGGCCCCGGCACGGGTGAACAGTTCTTTGGCGGCGACCTTTGGGGCGTAATCGAGCACCTAGATCACCTCAAGAAACTCGGCGTGACCATGCTTTACTTGACCCCGATTTTTCCGGGTCGCTCAAACCACCGTTACGACGCCAGCTCGTTCAACCAGGTCGACCCGGTTCTCGGTGGCAACAAGGCTCTGCAGGCTCTGATCGAAGAGGCCCACAAAATGGGCTTCAAAATCATTGGTGACCTAACCAGCAACCACTCGGGCGATGCCCATGAATGGTTCAAAGCGGCTGACAAAAACCCGAGCGCGCCCGAAAGTGATTTCTATTACTTCACCGAAAAAAACACCAAGTATGACTCTTGGTTCGGTGTGGCCAGCCTGCCTAAGTTCAACTGGAAGTCAGCAGAATTGCGCAAGCGATTCATCGAGGGTAAAACTTCGGTGGTTGCCAAGTGGCTAAAGGCTCCATACGGTTTCGATGGTTGGCGCATCGATGTTGCCAACATGACTGGCCGCATCCGTGATGAAGACCTTTACGACGACGTAGCCAAGACCATTCGCAACACCATGGTTTCGGTCAACCCCGACACCATCATGCTGGGTGAATACACCAGCGATGCTGCCTATCACGTTCAGGGTGACGGCTGGCAGGGTGCCATGACTTACAGCAACTTCACCAAGCCGGTTTGGCGTTGGTTCTACAACACCAAGTCAAAGGGCAAGCCCGGCTACATGGAGTGGGACGGCAACTACAAGGCCGACGGCGTTGACCTGGTAACCAGCTATCGCCAGTTCATCAACGGATTCCCATGGCATGTTCGCCTGCACAACATGAATCCACTCGATACTCACGACATCCCTCGATTCAAGACTTTCGCAATCAAGGGAGCCCAACGTGTTGCCGCCGGAATGCAGTTCACCTTCCCGGGTATTCCAGTTATTTGGGCTGGCGACGAGTTCGGTCTCGATGGTTGGAACGGTGAAAACTCGCGCACCCCGTTGCCTTGGAATAACGAACGCCCACACGACCCAAGTCTGATTGACATGTATGCCGAGCTGGCCGCACTTCGAAAGGCAAACCCGGCTCTAGTGAGCGGTTCGATGCGCTTCCTTTACGCTTCGGCCGAGGCCGTGCTGTTTGTGCGTGAGCACAAAAAACAATCGGTTTTGGTTTTGGCAACCCGTGGTCGTGACAAAGAAATCAAGATCGCCAAAGACGCTGTCTTTGGCATTGCCGATGCAGTCAACATTTACGGCGGCTCAACCATCGAATTGGGCAAGAAAAATGCCAAATTTGCCGGCGAAAAGTTGAGTTTTAACGTTTGGCGTTTGCCAGCCACCAAATAAAAGTGATAAAGTCTTCTGGTGCCTGGCGCTAGAAGCCTTTGCACAACGCCCCGATAGCTCAGTGGTAGAGCACTTCCATGGTAAGGAAGGGGTCGCCAGTTCAATCCTGGCTCGGGGCTCGAAAATGCCGCAAGGTTTTTCATCCGCCAGTCCAATAACTTTTGGTAGTGGCAAGCGGCGGGGTAGCTCAGGTGGTTAGAGCACACGACTCATAATCGTGGTGTCGCGGGTTCAAGTCCCGCCCTCGCTACAAAAACGACCAAGACCTTCGGGTCTTTTTTCGTTTAA
>JBEEPX010000097.1:0-7503 GCA_041190885.1 Actinomycetota bacterium
TCGGTGGTTGCAATAATCACCGTTGGCTTCTGAGCAGCATTTGCGAACAAGGCAATCACAAAGTTCTCGTTGGCAACTCGATCGCGAAGCCCAACAACTAGGTTGCGCAAATCGTCTGCCGAGTCAAGTTCGCCAATGTCAGCCGACACCAATGTTGTCGACCCAGCCGTAACGGCTGAGGAAATAAGTTCCGGGATGCGGGTCGCCAGCGAAGCGGCCTGCAACGAAGCCAACTTGCGCTGCGCCTGCTTGAGTTCCTCGATAGTTGACGCGATGCGGTCCTCGAGTTGCTCACGCGGTGCCTTGAAAGCCTCGCTGAGTCTAGAGACTAGAGCCCGCTCGACGGCAAGAGCACGGAACGCTTCGATTCCAACCAAGGCTTCGATACGACGAGATCCTGATCCAACTGAGGATTCGCCGATCAGTGAGATGAGGCCAATCTGCGAGCTGTGTGAAACGTGGGTTCCACCGCAAAGCTCACGAGACCATTCGCTGCCGATCTCAATGACTCGAACTGTTTCGTCGTAAGTTTCACCGAAAAGAGCAACTGCGCCGAACGCACGGGCCTCGTCGATTGACATGTGGTGTTCGCTGACCAATAGATCCTTGCGAATGGCGAGGTTCGATACCTCTTCGATTTCGGATTTGGTTTCGTTTGAAAGGGCCTGGCTCCATGAGTAGTCAAGTCTCAGGTAGCCGGGCTTGTTGTAAGAGCCACTTTGAAGAGCCGATGGGCCAAGTACTTCACGCAGTGCAGCGTGCACAACGTGGGTGCCAGAGTGAGCTTGGCGTGCACCGACTCGCCATTCTGAATCGACTTTTGTGGTCACCTTAGAGTCGATTGAAACAGTTCCTTCGCGAACCAATACTTTGTGGCTAATTAAGCCCTTGATCGGCTTTTGAACGTCTAGAACCTCGAGGGTGAATCCATTTCCGACGATGAAACCAGCATCCGAGTCTTGGCCACCAGACTCGGCGTAGAACGAGGTCTCGTCGAGGATAACCTCGGCGATTGAACCAACTACAGCCTCGCGAACATCCGAACCCTCAACAATGATGCCAAGGACACGTGCTTCACTCTCAAGCTCGGTATAGCCCGTGAACTTGGTAACGCCCTTAGCTCGGAATGCCGAGTAGACCGAAAGATCGGTGCCACCCAACTTCTTCTCGCGAGCGTCGGCCTTGGCGCGATCTCGTTGCTCGGCCATAAGAGCTTTGAAACCGTCACGGTCTACCGATAGACCGGATTCTTCGGCAACCTCGAGGGTTAGGTCGATTGGGAAGCCATAGGTGTCGTGAAGCAAGAATGCGGCATCGCCCTGAAGGGTCTTTCCCCCACCCTGCTTTGCATCAGCAATAGCCTGATCGAGGAAAACGGTGCCGGCTACTAGGGTGCGAAGGAAGGTTTGCTCTTCGGCAACGGCAGTCTTCAGAATGCGGTCAAAATCGCGATCAACCTCTGGGTAGGCAGCCTTCATCGCATCTTTCGAAGCGGTGAATAGGGTCGTGAAGGTTTCGCCCTCGACGCCGAGTAGTCGCATGGATCGAACGGTGCGACGCAACAGGCGACGCAAAACGTAGCCGCGACCATCGTTGGCCGGGGTGACGCCGTCACCAATCAGCATCAGAGCCGAACGCACGTGATCGGCAACCACGCGCATGCGAACATCGTCTTCAACGCTTTCGCCATACTTCTTGCCAGATAGCGAGGCCGCTAGGTCAAGCACCGGGCGAACCTGGTCGATCTCATAGAGGTTTTCTACACCCTGCATGAGGAACGCTACACGTTCAAGACCCATACCGGTGTCGATGTTCTTCTTAGGCAGTTCTCCGAGAATCTCGAAGCTGTCTTTGCCGGTGCCCTGACCACGTTCGTATTGCATAAACACGAGGTTCCAGATCTCAATGTAGCGATCCTCGTCGGCTTCTGGGCCACCCTCGCGACCGTACGCCGGTCCGCGGTCATAATAAATCTCGGAGCAAGGTCCAGCTGGACCAGGTTGCCCGGTCGACCAATAGTTATCCTTCATTCCACGACGCTGAATGCGCTCCATTGGAATGTCGGCGACTTCACGCCAGATTTTGATCGATTCGTCATCGTCCTGGAAAACGGTGACCCAGAGCAACTGCGGATCTAGTCCGAGACAGCCGGATTCGACAGATCCGGTCAGGAACTCCCATGCGAAGGCGATTGCCTCGGGCTTGAAGTAGTCACCGAACGAGAAGTTTCCGTTCATTTGGAAGAAAGTTCCGTGTCGGGTGGTCTTGCCAACCTCTTCAATGTCGAGGGTGCGAACGCACTTTTGAACGCTAGTTGCCCGCTTATATGGGGCAGGAACCAATCCAGACATGTACGGAATAAAAGGCACCATGCCAGCGACGGTGAATAGAAGTGAGGGGTCTTCGCTGATTAGTGAGGCAGACGGAACTACCGTGTGACCCTTACTTTCAAAAAACGAGAGCCAGCGGTTACGAATTTCAGCGGTCTGCATTATTTTGATGCAGAATCTGATGCTGGCTTAGAAGCCTGCTCTTCGGCTGCCAGTTCGGCCACGCGCTCGGCGTAACCCTCTCTGGCTTCGTTGCCGAAGTCTTTTGCCAAAGCGATAGCGTCGTCTAGCAGAGCCTTAGCCTTTGGGTTCTCGCGAACCTGCTTCGCTACTACTGCACCGGCCGCAATGCCGGCAACCAACCAGAAAAACTTCTTCATTTTGCTACCTACTTCTTCTTGCCTAGGAAGGTGTTCAGGCCCTTTGCCAGACCTGCAAGCTTGACCAGTGGTGAACCCAGGGTGGAAGAAAACACAGCGACCAGGGCGCTCACGTTGGTAGTAACCTCTGCGACGTTTTCGGTGATGACGTCAACCTTTGCCAACTGCTTGTTGGTCGCGGTTACGGTATCGGTGAGTTCAGAGAGTAGCGGAGACACTGTCTCGTTGAGATCGCGAATTGAATTGCGGGTCTCGTCGAGAACACGTCCGAGCTTTAGCAGCGGAACGGCAATGAATAGCACCAACAGGACGAAACCTGCTGCTGCAATGATTGCTGCGATGTCTCCACCACTCATCTGAACTCCTAAACCGATTTGATGCTATTTATCGAGCAGCGTAGTACTCAACAACGAGCTGAACTTCACAGGTTACTGGAACTTCGGCACGCTTTGGGCGACGAACTAGAGTTGCGTGAAGCTTGTCTAGCGAGACGTCAAGGTAACCAGGAACTGGCGGAAGAACGTCGACGTGAGCGCCTGCGGCTGCAACCTGGAAAGGCTCAGTCTTTTCGCTCTTCTCGTGGACGTGAACCAACTGGCCAGGCTTAACGCGGAATGATGGGCGGTCAACGCGCTCACCGTTCACGAGGATGTGGCGGTGCACAACCATCTGACGTGCCTGAGCGATGGTACGAGCGAAGCCTGCGCGAAGCACGACTGCGTCGAGACGCATCTCTAGAAGCTCTACAAGGTTTTCACCGGTAAGACCCTCAGCGCGCTTTGCCTCCTGGAAGGTCTTGCGAAGCTGTGCCTCACGAATGCCGTACTGAGCGCGTAGGCGCTGCTTCTCGCGTAGACGAACAGCGTAGTCGCTGTCTGCCTTGCGCTTGGTACGACCGTGTTCACCTGGAGCGTATGGACGCTTTTCTAGGTACTTGGCGGCCTTTGGGGTTAGGGCAATGCCCAGTGCGCGAGACAAACGAGTCTTGCTGCGGGTACGTGTGGTTTTAGACACGTTTTCCTTTCAAAATGGATTTCTCACGAAATCGCTATAGCGGTAATTGTTCACAAGTCGGGGTTATGGTTCGACCCCTCTGCCACGGACCCTCTGGCTATTAGAAGGTCGCACCGTGATTGAGCGCTCGCACAGCCGCGTTTGAGCACTCCAGTCGGCAACCTGAACAGTCTAGCAGTCGGCGCCCTTCAAACCAAGGGTCTAGGAGCTCTTTTTGAATGCCCTAACAATCGCTCGAAGTTTCTGCCAACGATCGGCGAAGTCTCGTTCTTGACCTATTTCTTTGGGCACGTAATAGCGCCGGTTTTCGAGCTTTGCAGACAAATACTGCTGCTCGAGTACCGCACGCGGGTCATCGTGAGGATACTTGTATCCGACTCCGGCGTTAGTGCGCTTTGCACCCGCATAATTTGAGGATCGAAGCGGGTCGGGAACCTCGCCAAATTGTCCCGATCTGATGTCGTCGAGCGCAGAATTTATCGCGTTGTAGGCAGAGTTGGATTTTGGTGCCAAGGCTAAATAGATGGTGGCCTCGGCAAGCGGGATCCTCCCCTCTGGCATTCCAATCAAGCTAACGGTTTCGGCCGCTGCAACTGCCAGTGACAAAGCCCCAGGGTCGGCCAGACCGACATCTTCGGCTGCGAGAATCATCAATCTTCGGGCGATGAATCGAGGGTCTTCCCCCGCCTCGATCATTCTCGCAAGGTAGTGAATCGCGGCGTCCGCGTCAGAACCGCGTACCGATTTGATGAAAGCGCTAATCACGTCGTAGTGCTGGTCGCCGTCTCTGTCATACCTGACCAGTGCACGGTCCATTGAGTTTGCTACATCTTCTGCACTGATCAAAGGTTTCTTTTTCGAAGCGCCTCCGCGTTCGGCTGCGCTGTTAGCCGCGGCTTCAAGCAGGGTTAGGGCTCTGCGCCCGTCGCCTCCGGCTAATTGAACAATCGAATCGACAACATCGCCCGGAACGGTAAATTTAGCTGCGAGGCCCCTCGGGTCCTCGGTAGCTCGAACCACCAAGGAATGCAGGTCGGCTTCGTCGAGGGGCTTGAGTGTGAGCATCAAGGAGCGAGACAGCAGTGGCGAGATGACTGAGAATGACGGATTCTCTGTTGTGGCTGCAATCAGCACAACCCAGCCGCCCTCTACCCCAGGCAATAGCGCATCTTGTTGGGCTTTCGAGAAGCGATGAATTTCGTCTAGAAACAGGATCGTGTTGACGCCGTAGAGGTCCTTATCGTTCCTAGCTCGCTCCATGACTTCACGAACATCTTTGACACCCGCAGTAATCGCGCTTAGTTCAACGAATTTTCTCCCCGAGGTTCTCGCCACGGCCTGTGCCAGAGTGGTTTTACCGGTTCCAGGCGGTCCGAAAAGAATTACCGACACAGTGGCTGACTTTTCACCAGGAAGGGCCTTCGCCGCAAGATTTCTAAGCGGCGAGCCATCCTTCAAGAGGTGCGATTGGCCGACGACCTCATCCAAGCTTGTTGGTCGCATTCGAGCCGCGAGCGGTGTGGCTGATGCGATGAGGCTTGAGTTGTCGGACATGCATTCAGGCTAACCGATGGCAATGTCTGCTGCCCGTCATAACACCGCATAAAATCGGAGAGATAACGCCGTTGAAAGGTTCGCCGTGCCAGCTAATAAGAAGAAGTCAGCAGTAGCTTCAAGTGATGCCCTAGCTAAGTTTCAGGCTAAGCAAAAAGAGCAGGCTATCAAGCAAGCAAGAAACAAGAACGACAACAAACTCGCTCTGATTGTCTCGGCCGTAGCAATCCTGGTTGCGGTGCTTGCACAGTTTGCCTATTTCACCGCCGGACCAGGCTACGTCGCGCCAAAGACCGCTGAGCCAAAGGCAACCGTTAGTAACTCTCCCCTTGTTCCGTCACCTGCACTGGCCGAGGGGCGCGAGTGGACCGGAACTATCGAAGTCAACGGAAAGCCTCTCGAAATTTCGATCGATGGTGCAGCTGCGCCACAGGCTGCCGCTAACTTCATCACGCTTGCAAACAAGGGGTTCTATAACGGCCTGAGCTGTCACCGAATCACCAATGGCGGTTTCTACGTTCTTCAGTGTGGCGACCCGAACGGTGATGGTACCGGTGGTCCAGGTTACTCATGGGGTCCACTCGAGCACACCCCGGTCGACAACGTCTACATGAAGGGTGTTATCGCTATGGCTCGAGCCGGTGGCGATGGCAACAGCAACGGTAGCCAGTTCTTCATCGTGTATGAAGACACCACCATTCCAAGCGATGCCGCCGGAGGTTACTCAGTATTCGGCAAGGTGACTAAGGGTCTTGAGAACCTAAAGCCAATCATCGACGGCGGTGTCAGCGGTGGTGGCACAGATGGTAAACCTGCCGTGGCAACCAAGCTCGGCGCCATCAGCCTAAAATAGCCTTATCAACCGCCTATCAACAGGAGCCAAAGTGCCTGCTACTAACAACTCGTTCGGCCGCGTAGACGACGAGAACAACGTATTCGTAATCGAGAACGGAAAAGAGCGAAAGGTTGGGCAGTACCCTGGCGTTCCAGCACCAGATGCACTCGCCTACTTCGAACGAAAGTTTGCCGACCTAGAGGCTCAGGTCAGGATTCTCGAACAGCGTGTAGCAAATAAGATCACCGACGGTTCACTTGGTAAGGCGGCTGCAAAACTCGCTGATGAGCTAAAAGAGCCAGCAGCAGTTGGAGACATCGCTGATCTTCGCCGTCGTGTTGGCAACCTGGATTCAAAGATTGCTGCGTTGGTGACTGTGAAAGTCGAAGCCAATAAAGAGGCCGTTGCCGAGGCGCTGGCAAAGCGTTCGGAGATTGTCGCTAAGGCTGAAGCGATTGCCAACCAAGATGCCGCAAAGACCCAGTGGAAGACCTCTGGCGCCTCAATGGCTGCGCTATTTGAAGAGTGGCAGGCGGTTCAGAAGTCAGGCGCAAAGATCGCCAAGACTGAGGCTGACGCGCTTTGGAAGAGATTCTCTTCTGCACGAACCAAGTTCGAAACTGCAAAGCGACACTACTTTGCTGGACTAGACGCTGCCACTAAGGCAGCCAAGGGCAAGAAGAACGAAATCGTCGAAAAGGCGGAGGCGCTTGCAGCGAAGGGCTCAGACGCCGTTGCCGACTATCGCAAGCTACTCGACGAGTGGAAGGCTGCGGGGCGCACTCCTGGAAAATCTGACGATGCTCTCTGGGCGAGATTCAAAGCTGCCGGTGACGTAATTTATTCAGCCAAGGCTGAGACCGCTGCTGTCGAAAATGTCGAACAGACGGCGAACCTTGCTGTGAAGCTAGAAATCCTCAAGGAAGCCGAAAAGATCGACCCAACCAAGGATTTGGCAGAGGCTAAGAAGCAGCTCCAGGTCATCGCGGCTAAGTGGGAGAAGGCTGGACGAGTTCCGAAGGATAAGCTGCGCGAGACCGAGGATAAACTTCGTGCGATTGAGGCCAAAGTTCGCAAGGCTGAAGAAGACCACTGGCGCAAGACCGACCCGGCAGCCAAGGAGCGCTCGAACAGCGTTATCACCCAGCTTGAGGAGAGCATCGCAAAACTAGATGCTGAACTAACCGCAGCTAAGGCAACCAAGGACAAAAAGAAGATTGACGCCGCGACCGAGGCTTTGGCAGCTCGCAAGGCTTGGCTCGAGGTCGTAAAGGCTTCGGCCTAATCGATTTGAAGTGAAAAACCCCGCACAATGTGCGGGGTTTTTCATTGGAGAAACTCGCGTTGCATCTGCCCTAAGAGGAAATCGCTAACCGTTGCTAACGCGATA
>JBEEPX010000098.1:0-3200 GCA_041190885.1 Actinomycetota bacterium
CAGCAGAGTAATCTGACCGCTCAAAAGCTCATGAATCAGCCCGTTGACCACAAGGTCGACGGGCTGATTCGTTTTCGGCTCGATCTGGCCTACGACGGCACCGAATACTGGGGTTTCGCCCAGCAAAAGAACTTCAAGACCGTTCAGGGCGAGCTGCTGAAGGCGCTTACCACCATTTTTGGTGAGAGCAAGAACGATTTTGAGATGCGAGTTGCCGGTCGCACAGATGCCGGTGTGCACGCCTTCGAACAAGTTGCCCACATCGACTTGTCTCCGCAGCAACTAAAACGCCTAGGCCGTTCAAAGGGCTTCTTGGGCAAGCTCAACGATTTGTTGCCAGACGACATCCATGTTCACAAGGTCAGCGAAGCCCCGCCGGGTTTTGATGCTCGCTATTCGGCGACCTGGCGTCGCTATCGCTATCGAATTGCCGATGGCGCGGCACAAAAAGACCCATTGAAGGGTCGCTTCACGCTGTGGATCAAGCACGAACTCGATGTGCTTGCCATGAAAGCCGCGGCACTCGAACTCTGTGGGCTGCACGATTACGCAAGCTTCTGCCGACCTAAGCCAAACGCGACCACCATCCGTGAAATTCGGTCAATCGAAATTTCGCGCAACGAGTTCGACGGCAACGTGATCGAGGTCGAACTTTTGGCCGATGCGTTCTGTCACAACATGGTGCGCTCAATCGTTGGCGCACTGATCGCTGCGGGTGAGGGCAAGGCTAGCCCGAGCGAT
The DNA here is from genome assembly GCA_041190885.1 of Actinomycetota bacterium. GTDB lineage: Bacteria > Actinomycetota > Actinomycetes > Actinomycetales > Microbacteriaceae > Rhodoluna. The sequence continues at coordinate 742 of JBEEPX010000098.1, forward strand.
GTTTCGGCAACGCTGGCTCGTCGCACGCGCGTGGGTTCTTACAAGGTTCAACCGCCCCGAGGGCTAACTTTGATTGGCGTTGGCTACCCAGATGACGACCAACTGGCCATTCAGGCCGAAAGAGCGCGAAATATGCGCTCACTGGATGAAAACTAGGGTTTGACCCACAGGGCATCTAAGGTCTAGACTTGACCTTTGGTATTGGCAAACGTTAAATGCCAATGTGAAAACTTGGATCCCGAGAAGTTAGATCTTCTAGCGCGGATTCATTTCAATCCGACATAGAAATAGAAGGCAATTTACCGTGCGTACTTATTCTCCAAAGGCTCACGAGCTGAGCAACGAGTGGCTAGTCATCGACGCCACCGACGTAGTTCTCGGCCGTCTTGCAACTCACGCTGCGACCTTGCTTCGCGGCAAGCACAAGCCAACCTTTGCACCACACATGGACAACGGTGACTTCGTAATCATCATCAACGCTGAGAAGGTAGCCCTAACCGGTTCAAAGCTCAAGCAGAAGAAGGCTTACCGTCACTCTGGTTACCCAGGTGGTCTAACCGCTACTACCTACGCTGAGCTTCTAGAGAAGAACCCAGAGAAGGCAGTCGAGAAGGCAATCAAGGGCATGCTTCCTCACAACAAGCTTGGTGCAGACCAGCTTTCAAAGCTTAAGGTTTACCGCGGTGCAGAGCACCCACACGCTGCACAGCAGCCAAAGCCTTTCATCATCGACCAGGTAGCTCAGTAAGGATCTCCCAATGGCTAAGAACGAAATCGTAGAAGACGTAGTAGCTCCAGAGAGCTACACCACCGAGACTCCAGCTGCCAAGGCAGCACCGGCTAAGTCACGTGGCCCACTAACCACTCCAGGCGCTGGCCTAGGTCGTCGCAAGCAGGCAATTGCTCGCGTTCGCATCGTTCCAGGCACCGGAGTCATCAAGGTTAACGGCCGTGCGCTTGAGGACTACTTCCCAAACAAGTTGCACCAGCAGCTAATCACCGACCCATTCACCGTTCTTGACCTAAAGGGTGCTTACGACGTAATCGCTCGCATCTCAGGCGGCGGCTCGGCTGGTCAGGCTGGCGCATTGCGTCTAGGCATCGCTCGTTCATTGAACGAGATCGACCGCGACAACAACCGTCCAACCCTTAAGAAGGCTGGCTTCCTAAAGCGTGACCCACGTGTCATCGAGCGCAAGAAGGCCGGTCTGAAGAAGGCACGTAAGGCTTCTCAGTTCTCGAAGCGTTAATCCTTCGCTTCACGCGCTGGCTTCGCTAGTCTTCACTCATGGCTCGACTATTTGGCACCGACGGTGTTCGTGGTTTAGCCAACCGTGACTTGACTGTCGAGATGGCATTGCAGATCGCTCAGGCGGCCGCAATCGTTCTTGGCTCAGAAGCCCGCAACCGAGGCATCAAACCTAAAGCCGTTATCGGCCGCGACCCCCGAATCTCTGGGGAGTTCATTGCAGCAGCAGTTGCAGCAGGACTCTCGAGTTCGGGGGTTGACGTTTTTGACGCCGGTGTTTTGCCGACCCCGGCAACCGCGTTTCTAACCGCCGACCTCGATGCCGACTTTGGCGTAATGATTTCGGCTTCGCACAATGCTGCTCCTGACAACGGCATCAAGATCTTTGCCCGCGGTGGCCACAAGCTCGATGACTCAATCGAAGAAGCAATCGAGGCCGCAATGGCCGGCGAAAAGCTCGCCCCGATTGGTGCCGGCGTTGGTCACGTTACTCGATTTGCCGATGCCGAAGACCGCTACATTGTGCACCTGCTCAAGTCGCTGCCCAACCGCCTCGATGGCCTAAAGATTGTTCTCGACTGCGCCCACGGTGCAGCAGCTGGCGTATCGCCAGAGGTCTTTGCCGATGCGGGTGCCAAGGTTGTCGTAATCGGTGCCGACCCAGACGGCCTAAACATCAACGACGGTTATGGCTCAACCCACCTGAGTGCCCTGCAGACCGCAGTGCTCGAGCACGGCGCAGATCTTGGAATTGCCCACGATGGGGATGCCGACCGCTGCCTTGCAGTTGACCACACCGGTGCCATTGTCGACGGCGACCAGATCATGGCCATCCTTGCTTTGTCACTAAAAGAGCGTGGCCAGTTGGCGCGCAACACCCTGGTTGCAACCGTGATGAGCAACCTGGGCCTCAAGATTGCGATGCAAGAAAACGGCATCAACATGATCGAGACCAAGGTCGGCGACCGCTATGTTCTCGAAGAGATTCGTGCCGGTGGCTACACCCTCGGTGGCGAGCAGTCGGGTCACGTTATTTTTAGCCAGTATGCAACCACGGGCGATGGCATTTTGACCGGCCTAAAGATTGGCGCCGAGGTTGCCCGCACCAAAAAGACTTTGGCCGAACTGGCCACCGCAATGAAGGTCTACCCTCAGGTTCTTATCAACGTCAAGGGCGTCGACAAGACCAAGGTCGATTCGAACTCAGCCG
>JBEEPX010000099.1:0-68182 GCA_041190885.1 Actinomycetota bacterium
CCCTAGTACGAGAGGACCGGGATGGACGAACCTCTGGTGTGTCAGTTGTTCCGCCAGGAGCACCGCTGATTAGCTACGTTCGGGAAAGATAACCGCTGAAAGCATCTAAGCGGGAAGCTTGTTTCAAGATGAGAATTCCATGGCTTCGGCCGAGAGACTCGCAGCTAGACTACTGCGTTGATAGGCTGGATGTGGAAGTGGGGACTAAAGACCCATGGAGCTGACCAGTACTAATAAGTCGATAACTTGATAACTTTTTTGCTTGCGTCCACTATGTGGTTCCCGAGGTATGGGAACCAAAGATACACACTCACGTGTGTCTGTTGAAACACCTCAATAGTGTTTCGGCGGCCATAGCGGAGGGGAAACGCCTGGTTACATTCCGAACCCAGAAGCTAAGACCTCCAGCGCCGATGGTACTGCAAGGGTGACCTTGTGGGAGAGTAGGACACCGCCGGACTTAATTTAAGAAAATGGCCACCTTTCGAGGTGGCCATTTTCGTTTAACTACATGTTTTTAGCGTAGTTTTGGCATTGAGACAAACTTAAATAAGGAGATCCACATGGCTGAACGCGATTTCGGAAGTCGCTCAGACCGCAATACCGGTCGACCAGACCGTAAACCAGCAGGCCTTGGGCCTCGTGGTGCATCTGGCGAACGCTCATCAGGGATGGGTTCGGGCCGTGGAGGATCTGACAAGCGCCAGGATGCGCCGGCCGGTCGTGCCCAACGCCGCGATGGTCAGGAATCTAGACCAAATTGGCAGGAGCGAGTCGCTCGTCCTGTCGATTACGACAAGCCAAAGAGCCCGCCGATTCCAGATGAAATAACCGAAAAAGACTTAGAAATGGGCCTTCGAGCTCAGCTAAAGACCCTCACTCCAGAGAATGCCGAGAAGGTCGCACGTCACCTTGTAATGGTTAACCTGCTAATCGAGCAGGATCCAGAACTGGCTCACAAGCACGCCGTGGCTGCCGCCGAACGCGCCGGCCGCATCGGCATGGTTCGTGAGGTTGTTGGTGTCACCGCTTACACGGTTGGCGAATACGCCCTGGCTCTTCGAGAATTGCTTACCTTTCGCCGCATCTCTGGATCTAACGACCAGATTCCGGTGATGGTTGACTGTGAGCGTGGACTTGGTCGCCCAGATCGTGCACTTGAGCTTGGTCGTTCCGTAGACCGTGCCTCGTTGCCGGTTAGCGTACGCGTTAACCTGGCCATTGCCATGTCTGGTGCACGCTTAGACCGTGGCGAGAATGACCTCGCTTTGGCCGAGCTGCAGATTGCCGAATTGAATCCGGCGAAAGTTTTTGATTATTCACCGGCGCTATTCCGTGCCTATGCCGACACCCTCGAGGTGCTTGGTAAGGCGACAGAATCAAAGCACTGGTTCGATCTTGCCGATCGCGCCGAGCTCGCGCTTGCCGGAAACCCTGGTCCTGAGGATGAGTTAGTTGAGGTTCTCGAGGAGATCGAGATTCCCGTGCTAGCCGAAAAGAAGGTTTGGGAACCGCGCGAAGGTGACGATCGTCCGCGTCGTGATGGCGGTGCTCCACGTCGTGATGGCGGTGCTCCACGTCGTGATGGTGGTGCTCCACGTCGTGATGGTGACACCCCGCGTTACCCGCGTCGTGAGAACGACGCCCCGCGAACCGCCGCGCGCGACGAAGAGCGCCAGCCGCGCACCTTTGGTCGTGTGAACAAGTCGAGTGACAAACCGAGCGACAAGCCAAGTGATCAGCGTGACAGCTAACATCTGGGGTCAATACGATGTGCTTCTGGCCGACCTCGACGGGGTCGTCTATGAGGGAACTAAAGCAATCGAAGATGCGCCGGAGGCCATCCGTGTTCTGCAGCAGCAGGGGTTGCCGATCGGCTATGTGACCAACAACTCTTCTCGTAGACCCGAGGTAATTGCCGAGCAACTTGCCGGTTTTGGCGTGGTCACCGACCCGGATGCCATTATCGGCTCGGGCCAGGTTGGTGTTCAGCTTTTGGAAACGTTGGTGCCGGCTGGAGCCAAGGTTTTGGTAGTTGGCGGCGACGGTTTGCGTGCACGTGTTCTAGAAGGCGGATTTGAGCTAGTGGAGTCATCAGACGACCAGCCGGCCGCCGTAATTCAGGGCTTCGCCCCTGATGTTGCCTGGAAGCACCTTGCCGAAGCGGCATTCTCAATTCAGAATGGCGCCAAGTGGGTAGCAACCAACTCTGACTGGACTTTGCCTCAGGAAAAGGGAATGGCGCCGGGCAACGGAACACTGGTTTCGGCGGTGCATACGGCGGTGGGTCAGCTTCCGCTTGTTGCCGGAAAACCTGAGCCAGCCATTTTCGAGGCTGCCGTAAAACACTTTTCTGCTCGACGTCCACTATTCATCGGCGATCGCATCGACACCGACGTCACCGGAGCTAATCGCGCCGGCATCGATTCGGTTTTGGTGCTGACCGGTGTTAGCACTCGAAAAGAAGTCCTCGGCATAAAGGTCGAAGGCCGCCCGACCTACATCATCGGTTCAATGGCCGAATTGCTGAAGCCGTACGACGCACCAAAGCAGACCAAACGCGGTTTTGCTTGCCGTGACGCTGCTGTCGAATTGCTTGGCAACAAGGTAGTTGTGACCGAGGGAGACCCCAAGAGCCTTTCGGCGCTTCGGGCTGCCTGCGCAGTGATTTATTCATCGGCTACGCCAATCTATGGGCTGGACGTTGAGCCGGCTCTTTACGAATAGGCTAGAAGCATGTCAGAGGACCTAATCGCCCAAGTTGCCAACGAGGTTGAGCGCATAACTGCCTTGCCTTTGGAGGAGCAGCCGAACGCTTTTGGTTTGATTCGCGACGAACTCGAATCGGTTCTAAACGGCGCCGAGTCTTCGCTTCTGAATGCTGCGGGTGCCGCACCCGCCTCAAAGCCGGGCGAGTAAATTTGCGTATTGACGTCGCGCTAGTTGAACGCGGCCTAGCCCGTTCGCGAAATCACGCTGCCACCATGGTTGAAGCCGAGAGGGTTTTGATCAATGGCAAGCCCGCGCGCAAGGCCTCTCAAACCACTTTGGAAACCGATCAAATCAAGGTTCTCGAGGCTGTCGATTATGTTTCACGAGCTGGCCACAAACTTGCCCGCGCTCTCGACGTGTTCAGCCAGATTGAACTAGTCGACCGTGTGGCTTTAGATGTGGGGGCATCGACCGGTGGATTCACCGATGTGCTTCTTCGCCGCGGGGTGGCAAAAGTCTTTGCAATCGATGTCGGTCATGATCAGATCGTTCCCGAGCTTCTTGAAAACAAGAAGGTTGTCAGCATCGAGGGCTTCAATGCGCGCGAGCTTTCGCCTGAGACACTCGCCGAGCGAGCTGGTCAGGCTGTTCCTGAAATCGACGTGGTAGTCGGAGATTTGTCTTTCATTTCGCTGACACTGGTTCTTAAGCAGATGCTTTCGGTGGCGCCAAACGCCGACTTTGTTCTCTTGGTCAAACCTCAGTTCGAGGTAGGAAAACAGTCGCTTAGCGCGCATGGTCTGGTGACTGATCATCGCTTGCGTGCCGGTGCCATAAAGCAGGTCGTCGAAGAAGCCAACTCGCTGGGCATGGGCATCCGAGGTCTAGAAAGATCTGAGCTGCCTGGCACTCACGGGAATGTTGAATACTTGCTGTGGATTTCTCCTAACGAACCTAAAAATGCGTCAAAATGGGTAGACCGAATTGAATCGATCGCCAAGGAGCCGAGATGACCGAGTCACGTTTTGTGCTGGTCGTTTCGCACACCCGACGTGAAGACGCCATTGCCGCAGCTTTAGAAGCCTGTGGTCAGCTAATTTCGGCGGGCATAACGCCGGTCATGACAGCGTTGGAACTGCAAGAGCTTCGAACCTTTTCGGACTCACAGGAACAAAACGCCAATTCGGTTTCTAACCCTGCAGCGGTCGCCGCTCAAGTATTAGAGCTCGGTTTGCACTGTGCGTTAGCCCAGATTGAACTTGCGATGGTTCTAGGCGGTGACGGCACTATTCTCAAGGCCGCAGAGATCGTTCGCGAATTCGAGATTCCATTGATGGGAATCAATCTTGGACACGTGGGTTTTCTTGCCGAGAGCGAGCGCGATGGGTTGAACGATGCGGTTCAGCGAATCGTAGAGCGCGACTACATCGTGAAAGAGCGAATGGCTCTTGACGTAGCTGTGATTGTTGAAGGTCGAGAGGTATTTCACACCTGGGCCTTGAACGAAGCAACCATCGAAAAAAGCGCGCGTGAGCGCATGCTTGAGGTTGTGGTTGAGGTCGAAGAGCACCCGCTATCGAGCTTTGGCTGCGACGGCATTGTGATGGCTACGCCAACCGGTTCGACCGCCTACGCGTTCTCGGCAGGTGGCCCTGTTGTTTGGCCGTCTGTTGAAGCTCTTTTGCTCGTGCCATTGAGCGCCCACGCTCTTTTTGCGCGTCCACTTGTGGTGAAGCCCGAGGCGATGATGGCTGTCGAGGTTTTGAAGCGCAGCTCTGGATACGGAGTTTTGTGGTGTGACGGTCGCAGAACTTGGGAGTTGCCGCCGGGTGCCCGAGTCGAGGTTCGCAAATCCGAGAAACCTGTTCTTTTGGCTCGTCTTCGCCAGAGCACCTTTACTGACCGTTTGGTTCGCAAGTTCTCATTGCCGGTAGCCGGCTGGCGAGGGCCAGACGACAACTCGGCAAACCGTGGATAAAGATGCTCGAAGAAATCTACATTCGTGATCTTGGAGTAATTCAAGAAGCCCGACTCGGTTTTAAGTCGGGTCTGACTGTGCTGACTGGTGAAACCGGAGCCGGTAAAACCATGGTTCTAACCGCACTTGGTTTGCTGCTTGGCGAACGTGGCGACAGCTCAGCTGTCAGAAGAGGTCAAGAGCAGGCCTATGTCGAGGGTCGCTGGTTTGTTCCCGGCAATGAATTTGTCGCCGAGAAGCTCAGCGAAGTCGGAGCCAGCGGTGGCGACGGTGAGCTCATTCTGAACCGATCCGTTTCGGCAGAGGGGCGAAGTCGTGCCTCGCTTTCTGGTCGCGCGATCCCCGTGAATGTTTTAGCCGAGTTGGGTGATCAGCTCGTTGTCGTGCATGGGCAATCAGACCAGCTTCGACTCAAGTCGGCTTCAGCGCAACGCGAGGCACTAGATCAGTTTGCCGGGAGTGAATTTCTGGACCTGCTGGCTAAATACCGACAGGCTTTTGAATCTCATCGTGAACTTGCGGCGAAACTTGTCGCGATCAAGCAATCGATCTCCGAGCGCTCGGCTGAAGCCGAAGGCCTGAAAGTTTTGTTCGAAGAATTTGAGCGAGTTCAGCCCATTGCAGGCGAAGATCAACAGCTTGCCGAACTGGCAAATCGCCTCACTTACGTCGAGGAGTTGCGCGCCTCGGCAATCGCCGCTCATGAGGCGTTGTCTTCAGAGGGTTTCGACTCGGCGCCGGACGCAATTGGGCTTGTTGGTATAGCCCGTAAGCAACTGGAGCACGTGTCCGAACACGACCCTGAGCTAGCGAGACTAGCCCAGCTTGCTAAAGAAATCGGATATCAACTTGGTGAATTGGCGACCGATCTATCGAGCTACGTTTCTGGGCTCGAAGGCGATGGGGCGAACGATCTCGAGCTAGTTCAAAGTCGTCGAGCCGTGTTGAACGCTTTGATTCGAAAGCATGGCGAAACCCTTGAGGATGTCTTTGTTTTTGCCCGCTCTGCATCGGACCGCCTGCTTGAACTTGATTCATCATCGGAACGCATTGAAGCCCTCGAGGAAGAGGTTGCCAAAGCTGGTCGATTGATGGCCGAGTTGGCCGCCGAAGTCAGTCGCCGCAGAGAAGCGGCCGCAAAGTCTCTAGCCGACGAGGTCACCCAGGAACTTAAAGCGCTGGCAATGTCCGGTTCTTCGCTCGTTGTCGCGGTTACCGAATCGGCCGAATTTTCGAGCCACGGTAAAGACAACGTGTCGATTCAGCTTTCGTCTTATCCGGGCGCAGAACCACGACCGCTTGGCAAAGGTGCCAGCGGGGGAGAGCTAAGTCGAATCATGCTCGCCATCGAAGTCGTTCTAGCCAAAACAGCTACGGTTGCCACCTTTATTTTTGATGAAGTCGATGCTGGTGTCGGCGGTGCCGCGGCCATCGAGGTTGGCAGACGACTTGCCAAATTGGCTAATCAAGCTCAGGTCATAGTCGTTACGCACCTTGCCCAGGTGGCCGCATTCGCGAATCACCACTTGAACGTTCTCAAAACCACTGGCCAAGAGTTCACAGTTAGCGACGTTGTCGCTCTGACCGAATCGCAGCGGGTCACGGAGCTGGCTCGCATGCTTTCGGGTCTTGGCGATTCGCAATCGGCCCAGTCGCACGCCGCCGAACTGCTGACCCTCGCAAGGGCAGAAATTCGTTAAAAAGTCACGCCACTTTCGTGTTGTCGGGCGTTTCGCAATCTAGCGAATGGTAGGCTGAAGTTCCATGGCAGAAGCTTTGGATTCCGGTAGAACACGTCACATTTTCGTCACCGGAGGTGTTGCATCATCACTCGGTAAGGGCCTTACCGCCTCGAGTCTCGGCAACCTTCTTCGTGCACGCGGCCTAAAGGTCGTGATGCAGAAACTAGACCCGTATCTAAACGTTGACCCGGGCACCATGAACCCTTTTCAGCACGGTGAAGTCTTCGTAACCGATGATGGCGCCGAGACCGATCTAGACATCGGTCACTACGAGCGCTTCCTAGACATAAATTTGGGCCAGTCAGCTAACGTGACCACCGGCCAGATTTACTCAACCGTTATTGCTCGCGAGCGTCGCGGCGAGTACCTGGGTGACACCGTTCAGGTAATCCCGCACATCACCGATGAAATCAAGCGCCGCATGCGTTTGCAGGCTCACGAGACTCCAGCTCCAGACGTAATCATCACCGAAATCGGTGGAACCGTCGGCGACATCGAGTCTCAGCCTTTCCTCGAGGCGGCTCGTCAGGTTCGCCACGAAGTTGGTCGCGACAACGTTTTCTATGTTCACGTATCTTTGGTTCCTTACCTTGCTGCTTCGGGTGAGCTAAAGACCAAGCCAACCCAGCACTCGGTTGCCACCCTGCGCTCAATCGGTATCCAGCCAGACGCAGTGGTTTGTCGAAGCGACCGCGAGTTGCCCGATGGCATCAAGAACAAGATCGCGCTGATGTGCGACATCGACAAGAGCGCTGTCGTTACCGCTGCAGATGCTTCGAGCATCTACGACGTGCCTAAGGTTCTTAACGACCAGGGTCTCGACGCCTACATCGTGAAGAAATTTGGATTCCCAGACAGCACCGTTGACTGGAGCCGTTGGCAGACCGTTTTGGATGCTGTACACAACCCGAAGCACGAGGTTCGCATTGCGCTCGTGGGTAAGTACATCGACCTTCCAGACGCCTACCTATCGGTAACCGAGGCGCTTCGAGCTGGTGGCTTTGCCAACATGTCGAAGGTTCACATCAAGTGGGTTGCTTCTGACACCTGTGAGACCCCTGAAGGTGCCGCGGCTCAGCTTGGCGACGTGGACGCAATCTGTGTACCAGGTGGATTCGGCGTTCGAGGAATCGAAGGAAAACTTGGTGCGCTGACCTACGCTCGCGAGAACAAGATTCCAACCCTTGGCCTTTGCCTAGGTCTTCAGTGCATGGTCATCGAGTATGCCCGCACCAAGGCCGGACTGGCTGGTGCTTCGTCGACCGAATTCGACCCAGAAGCCCAGTATCCGGTCATCGCAACCATGGCCGAGCAGGTAGACATTCTTGCCTCTGGCGACATGGGCGGAACCATGCGTCTGGGCCTCTACGAAGCAAAGTTGAAGCCTGGCTCAATCGTTGCTGAGGTTTACGGGGCCGAGTCAATCGAAGAGCGTCACCGTCACCGCTACGAGGTCAACAACACCTATCGTCAGCAGATCGCGGATGCCGGCTTGGTGTTCTCGGGCACTTCACCAGACGACCACCTCGTTGAATTTGTTGAGTTGCCTCGCGAGGTTCACCCTTACTACGTTGCAACCCAGGCTCACCCTGAGTTCCGTTCACGTCCGACCAACGCGCACCCGTTGTTCCGTGGCCTTGTGGCCGCAGCAATCAAGCGTCAAGAGTCAAACAAGCTCTTTGAGGTCAAGGATGCCTAAAGATCGCCCCGCTTCTCTCGGCATTGCCGAGAGCGAGGTTGTCTTTCACGGCAAAATCTGGGACATCACCAGAGAAACTTTTGATTACAACGGCGAACCTCTGGTTCGTGAGTTTGTCTCGCATCCGGGCGCAGTTGCGGTGATTGCACTCAATGACGCGGGCGAGGTTCTGCTCATCAACCAATATCGCCATCCGGTTCGCGAGTATCTCTGGGAAATTCCAGCAGGGCTCCTGGATGTGCCTGGCGAAGCCAAGCTAGAGGCAGCAAAGCGCGAGTTGCTTGAGGAAACTGGCTACATCGCCGCGGAATGGTCTGATCTCATCGAGTTTCACACCACGCCAGGCGGAAACAACGAAACCATTGCCATTTTTCTAGCCAAGGGCCTTCGACATCAAGGGCATGACTTTGAGCTAGAGGGCGAAGAAACCGACATGGATTTGGCCTGGGTGCCACTTGAGGAAGCCGTCTCAAGTGTTTTGACTTCGCAGATGCGCAGCCCGAGTGCCGCGGTTGGTTTGATGGCCTTGGCTCTCAAGCTTGGCATCAAGGCAAATGGCTAACCTAAAGCCATTTGCAGAAGCCTACCTCAGGCATCTTGCCATTGAGCGGGGTGTGGCTAAGAACACTCTCGCCGCATACTCTCGAGACTTGAATCGCTACTTTGACTTTCTTGACAAAATTGCAGTCTCAGAACCAAGCGACATTAGTGAGCTGAACATCGTCGCTTTCGGCGAACAATTGACCGCTCGTTACGGTCTCAAGAGTTCATCAGTTGCTCGAGTTCTAGCTGCCGTGCGAGGCATCCACCGTTTTTGGTTGCTTGAGAACATCACCCAAGGCGATGTGGCAGCCACAGTCAAACCGCCAAAGCTCAGGCGCAATCTGCCAAAGGCAATCAGTTTGGCTCAGGTCGAGGCTCTTTTGGCGGCAGCTGGCCCCGACCCACAAAACACGGATGGCGTGCTGGCAGACGACATCGCGATTCGAAACCGAGCAATTCTAGAAATGCTTTACGCCACCGGTGCTCGAGTTTCTGAAGTGGTCAATTTAGACCTTGACGATGTGATCGAAAGCTCGATGGTTCGCCTGTTTGGTAAGGGCTCGAAGGAGCGGCTGGTGCCGATGGGCAGCTATGCACTCAGGGCGCTGGAAGCATACCTGGTTAGGGTTCGACCGGGGCTCGTTGTTCGCGGCAAGGGAACCCCAGCAATCTTTCTGAATCAGCGGGGTGGACGGCTTTCGAGACAGAGCGCTTGGCAGATAATCGCCGATGCCGCCGAAGCGGCCAACCTGCCCGGCGAAATTTCACCTCACACCCTGCGCCACTCGTTTGCAACTCATTTGCTCGAAGGTGGGGCAGACGTGAGAGTCGTGCAGGAACTACTGGGGCATTCATCGGTCACGACGACCCAGATTTACACGCTGGTTACGGTTGATGCGCTTCGCGAGATTTATGCCGCGGCGCACCCCAGAGCCCGCAAATAGCGGCCTCGGCAAGAGTAGGCTATAGGTGCAAGTGCAAAGCGTAATTTCGGGAGGAAATAATGGCTAAGGTTTCAAAGTCGGCAACGGATAACCGTTTCGCCACGCCTAAGCCCCTGACCAGCCACGGCCCGGCGCGAATCATTGCCATGTGCAACCAAAAGGGTGGCGTTGGCAAGACCACCACGAGCATCAACATGTCAGCAGCGCTCGCCGAATACGGTCGCAAGGTGCTGTTGGTTGACTACGACCCTCAAGGCGCTTTGTCAGCCGGTCTTGGCGTAAACGCTCACGACGCAATCACAATCTACGATCTGATGCTCGACAAGAACATCGATCCAAAGACCGCTATTCAGCACACCGCGACTCCAAACCTTGATGTGATTCCGGCAAACATCGAGCTTTCGGCGGCCGAAATGAAGCTGGTCAACGAGATGGCGCGAGAGCGCATCTTGGCTGGCATCTTGAAGCGCGTTGCCGACGACTATGACGTGATCATCGTCGACTGCCAGCCATCGCTGGGTTTGCTAACTGTAAACGCCTTGACGGCGGCTCACGGCGTGATCATTCCGCTGGCCACCGAATTCTTCGCCCTTCGCGGCGTAGCCATCCTTGAAGACATCGTTAGCAAGGTTCAGGAGGGGCTAAACCCGGCTCTTCAGCTAGATGGCATTCTGGCGACCATGTTTGACCCTCGTACTCTGCACTCGCGTGAAGTGCTCGAGCGCCTGCACGACGCGTTTGGCGAGAAGGTTTTCAAGAGCGTGATCAACCGAACCGTCAAGTTCCCAGACGCAACTGTGGCTCAGGCGCCGATTACCTCTTATGCTCCTGATTCTGAAGCGGCCAGCGCCTATCGCACCGTGGCAAGAGAGCTGGTCTCTCGTGGCTGTGCCCCTTAAATCAGAACTGGCTGAACCCGAAAAATCTTCTGGCTTCGCTGTCAGCCTGACAAACTTTGATGGTCCATTTGACCTGCTGCTCACGCTCATTTCGAAGCATGAGATGGATATCACCGAAATCTCACTGAGTAAGGTGACCGACGAATTTATTGCCTACCTAAAGACTCTCGACGATCACGAAGAGCTTGACCAGGCAAGTGAATTCTTGGTTATCGCAGCGACCCTGCTAGACCTAAAGATTGCCGGCCTGTTGCCCAAGGGTGAGGTCGTCGATGCCGAAGACGTGGCGCTTCTCGAGGCTCGCGACTTGCTGTTTGCTCGCCTGCTTCAGTACCGAGCATTCAAGGATGTCTCTAGCTGGTTTAACACCGCGATGAACCTCGAGGCAACCAGGGTTGCGCGCGAGGTTCGCATCGAAGAGCGTTTTGCGAAGCAAAAGCCAGAACTTGTCTGGACGCTAACTCTCGAAGAGTTCGGGCGCTTGGCCGAGGCTACCTTGGAGCCGCGCGAGATTCCATCGGTGGGTTTGACCCACCTGCACGCACCAAGAATTAGCATTCGTGAGCAGGCAGCCGAAGTTATCTCGATGCTTAGAAAGTCAACCGGATTGACCTTCAGAGACCTCATTGGTTCGGTGAAAGACCGCGCCATCGTGGTCGCTAGATTCTTGGCGGTTTTGGAACTTTACCGCTTGGCTGCAATCGGCTTTGAACAGCAATCGCCACTGGGCGATCTAAAGCTCACCTGGCAGGCAAAAAACTTTGATGATGAACAACTAGCAACACTTGGAGCCGACTATGACTCATGATGAATCAACCGCGCCTAACGTCGAGGCGGTGAATGCCGATAACCTGCGCGCTGCCGTTGAAGCCATTTTGATGGTCACCGAGATGCCGCTATCGCTTGTGGCCATAGCAACTGCTCTAGAGCGCCCGGTCGGCGAAGTGCGTGCAGCAGTTGCAGAACTCAAAGCCGACTATGACGGCATTGACGGCTCTACTTTGCGCGGTTTCGAACTTCGCGAAGTTGGCGGCGGTTGGCGCATCTTCGTTCGCCAAGATTTTGACTGGGCGGTTCGCATGTTCATTGCGAACGAAAACCCAACCAAGTTGAGCCAGGCTGCGCTCGAAACCTTGGCGGTCATCGCCTATAAGCAGCCAATTTCACGCGGGCAGATCGCATCGATCCGTGCCGTGAACGTTGACTCGGTGGTGCGAACTCTGCTCAGCCGAGGTCTAATCACCGAGCTTTACACCGACTCAGAAAGCGGCGCAATCCACTATGGCACTACCGAGCTCTTGCTAGAAGTTCTAGGCATCAATTCTCTTGACGAGATGCCGCTAATCAGCCCATTCCTTCCAGACGCGAACAGCAACTTCGATGTCACAATCTAACGGTGAGCCGGAGGGCGTAAGACTCCAGAAGGTAATGGCCGCAGCAGGTGTGGCCTCGCGTCGCGTTTGCGAAGACCTGATTGTTCAGGGCAAGGTGAAGGTGAACGGCAAGCAGGTAACTGAGCTCGGCACCAGAATCAACCCTGATGTCGACAAGGTTTCCGTCAGCGGAACTCCGATTCAGCTCGACAACTCGAGGGTCTACCTGGCGCTGAACAAGCCATACGGCGTTGTCAGCTCGATGGCCGATGAGAATGGCCGAGCCGATCTTTCGCAGTTCGTGGTTGGCTACGACCGCGTCTTCAACGTCGGACGCCTAGATGCCGAGACCACCGGCCTAATCATCATGACCAACGATGGCGATCTGGCCCACAAGTTGGCTCACCCAAAGTTTGGTGTCACCAAGACCTACGTTGCTCGTGTTGAGGGCGTAGTCACGCCACCAATCATCCACAAGCTATTGAGTGGTTTTGACCTAGAAGATGGCTTTATCAAGGCCGACAAGGCGCACATTGTCGACGTGCAACCGGGTGAGAGCCTGGTCGAGGTCGTCTTGCACTCTGGCCGAAATCGAATCGTTCGTCGAATGTTCGAATTCGTCGGTCACCCGGTCGTTGGCTTGGTGCGACGCAGCTTTGGGCCAATCCAGCTTGGGCCGCTCAAAGAGGGTCGAATTCGCGAACTAAGTAAAATAGAGGTTGGAGCTTTGTTGAAGGCCGCCGAGGGTGACGGACGAGTTCCTCGCCCGCCTAGGCCAAAAAACAAGGCAGCGGCGGCTAACAAGAAGAGGCGATAGGCATGGCTGTAAGAGCGATCCGTGGGGCGATTCAGCTCGACATCGATGAGCGCGAGCACCTGCTTAAGTCGACCGCCGAGTTGCTTAGCAAGACCCTGCACGCCAACAACATCTCGAACGAGCAACTGATTTCGGTCATGTTCACCGCCACCCCAGATGTGACCAGTGAATTTCCGGCTGTGGCCGCTCGCGAGCTTGGTCTAGGCGACGTGCCACTCATGTGCTTCGTCGAAATGGATGTAAAGCGAGCGTTGCCACGCACCATTCGCATCATGATTTACGCCGACATTCCCCAGACCCGTGCAGAAATTCAGCACATCTACCTTCGTGGGGCAACTGCTCTAAGGTTGGACATCGCTCAGTGAACGCACCGCGTTTGACCGACACGGTTCGCATCGTAGGTGCCGGACTCCTCGGTACCAGCATCGGTTTGGCCCTGTCGAAAAAGGGTCTAGACGTCGTAATTGAAGACTCGTCGCCGGCAAACCGTTCGCTGGCAATTGACTACGGAGCGGGTCGTTCGGCCTCAGAGGGCGACAGCCCAAAGTTGGTCGTGGTCTGCGTTCCGCCCGACGTTACCGCTTCGGTGGTAGCCGCTGAGCTGGCTGCTTTTCCGAATGCTGTCGTAACCGATGTTGCGAGCGTGAAAGTTTCGATTCAACGTCAGCTCGAGGCGCTTGGCGCAGACCAGACCAGGTATGTCGGCTCGCACCCGATGGCCGGGCGTGAGCGCGGGGGAGCGATCTCGGGTCGCGCCGATCTCTTCGTTGGTCGCCCCTGGGTGATTGCCGCGAGTGATTTGACCTCGTCACAAGCAATTTCGCTGGTTCAAGACCTGGCACTAGACCTTGAAGCGGCCGTAATTTCAACCACGCCATCGAACCATGACCGCGCGGTGGCGCTGGTTTCGCACGTGCCTCAGTTGGTTTCATCACTGTTGGCCGCCAGACTCGTCGAGGCCGACCTCGCCGATGTTGCCCTTGCCGGTCAAGGCCTTCGCGACACCACTCGAATTGCCGCCAGCGATCCGAAGCTCTGGCTTCAAATTCTCGGAGCCAACTCAGACGAGGTTGCCGGGGTTTTGAAGGCTTTTGCCGCAGATCTAGACCTCGTGGTCGAAGCCCTCGAAGACGTTTCGGCTCAAGGTTCACTGAGCAAGCTGGGTCGTGCGCTCGAGGCCGGTAATCGAGGCGTTGAGCGCATCCCTGGAAAGCACGGCACCAAGGCAACCGCCTATGCCCAAATTGTTGTGATGATTGACGACAAGCCGGGTGAACTTGGTCGACTCTTCAACGAGGTTGGCGAAATCGGGGTCAACATCGAAGAGCTCAAGCTTGAGCACTCGCCGAGCTCACTAATCGGTTTGGTAGAGCTTTTTGTCATGCCTAATGAAGAAGCAAAGCTTGTTACCGAGCTGGCAAGCCGAGGATGGAGAATCGCCGGTTGAGCATCAAGATTGTGGCCATCGATGGCCCAGCAGGTTCGGGTAAGTCAAGCGTTAGCAAGGAGTCGGCAAGGCAACTTGGTTTCGGCTACCTAGACACCGGCGCCGCCTACCGAGCTTTGGCCTGGGCGGTAATGAACCTGCCGGGTTTCAACCTGCAGGACCTTGCGACCAAAGACCTCGACTCAGATTTTCAATACGCCATCTCGACAGATCCAGATGACTACTGGGTGAAGGTCGGCGACGTTGATGTAACCAGTGCGATTCGCGAACCGGCCGTGGCCGAATCGGTAAGTGCCGTGGCTAGGATTCCCGAGGTTCGGGCCTTCATGAAGCGCCTGACTCACGGCCTAGTCGAACTGTCGAATCGCCCAGGCGTAGTTGTCGAAGGGCGTGACATCACCACCGTGGTGGCTCCAGATGCCGAAATTAAAATTCTGCTAACTGCCAGCGAAGCGGTTAGACTTAAAAGACGCTCGGCCGAACTATCAAAGGTTTCTGCCGAAAGCGTCAAGCGTCAAGTATCAGAACGTGACGCCAGCGACTCAAAAGTCGTTGACTTTATGACTCCTGCACCTGGAGTCCAACTCGTGGATTCCTCGGATCTCAACTTTGCCCAGACGGTAGAAGCCGTCATTGCTTTGGTTGAACAGAAGAATCCGAAGGAATCTAATGACTAAAGACGAAGAATTTTTCGCTGAGCCGGCCCAGCCGGAGTTCATCGAGCGCTTGCAGAACATGAGTACCGATGAAGAAGAGGCGCGCGTTCGCACTTTGCGTTCGGGCCTCGACGACTACGAACTTGAAGAAGATGACTTTGACGTCATCGAGAGCGAGCTGTTCGAAGACGACACCCACCGATTCTTACCAGCGCTTCCGGTGTTGGCCATCGTGGGACGCCCAAACGTTGGCAAGTCTGCACTGGTAAACCGTATTCTTGGCCGTCGTGAGGCAGTTGTAGAAGACAAGCCGGGTGTCACCCGCGACCGCGTCTCATACAAGGCCGAATGGAACGAACGAAAGTTCACGCTGGTAGACACCGGTGGCTGGGAGCCAGACGCGCGCGGCATTGACCGTTCTGTGGCCCTTCAGGCCGAAATCGCAATCGAGCTATCGGATGCCGTTCTATTCGTGGTCGATGCGATGGTTGGCGCCACCAGCTCAGACGAGCGAGTGGTTAAGTTGCTTCGCAAGAGCGGCAAGCCGGTTATTTTGATCGCCAACAAGATCGATGATGTCCGCCAGGAGCCCGAGGCTGCGAACCTTTGGTCGCTCGGCCTAGGCGAGCCATACCCGGTTTCGGCACTGCACGGTCGAGGCGTTGCCGACATGCTCGATGCAGCGATGAAAGTCTTGCCTAAGATTTCTGCGGTTGCCAAAGAGGAATTCGGCGGTCCACGTCGCGTTGCCTTGATCGGTCGCCCAAACGTAGGAAAGTCTTCGCTGCTCAACAAGGCAGTTGGCTCAGAGCGTGCCGTGGTCAATGACCTCGCTGGCACCACCCGTGACCCAATTGACGAGCAGGTCGAACTTGCCGGCAAAATCTGGCGATTTGTAGACACCGCGGGTATCCGTCGTCGTTTGCACTTGGCTCAGGGCGCAGACTTTTATGCATCGCTACGCACGGCAGCAGCCCTCGAGCGCGCCGAAGTGGCAGTTGTTTTGTTCGATGTCACCCAGCCAATCAGCGAAGCAGACATCCGTATCGTCGACATGGCTCTCGAGTCTGGTCGCGCATTGGTTCTCGCTTTCAATAAATGGGACGAGATCGATGATGACCGCCGCCGCTACCTAGAGCGTGAGATCGAACAGGATCTTGCCCACGTGGATTGGGCGCCGCGAGTAAACATCTCGGCAAAGACCGGTCGTCACGTTGAGAAGCTAGTGCCAGCTCTTGAGGTGGCTCTTGATTCATGGGATCAGCGCATTCCAACTGGCAAGCTGAACGCTTTCATCCAGGAGCTGGCGATGGAGACCCCGCACCCGGTTCGCGGCGGAAAGCAACCGAGAATTCTGTTTGCAACTCAGGCCGGCAGCCGCCCGCCAAAGTTTGTTCTGTTCACCACCGGGTTCCTCGAGCCTGGCTACCGTCGATTCATTACCCGTCGCCTGCGCGAGACCTACGGTTTCGAGGGCACTCCGATTGAAGTCGGTATGCGTGTGCGCGAAAAGCGCAAGCGCAGCTAAGCGTAAACTCAAGGTATGTCGATGCAGCCAGGGGAGCGCCTAAGGGATCAGTTTTTGACCTTGCCAAACCTGCTCAGCACACTTCGTCTGGCGCTGGTTCCGGTCTTTTTGCTGTTGCTGCTGAATGAAAAATTCCTATGGGCGATCGTAGTTCTGGCAACAGCGAGTTTGACCGACTACCTAGATGGGTATTTTGCTCGCAAGTGGAACCAAATCACCAGGCTTGGACAGATTCTTGATCCAGCCGCCGATCGTCTCTACATTTTCTCTACTCTGGTTGGCTTGACTGTCGCCGGCATTGTGCCGCTCTGGTTGATGCTGGTGATCGTTGCCCGAGACTTCGTGCTGCTAATTGCATACGTGGTTCTGGCAAATCATGGTTACGGCCCGCTGCCGGTTCATTACCTTGGCAAAGCCGGAACTTTTGCGCTTTTGTACGCTTTCCCGCTACTTTTGATTTCATACATCTGGACCGCGGGAGAATTTGTAATTTTGCCGCTGGCATGGGCCTTTGCACTTTGGGGAGTAGGCCTTTACTGGTGGGCTGGAATTGTCTACCTTCGCCAGGTGCGAGATGTAGTGAAAAGCAGCACCCTCGCGGTGAAGTAGGCTATGGGGAACAGGGAGTAAAAAATCATGGAATCAGCAGAGTTGGGCTTTGGGGGCTCGTCCGACGAGGTCTCGTCGACCATGCGTTTCTCTGAGGATCTTCTGACCGAATCTGGTGCCACTCTCGACCCTGAAGAGCAGGCTGCCATTGATTCGTTGCCTTCTGGCTCAGGTCTTTTGATTGCCAAGCGTGGCCCAAATGCCGGCTCTCGTTTTCTTCTAGATCAGGACTCAACCTCGGTTGGTCGCCACCCGAATGCCGACATTTTCCTGGATGACGTAACCGTCTCTCGTCGCCACGCAGAATTCATTCGCCGAGGCACCAAATTTGTGGTCAAAGACTTAGCGTCACTAAACGGAACCTACTTTGACGGTGTTCGCATCGACATCGCCGAGTTGCGCGATGGCTGCGAAGTCCAGGTTGGCAAATTCCGACTGACCTTCTTTGCTTCACGCGCTGACCTTTCGGCGGGCATCTAGTGGCGGCTAACGCTGCTGCCAAGCTATTCACAGCTCGCGCAGTAAAGCTATTCAACATCGGTCAGGTTTTATCCGTCCTGAATCCTGAGTTTCCTGATCTCACCCCATCAAAGCTGCGCTTTCTAGAAGAGCAGGGGTTGGTCACTCCGCAGAGAACCGATTCTGGCTATCGCAAATTTACCGATCTAGACATCGAGCGCATTCGCATTGTTCTTGAGTTGCAGCGCGACCAGTATCTGCCGCTAAAGGTCATTCGTGCTTATCTTGCCGACCTAGATGATGGCAAGCAGCCAACTCTGCCGGGCGTGACCTCAGTCAACAGCGCGCACATGCGCCAGGCTAAGGGCAAGCGTTTTAGCCGAATCGAGCTAATCGCCGAGACCGCGATCACCGACGCCTTGATTTCTGAGGCCCAGGATGTTTCGTTGCTCGGTGAAGAGCCATTCGACCTTGCCGCTCTCGAGATTGCTCGAGCAGTTGTTCACCTGCAACGCTTCGGCATTCAACCTCGTCACCTTCGTGGTCTCAAGGCTTCAACCGACCGCGAAATTGGCATCATCGAGGGCGTAGTGGCTCCCGTTCTGGGCAAAAATGACACCTCGAGTCGCTCTCGGGCTGCTCACTATGCCGCAGAAATCGAAAATCAGTTTTCGGCTATTCGCAGCGAGCTAATGCGAGCCGCAATTTCGAAGCTCGACGACTAGCAAAACCGCGCCAGCACTCGCGACACGCCGAAGCGGAAAATTAACCCACGTATGCGACACGTAGGGGCAACAATTAAACCTGAACTTGAACGTTAGAGCAGCAGGGAAGGAGCCTAGATGTCAGCGTCAGAATCAGACAACATGGGCACCTATTCTCAGGACATGCTCTTCACCGACGGATTGCCTTCGGCAGATCCAAAGGTTGGCTATCGAGGCACTTCGGCGGCTGCCGCCTGTGGCATCAGCTACCGCCAACTTGACTACTGGGACCGCACCGGTTTGGTTCAGCCAAGCGTTCGTGGCGCAGCCGGCTCGGGTTCTCAAAGACTTTACGCATTCCGCGACATCCTGGTTTTGAAATTGGTCAAGCGCCTTCTCGACACCGGTGTTTCGCTGCAGCAGATTCGCATCGCCGTTGATCAGCTTCGTGCGGCCGGCATCAATGACCTTGCCACCATCACTCTGATGTCTGACGGCGCGCGTGTTTACCTCTGCACCACCCAAGACGAAGTGATGGACCTTCTCGGTCGCGGTCAGGGTGTCTTTGGTATTGCCGTTGGTCGTGTGCTTCGCGAAGTTGAAGCCAGCTTGATCAACATGAAAGAAAACCACATCGACGACGTGGATGAACTTGCTGCGCGTCGCAGCACCCGCAAGGCCGTTTAGTTTCTTTTAGCCGTTTGCCGGACCGGTCTCTAGGTCTTTATCAATCTGTTTGCCGCGCAAAATGCGGCTGAAGCGACCAAATCGGCGCTCCTTCTTCGAGTTTCTGCTTTCGTCGACTAGCGCGAACGACTCGTATGCGGCATCGAGAATTTGATCAAAAACCTGAGCTACCTGAGCGGCGCTCTCGCCGGGCCAGGTGTGAATCGGACGCCCGGCTCCTTGAGCCTGTTGCACGGTCGCCTTTTCTTCAAGCATCGCGGTCAGGAACTCGCCTTGGAATAGGTTTTTTAGTTCGCCGATTCTGAAATCGTGCTCCTGTGAACCTGGTCGCACACGATTGATGATGACCCCGAGGGCTCGAAGTCTTGGTGTAAGACCCTTGCGAAGCTCGTTGATTGCCTTCAACGCGCGGTCGGCGGCAACCACCGAGAAAATTGACGGCTCCGACACAATCAGGATTCGGTCGCTGGCTACCCATCCGGTTCTGGTCAAACCATTGATCGAAGGGGGAGTGTCGATCAGCACCAGGTCATACTTGCGTTCGACGATGCTTAGCGCCTCTTCGAGCCGCCATAGGTCGCGCAGTGTGGGGTTCGGGTGGTCAAAATTCAAAGTTTTCGGGCTGCCGAGCATTACATCTATGTGACCAGACTGAACTTTGCCCCAACTACTCGCTACGATTGAGTCATGCACAACGGCGTGCCGGGGCGAAGACAAAACATCGGCAACGGATTTTGTTGAACCCCCGAAGGCACCTAGGCCAGTTGATGCATCGCACTGAGGGTCGAGGTCTACCACCAGAGTGCGTAGACCGCGAGCATATGCGGCAGAAGCCAAACCTAGAGCAACGGTTGTCTTGCCGACTCCTCCCTTGAGGGAGCTGACGCTAAGTACATGCACCCGAATAGGCTACCTTTTTATTCAGGTCACCGTAATTTCATGTTCGCCCATACGACGCTTGAGGAACCAATGTTCAAGAAGATTCTGGTCGCCAACCGTGGCGAAATTGCAGTTCGCGCATTCCGAGCTGCCTACGAGCTAGGCGCAAAGACTGTCGCTGTCTTTCCATACGAAGACCGCAACTCAACTCACCGTCTAAAGGCAGACGAGGCTTACCAGATTGGAACCGTGGGGCACCCGGTTCGCGCTTACCTTGACGTGAGTGAAATCATCCGTGTTGCTAAGGAATCTGGCGCCGACGCCATTTACCCGGGCTATGGCTTCTTGTCAGAAAACCCAGAGCTTGCCGAGGCGGCCAAGGCCAACGGCATCACCTTCATCGGTCCGTCATCTGACGTTCTCGAAATGGCCGGTAACAAGGTCATCGCCAAGGAAGCGGCCATTCGCGCCGGCGTGCCAGTGCTCAAGTCGACGCCTTCGTCGGCCAACGTTGACGAACTCGTCGGCCAGGCCGAGGCAATTGGGTTCCCAATCTTTGTAAAGGCAGTCGCCGGTGGTGGTGGCCGAGGCATGCGCCGCGTAGCTGAAGCTGCCGACTTGCGTGCTGCTCTAATCGAGGCATCTCGCGAGGCCGAGAGTGCATTCGGTGACCCGCGTGTGTTCTTGGAGCAGGCGGTAATTCGCCCTCGCCACATCGAGGTTCAGATTCTTGCCGACACTCAAGGCAACGTGGTTCACCTGTTCGAGCGCGACTGCTCGATTCAGCGCCGCAACCAGAAGGTTGTCGAGATCGCTCCTGCTCCGCTCATCACCGAAGAGCTGCGCCAGACGCTTTACCGCGATGCCGTCTCGTTCGCCCAGCAAATTGGTTACCAGAACGCCGGTACAGTCGAGTTCTTGATTGACACGGTTGGCGCAAACGCCGGCAAGCACGTGTTCATCGAGATGAACCCTCGCATCCAGGTTGAGCACACCGTTTCTGAAGAGATCACGGATGTCGACTTGGTGCAGAGCCAGATGCGCATCGCCGCCGGCGAGAGCCTGCCGGAACTTGGTCTAACTCAGGACAAGATCCAGATGCACGGCTTCGCGGTTCAGTGCCGCATCACCACCGAAGACCCGGCAGCTAACTTCCGCCCAGACACCGGCAAAATCACCACCTATCGTTCACCCGGTGGTGCCGGAATCCGTCTAGACGGTGGAACCGTGTCAACCGGTGCAGAGGTAAGCCCGCACTTCGACTCGATGCTGGTGAAGCTCATTGCCACCGGTCGCGACTTCAAGTCGGCCGTTACTCGTGCAAAGCGTGCGCTCGCCGAGTTCCGCATCCGTGGTGTTTCAACCAACATTGCTTTCTTGCAGGCAGTGCTTGCCGACCCGATCTTCGAAACCGGTGACCTAAGCACCTCGTTTATCGATGAGCACCCAGAACTCTTCACCGCGAAGCCTTCACAGGACCGTGGAACCAAGATTCTGTCTTGGTTGGCCGACGTTACTGTCAACCAGCCAAACGGCCCACGTGCGCACCACGTAACCCCGGCGCTAAAGTTGCCGGCCGTAGACCTAAACATTGCCGCGCCTGCCGGTTCTCGTCAGCGCTTGCTAGAGCTTGGCCCAGCCGGCTTTGCCAAGGATTTGCGAGAGCGCAGCCAGGTGGCCATCACAGACACCACTTTCCGCGACGCACACCAGTCTCTTCTGGCTACTCGCGTTCGTGGCCGCGACCTAATTGCCGTGGCTCCATACGTTTCAAGACTGACCCCTCAGCTGCTTTCGGTTGAAGCCTGGGGTGGCGCAACTTACGACGTAGCTCTTCGCTTCTTGGGTGAAGACCCTTGGCAGCGACTTGCGGCTCTTCGCGAGGCAATGCCAAACCTTTGTATTCAGATGCTTTTGCGTGGCCGCAACACCGTCGGCTATACGCCGTACCCAACCGAGGTAACCGAGGCCTTCGTGGCCGAAGCTGCCGCGACCGGTGTTGACATCTTCCGTATTTTCGATGCCCTAAACGACATCGACCAGATGAAGCCAGCAATCGATGCGGTTCTCAAGACTGGCACCGCTGTGGCTGAGGTTGCCCTCTGCTACACGGCCGACCTACTTGATCCAGAGGAAAAGCTTTACACCCTCGACTACTACCTAGACCTCGCGCAGCAGATCGTTGACTCTGGTGCTCACATCATCGCCATCAAGGACATGGCCGGTCTTTTGCGCCCAGCAGCGGCAGAGAAGCTTGTGACGGCATTGCGCTCGCGCTTTGACCTTCCAGTTCACCTACACACTCACGACACCGCTGGTGGCCAGCTGGCGACTCTGATGTCGGCCATTCACGCCGGTGTTGACGCAGTTGACGTAGCCAGCGCACCGATGGCCGGCACAACCAGCCAGCCTTCGGCTTCGGCGTTGGTTGCAGCCTTGGCTCACACTCCGCAGGACAGCGGAATCTCACTCTCGGCTGTTGCCGAGCTCGAGCCCTATTGGGAAGCGGTTCGCAAGGTCTACGCGCCATTCGAATCAGGCCTGCCTGGTCCAACCGGTCGTGTCTACAAGCACGAGATTCCAGGTGGCCAGCTCTCGAACCTTCGTCAGCAGGCAATCGCACTTGGTCTTGGCGACCAGTTCGAAAAGGTCGAAAACATGTATGCCGCGGCCAACGAAATTCTCGGCCGCCCAACCAAGGTGACTCCATCCTCGAAGGTGGTCGGCGACCTCGCCCTGCACCTGGTGGCAGTGAACGCTGACCCGGTTGATTTCGCACAGAACCCGCAAAACTACGACGTGCCAGATTCTGTAGTCGGCTTTATGGCTGGCGAGCTGGGTGACCTACCGGGTGGTTGGCCAGAGCCATTCCGCACCAAGGTGCTTGCCGGCAAGAACCTAAAGTTCGGTGTTACCCCTGTTTCTGCCGAAGACCTAGAGGCGCTTCAGGGAACCAGCTCGGCTCTGCGACGTGCAACCCTGAACCGACTGCTCTTCCCGGCTCCAACGGCAGAGTTCTTGAAGTCTCAAGAGGCTTACGGAAACCTTGACCAGATCGACACCGTCGACTACCTCTACGGGCTCGAGCAGGGTCACGAGCACGTTGTCGAAATCGCCAAGGGTGTTCGCTTGTATGTGGGCCTAGAGGCGATCGGAACCCCGGATGCCAAGGGATTCCGCACCGTAATGGCAACCATGAATGGCCAGCTGCGCCCAATCAACGTTCGCGACAACAAGATTGCCGTCGACACGGTGGCCGCTGAAAAGGCCGACGCCAACAACCTTGGCCACGTTGCCGCCCCATTTGCCGGTGTCGTAACCCTTCAAACCGTTGAGGGAACGCACGTCGAAGTTGGTCAGCCGGTGGCGACCATCGAGGCAATGAAGATGGAAGCCACAATAACCGCTAGCGTGGCTGGAACGGTTCGCCGTTTGGCAATCGCCAAGACTGCGCCGGTGGATGCGGGCGACTTGATTCTGGTTGTTGAGCCCACGGCTTAATTCGGCAAGCATTTCGCTCCTGAGGTAAACTTGGGCTTCTAATCGCACGCGCGAACTTTTTGTGCGGGCTCAAGCAAGGAGATTCGAATGGCTATTTGGGACAAGAAACCAGAGGGCGACGACTTTCTGGCACCACGACCACAAGCCGACGCTCCCGTAGCCGAGCGCACTCACTCACTGGCAGAAATTGCGGTCGACGCTGGCCTGGTCGATGTAACTCCAAGTACCTCTTCAATCGAAATTGTGACCGAAGAGCCAAGACTTACCCGTGAATTCGACAACGTTGACACCGGCCTAGTTCGCAAAACCAACTACTCACGACGTGACAGCCTTCGTGGCGAAATTTTCGACCAGCCTGAGCCTGCAGCCATGCTCACCGCCGATCGTCTAATCGATTTGAGCGCACGCAACCGTCCAGCTCCAGAGTCCGGCTTCCGTCGATTCCTTTACCTAATCAGCCTGAAAACCATCAACCTTGGCGATTCGCTAAAGGTTCGTGAGCGCAAGGCAGTCGACGCACGCATCGGCGCACCGCTAGATGGTGGAGCCAAGTTCGTTCCGGTCTTGACTCGCAAGGGTGGCGTTGGCAAGACCACCGTCAGCACGCTTCTCGGCATGGCTTTAGCGCTTTCGCGCGAAGACCGAATCATCGCCATCGATGCAAACCCTGACCGCGGCACACTTGCCGAGCGCGTCAGCAAATCGACACGCTTCACCGTGCGCGACGTTGTGAACCGCGCTGCTGCGGTTGATGGCTTCACCGACTTCTCGACCATGGTTTCGCGCGATGTCACCCGCCTAGATGTGCTTGCATCCGACAGCGACCCAATGTTGTCAGAAGCTTTCGACGAGGGCGACTACAACGTGGTTGCCGACATGGCGGCGCGCTACTACTCAATCGTGCTAACCGACTGCGGAACCGGCATTGTGCACTCGGTCATGCGCCCAACTCTTCAGCGCGCAAGCGGACTAGTGATTGTTTCAGGCGGATCGGTTGATGAGGCACGTTTGGCTTCGGAGACACTGACCTGGCTCGAGGCAAACGGATACGGTGACCTAGTCAGAAACTCAGTCGTTGCCCTAAACACCGCCACTCAGGGAACCAACCTGGTCAAGCTCGACGAGATTGAACAGCACTTCAAGACTCGTGTTCGTCATGTGGTGAGAATTCCTTATGACCCAGCACTTGCCGCTGGCTCGGTTATTCGATTCGACCAGCTGCGCAAGGGCACCCGCGACGCGGCCCGTGAGCTTGCCGCTCTGGTTGTCGATGGTCTAAACAGCCCGATCTAAGAGCGATGGCTGTTCGCGAGATTCGCCTTTTTGGCGATCCTGTCCTTAAGTCCGTCTCGGCACAAATCGAAGTTTTCGATGAAGCCACTCGCTCGCTCATCGATGATTTGGTCGACACCACAAAGCTTCCGGGCCGAGCTGGTGTCGCGGCTCCTCAAATCGGTGTCAACCTTCGAGCCTTCAGTTACAACGTCGATGGCCAAATTGGCTACTTGATCAACCCCAGAATCATCGAGCTCGGGGGAGAACTAGTGCCGACCGGCGAAGGTTGTCTGTCGGTTCCAGGTCTTTGGCATGACACTCCACGGCGAACCTTTGCGAGAGCAGAAGGTTTTGATGTCGATGGCAACCGAGTCGAGTTATCAGGCAACGGTTTGATGGCGCAGATGCTTCAGCACGAATGCGATCACCTGGATGGTTATCTCTATCTCGACCGCCTAGAGCCGGCCGAGCGCAAAATTGCGATGCGTGAACTTCGCGAATCAGATTGGTTCATGAAGTAGATCGGCGCTGAAGCCAACCAACTTGGTTTGGCGCTAGAGAGCGCCGCCCTCGAGAGTCTGTGGGCCGGTCTCGTAAATCTCTTGAACCGATGGCGCAAAGTCTCGAAGCACAACGTCGCGCTTGATCTTGAGTGAAGGTGTCAAGTGACCCGACTCTTCGCTTAGCTCTTGAGTGAGCACCACAAATTTGCGAATCGATTCAGCCTTCGAGAAGTTCTTGTTGACTCGATCGATAGAGCGCTGAATTTCGGCAAGCACGATAGGAGACTTGGCGGCATCGGCAACCGAAAGGTTCTTGTCTGCGCCATTGTTGGCCAGCCAAATTGGCAACATCTCTGGGTCGAGCGAAATCAGTGCTGCAACAAAAGGCTTCTGGTCACCGATGACCACTGCCTGACCAATCAGTGGGTTTGCGCGCAGTGGATCTTCGAGCAAAGTCGGGGCAACGTTCTTGCCGCCGGCAGTAACAATCAATTCCTTCTTGCGTCCTGTGATGCTCAAGAAACCTTCGTCGTCTAGCTCGCCAATGTCGCCAGTCTTGAACCACTCGCCGTCCATTGCTGCCGCGGTGGCCTCTGGGTTTCTCCAGTAGCCCCGAAGAATGTTGATGCCGCGCAGCCAGATCTCGCCGTCTTCGGCGATCTTGATGCCGGTGCCCGGGAGCATGCGGCCGACCTTGCCAATTTTGACGTGGTTTGGTCGCGCGATCATCGCGGGCGCCGTGGTTTCGGTGAGGCCGTAACCCTCAAGAACGATTAGACCGATTGCGCGGTAGAAGTGACCCAGTCGGCTACCAAGTGGGGCACCTCCAGAAACCGCGTAACGAACTTTGCCACCCATGGCTGCGCGCAATTTCTTATAAACCAGGATGTCGAAAATCTTGTGCTGAATCTTTAAGCCGAGCGAAGGCCCCTTCGGGTCATCCAAGGCCTTCGAATAAGCGATCGCGGTGTAGGCGGCCTTGCGGAAAATCTTTCCCTTGCCAGCGGCCTCGGCCTTTTGTTCTGCCGAGTTGTATACCTTTTCGAAAACGCGGGGAACGGCTAGCAAGAAGTCGGGGTGGAAGCTGGCCATAGCTGGGCCGACGTTCTTAGAGTCTGGCTGGTGGCCAACCTTAACTCCGCCGTGAACACACAAAACCTCGATGAAGCGGGCAAAAACGTGGGCTAGAGGCAGGAACAACAAGGTGCTGTGACCGACCTTGACGACTTCAGACATCTCAAGGGTGGCATTTTTGCTTAGCTCGACAAAACCCTGGTGGGTCAGCTCGCAGCCCTTTGGCTTGCCGGTCGTGCCCGAGGTGTAAATGATTGTGGCTAGGTCAGTTAGCTTTGCCGAGTGACGGCGATCCTCGACGACCTCATTTGAAATACTCTTGCCCGATTGAATCAGCTTTTCGATGGCTCCAGAGTCGAAAGAGTAGACGTTTCGAACGAGCGGAGCACCTGCTTTGATCTGTTCAAATCGCTCGATGTGCTCGGCTGTTTCAACGAACAAGGCGACTGCGTCCGAGTCTGCGAGAATCCATTCCATTTGGCTCGGGGCCGAAGTCTCGTAAATAGGCACTCCAACAGCGCCGGTATACCAAATTGCGAAGTCCAGAAGTGTCCACTCAAAACGAGTGCGGCTCATGATGGCAACTGCTTGACCGGCGGCGACACCGCTGGCGATGAGGCCCTTTGCCAGAGCGATTACCTGATCTTCAAAGTCTTTTGCAGTCAGGTCTTTCCATTGCCCCTCGCTGGTTTCACGAGAAAAAATTGGCAGCTGCGGCGTCTCTATGACTCGATTCGCTAGCAGGTCGGTGATGTTTTCGCTTGGGTCTGAAACCACAATCGCCGGTACATCGTAAGACTTCACTGTCGCTCCTCAACGCTTGAGTATTTCGACCACTCTAGCGTGAAGGGATATACTTTTTTAGTAAACCTGCCGTCTCCAGATAAGGCAGTTTGATTAAGGAACTCATGTACACGGTAGGTATTGACATCGGCGGCACCAAAATTGCTGGCGCGCTAGTCGACATTGATGGAAATATCGTTGCCGAGTCGAAGGTTCCAACCCCGGCTCAAGACCCAGACGCGCTGGTTGACGCAGTTGTTGCACTTGTGACCGAGTTGTCTCTCGGCAAAGAAGTTTTGGGCGTTGGCGTCGCAGCCGCCGGCTTTATCGATGCCGATCAGGCCAACATCATTTATGCGCCCAACCTGAGCTGGCGCAACGAGCCATTCAAGGCAAAGCTTCAGGCAAAGTTGCCGCTTCCGGTCATCATCGAAAACGACGCCAACGCTGCAGCTTGGGCCGAGTTTCGCTATGGAGCAGGCAAGGGCTACCAGCACATGATCATGTTGACCATTGGCACCGGGGTTGGTGGCGCGGTCATCGTGAACGGACAGATGCTTCGCGGTGGTTTCGGAATCGCCGGTGAACTTGGTCACCTTCGAGTGGTTCCTAACGGAAAACTTTGCGGTTGTGGTCAACACGGCTGTTTGGAATCCTATGGTTCGGGCACCGCACTATTGAAGGCAGCCAAGGAACTTGCTGGCTCAGACCTCGAAATCGGGGCGCGCTTGCGCGAGCTTGAGGCTCAGGCCGGCGAATTAACCGGTGCTCAGGTGTACACCGCGATCCTCGAAAGAGATCCTGGTGCGCTTCAAATTCTTACCGAACTTGGCACCTGGTTGGGCGAAGCGATCGGCAGTCTCACTGCCGTTCTTGACCCACAGATTGTTGTGATTGGCGGGGGAGTCAGCGCGGCCGGTGATTTGTTGCTAAACCCGATTCGTGAGGCCTACCTTGCCCACCTGCCGGCACGCGGATTTAGACCCGAGCTAGAGATCAAGGGGGCCGAGTTCGTAAACGACGCTGGGGTTGTTGGCGCAGCCGATTTGGTGCGCGCGGCTCTCGGCTAAACTGTAAGTTCGCCAAACGAGCATTAGGGAGGGCATGATGGCTTATTTCATTCTGAAAAACCTCATTCTCGGACCTTTGCTGCGCGTACTTTTTCGCCCATGGGTTCGTGGAATGGAAAACATTCCGACCTCTGGCGCCGCAATTTTGGCCAGCAACCACCTGTCTTTTTCTGACTCAATCTTTTTGCCGTTGCAGTCGCGCCGACCTGTAGTTTTTCTTGCTAAGAGCGAGTACTTCACTGGCAAGGGGCTCAAGGGCGCGCTGACTCGCTGGTTCTTCAAGGCGACCGGCCAGTTGCCAATCGACCGATCTGGTGGCAAGGCGTCCGAGGCGTCATTGAACACCGGGCTGAGCGTACTTGCTGAGGGTTCGCTGCTCGGCATTTACCCCGAAGGTACCCGCAGCCCAGACGGCCGCCTATACCGTGGTCGCACCGGTATTGCTCGCATGGTTCTCGAGGCCAAGGTGCCAGTCATCCCGGTTGCCATGATTGACACCGAAAAGGTGCAACCGATTGGTCAGCGCCTGCCGAAGATTCGCCGCATCGGAATCGTTGTGGGTCAACCCTTAGATTTTTCGCGATTTGATGGCATGGAGGGTGACCGAATTGTGTTGCGCGCCGTCACCGACGAAATCATGTACGAACTGATGAAGATCAGCGGCCAGGAGTACATCGATGTCTACGCGTCATCGGTGAAAGAAAAACGAGCAAGGCTCGCAAGGTAGGAACGAGAGAAAATGAACGAAACAGTAGTCGCGGCAAATCCAGGGGTAATCGCTGGGCTCGACAACTATCTCACCCTGCCTGCAGCTCAGCAGCCAAGTTGGCCAGACGCAGCAGCTGTAGCCGAGGTTAGAGCAGAGCTTGCCACCTTGCCGCCACTTGTTTTCGCCGGTGAAGTAGACATTCTGCGTGATCGCCTAGCTCAGGCCTCCTCTGGCAAGGCATTCTTGCTTCAGGGTGGAGACTGCGCCGAGACTTTTGCCGATGCAACTGCAGATCGCATTCGCAACCGTGTCAAAACTCTTCTTCAGATGGCGGTTGTTCTGACTTACGGTGCATCTATGCCGGTCATCAAGATGGGCCGCATGGCCGGTCAGTTCGCTAAGCCGCGTTCGAGCGACAGCGAAACCCGCGGCGAGGTTACCTTGCCGGCATACCGTGGCGACATCGTGAATGGCTATGACTTCACCGCCGAATCTCGCGTGCCAGACCCTCAGCGCATGCTCAAGGCTTACCATACCTCGGCGTCGACCCTGAATTTGATT
This sequence comes from Actinomycetota bacterium, assembly GCA_041190885.1. Lineage (GTDB taxonomy): Bacteria > Actinomycetota > Actinomycetes > Actinomycetales > Microbacteriaceae > Rhodoluna. The sequence continues at coordinate 29,153 of JBEEPX010000099.1, forward strand.
CGTGCCTTCACTCAAGGTGGCTTTGCCGACCTGCGATCGGTGCACGAATGGAACCGTGGCTTTGCCGACAACCCGGCCAACGCCCGCTACCTTTCATTGGCACAGGAAATCGATCGAGCCATCAAGTTCATGGCCGCCTGTGGCGCCGACTTCAACGAACTTCGCACCACCGAGTTTTACGTAAGCCACGAAGGTTTGCTAATGGACTACGAGCGTCCGATGACTCGCATTGACTCGCGCACCGGAAATCCATACCTAACCTCTGGTCACTTCATCTGGATTGGTGAGCGCACCCGTCAGATGGATCACGCACACGTCGACTACTTGTCTCGAGTCAGAAACCCAATCGGTGTGAAGCTCGGCCCAACGACTCAGGTTTCTGATGTTGTTGAGCTAATCGAGCGCCTCGACCCGAATCGTGAACCCGGCCGCCTTACCTTCATCACCCGCATGGGTGCGGGCAAGATCCGCGAAGAGCTGCCTAAGTTGGTTGAGGCCGTTCGCGACTCTGAGGCGAACCCGCTCTGGATCACCGACCCGATGCACGGCAACGGAATTACTACCAAGAATGGCTACAAGTCGCGTCGCTTTGACGATGTCATGGATGAGGTTCGTGGCTTCTTCGAGGTTCACAAGGCTGCCGGAACCTTCCCTGGCGGAGTTCACGTAGAGCTAACCGGCGATGACGTTGCGGAATGTCTTGGTGGTTCGGATGCGATCGACGAGGCATCGCTGGAAGAGCGTTACGAGTCGCTTTGTGACCCGCGCCTAAACCACTCACAGTCACTCGAGTTGGCTTTCCTAGTGGCCGAGCAGCTAGCCAAGCGCTAACAGAATCTAAAAAAAGAGGTGACCCGAGACAGGGTCGCCTCTTTTTTTACTTGGACGAGATGGTTACCGAATCGCCGCTGCGTAGCGATGTTCCTGCAGCAACGCTTGCGCGCTTAACTTTTGCGATGCCCCACTTGCTCTGCAGCTGGTTTGTGTCGACCAAAACCGAAAGACCCAGCGATTCCAGCGCAGCCTTTGCAGCTGAAATGGTTTCACCGACCACGGCCGGCATGATGACCACGTTTGGTCCCTTTGAAACCAAGAGTCGCACTTCGCCCCCTGCGCCAAGCGGCTCGGTGATTGGAGTCACGCTGATGACCTGCCCTTTGGCAACGGTTTCACTGAACTCTTGATTGATTTCAGAAACCTTGAGACCTACTCCTTGAATCATTCCAATCGCCAGCGCTTGATCGAGACCGGCAACAACCGGAATCGAACCGAGCGAGACCTTGAGTTTGATTGCCGAGCCTTCTGGAACCTGCTCTCCGGTAGAGCCCAGGTATTCGTAGACCTGACCAACCGGCTTAGCGCTGAACCATGAGCTGACTTCACCGAGTGTGAATCCGGAAGCGAGAAGTTTCGCGGTGGCGGTTGCCACATCAAGCCCAACCAGGTTTGGCACCTTGGCCAATTTTGGTCCGCTCGAAATCACGAGCTTGATCTCGCCGAAGAAATACCAGCTGCCAGCGGCTGGCTCGGTGCGAATTACTTGGCCCTTCGATATTGTGTTGCTCGGCTCGCTGGTAATCGAAGTGGGCGCGCCAAATGGAGCAAGCGCGGCTTGGGCTTCGGCCTGGGTGCGATTGGTTAGATCGGGTATTGCACTAAATCCGCCCGGACCACTGCCGAACCACCAACCCGCGCCGGAGCCCAGCAAAACAATCAGGACCGTTGAAATTACCAGTCGCAAACCCCATCGGCGCTGACCGAGTGATTCGAGCGGGGTCAGCGTGGGCTCGGTAACGTCAAAAGACCCAAAGACCTGAGTCGCGTTGTCTTGCGAACCTAGGACTTGGGTTGCGTTGACCTTCGAGTCCAAGGCTGGCTCCGGTAGTTCAGCGCCAGATAGCACTGTGGTGGATGAATCAACCGGGGTCGAAAGGCGCATGGTCGCATTTCCATCACCGCGCTTGAGTGCGGTCTTGGCGCGTCGAACCGCGGCTAGCAGTGCCCCAGCGTCGGCGGCACGGTCATCCGGGTTTTTAGCTGTCGCCCAGAGCACGATTTCATCGACCGCGGGCTTGACCTCGGGGTTCACCGAAGATGGTGCTGGCACGTTCGAGTGTGCGTGCTGATAGGCAACCTGAACGGCTTGATCGCCTTGAAACGGCTGTCGCCCAGTTACTAGCTCAAACAGCAGAATGCCCGCGGCATAAACGTCGCTTCGAGCATCGGCTATACCTCGGGTTACCAGCTCTGGCGAAAGATAGGCAACCGTTCCGACGATCGAATCGGTTGCGGTGTGGTTGTCGGTTTCACGGGCTAGGCCAAAGTCGCCGATCTTGATTCGCCCATCGTTGGCCAGCAAAACGTTTTCGGGTTTTAGGTCGCGGTGCAAGACGCCGGCGTTGTGGGCAGCCGCCAAACCGCTCAGCAGGTGTTCGAACAAATCAAGGGCACGGATGCTCTCGAGTGCTCCGAAATCATCGAGGGCGTTTCTGAGCGTAATTCCTTCGACGTACTCCATGACCAGATAAGCGGTGGAGCCATCGGTGCCTTGGTCGAAAACGTTTACCAGGTTCGGGTGGGAGAGCCTCGCCGCCATTTTGGCCTCGCGGATGAATTTGTCCCGGAAACTCGAGTTGGTGGCTAGGTGTGGGTGAATGATTTTGACGGCGACTTTGCGGTCGAGACGCAGGTCTTCGGCCAGGTAAACCGTTGCCATGCCGCCTTGCGCAACGAATTTATCGATGCGATAGCGCTCGGCAATCACCGAGCCAATCAAGTTAGCCATTCAAATCTTCTCTTTTACCTGCAGGTCAATATCGTCGCACAATGCCAATAAGTAACCCGAGAGGCGCACAGGTGTGGCAATCTTGTTTTGTGACCGATTCTTTTGCAAGCGTAACCAACTGGCTAACCGTTCCCGAAGTAGCAGATCAGCTAAACATTCCGCTGGGCCGAGTGCGACGCCTGATCGAAGAGCACGTGCTGTTGTCGGTCAAACGCGATGGCGTTCAAATGATTCCGGCCGAGCTCATTGTTGACGGCGAGCCTCTGGCTAGCCTCCGCGGAACCATCGTGGTCCTTCTTGATTCGGGCTTCGACTATCAGGGCGCTCTCGAGTGGCTTTACAAGTTCGATGACGCGCTGCCAGGCACTCCGATGGAGTTTTTGTTGAAGGGGCACAAGTCAGCGGTTCGCCGACTGGCCATGTCTCTGGCTTTCTAAGCCTCGCGCTGAATTACTTTTAGCGCCAAACCGCGCAATTGCTCCTTGGCTCTGGCGTCAATGTCGAGCAGTTCGAGCGCCGATAGGCTCTCGTCGGCAAGTTCTTCCATCATGCGTTCGCTTTTTGCCAACGCACCCGAATCGACGATGGTTCGCTGCAAGAAGCCAATCTGCTCAGCATCCAGGCTTCGACTAGAGAGCATCTCGTCAAAAATATTGCCCACGGATGTCGTCAGTGCTTCACGGGTAAGCCCAACCAAGACAGTTCGCTTGCCTTCGCGAAGGTCATCGCCCGCTGGTTTGCCGGTCACGGCTGGGTCACCAAACACCCCAAGGATGTCGTCTTTCAGCTGGAACGCCATGCCGAGCGGGATGCCAAACGCCGACAGGCCGCGCAACAAGGCCGGGGTGGCACCAGCAAAAGCGGCACCGATCAAAAGCGGGGCTTCGATGCTGTACTTGGCGGTCTTGTAAAGCATTACTCGGTTTGCTCGACCGACCAGTTCATCAATTGGTCGGGTTGGTGCGGCGTTCTCCTCGAGTACATCCAGGTACTGGCCGGCCATGACCTCGACGCGCATTTTTGAGAACTCGTTGCGGCAGGCAGCTTCGATTTCGCTGGTCGGGGAGTGCAGCAGAGCGTTGCCGAAGATCTCACTGCTCCAACCGAGCATTAGGTCACCAACCAAAACCGAACCGGCTACGCCGAACCGTTCGTGGCTTCCGGCCCAGCCAGATTGTTCGTGCAGTGCTTCAAACTTTTTGTGAACCGATGGCTTGCCTCGTCTGGTGTCTGACTGATCTAGAAGGTCATCATGTACCAAGGCAGCGGCGTGGAACATCTCGAGTGCAGCGGTAATTCCGACCATTGCTGCAGCAGATTCTCGTCGTTGAGTCTCCGTTTGCGGTTCATCCGAGGTGGCTAGTGCGCCAACCCAAGACCAGTATGCGAACAGCGCGCGAAAGCGTTTGCCGCCGGCAAGAAGATCTTGGGTGTAAGTGACCACAGGAACTAGGTCGGGAGAAATGGCGGTGAATTCGACTTTGCGGTCCTGACAAAAGTCATCCAGAGATTCTTGAATTAGCTCTAGCAGTGCTTTCGATTCGCTCACGGGAATAGCCTAACCGCCCCTAGAGGTTTAGTCTTTAGGTATGGCACTTTCGGAACGAGAGCAACGTCTGCTCGATGAAATGGAGCGAGGTCTCTACGAGTCCGATGCTGCCCTGGCATCGAAGCTAAGTTCTGCCAAGGTTAGCTCACCGCAGAAAATTGTCGGCGGCGCAGCGCTTGCCGTAATCGGAATCTCGGTTATGGTTACCGCCGTGGTCCTGCAAATAACTGTGTTGGGTGTGGTTGCATTCCTTGTGATGCTTGCCGGGTTGGTGCTGGCAAGCTCAAAGTCAGTTGGGCTATCCTCTACCTCCAAGCCCACTGCACCAGCCGGGCAACCTAAAAACTCTGCGCCCAAGCGCAATTTCTTCGAAGACCGTTGGGATCGACGTCAAGGTCAGTAGTTCCTTCGTCGCGATTCGCCCCACATATTTCAAATAACTCCCTCCGGGTTTCAAAAAACTCCCTCCGGGGAGTTTTTTTATGCCCAAATTTGGCTGGGATATCACGAAAACTTCCCAAAAGCCCCCCATTTCCCTCCACTCGTTATATCCCTGTTATTTATTGGGTAAAACGACACGCCGAGCGAATATTTAATGCACAAAATCTGGATTTGTGGTTGAAAGTGGTGTAATGTGGAGGTAAGCGGAAATTCGATGTCGAGAAGGGGGAGCAGATGCTACTTGGCACGCACGCACCCAAGCTCGACGAAAAGGGTCGAGTAATCCTTCCGGCCAAGTTCCGTGAAGAACTTCAGGGTGGTCTTGTGGTCACTCGTGGCCAGGACCGCTGCCTCTACGTTTTCAGCACCGCCGAGTTTGAGTTGGTGCACGACAAGATCCGTCAGGCTCCGGTAACTAGCGCCGAAGCTCGCAACTACTTGCGCGTGTTCCTTTCGGGCGCATCGAGCGAGCAGCCAGACAAGCAGGGTCGAATCACCATCCCTGCGACTCTTCGCGAGTACGCAGAACTTGGCAAAGACCTCATCGTCATCGGCGTTGGCACCAGAGCAGAAATCTGGGATGCCAAGGCTTGGAACGACTACCTAGCGAAACAAGAATCAGCCTTCTCGAATGTCGCGGAGGAGGTGATTCCGGGACTCTTCTAGCCCTACTGCTAGATCTCCACCCGTTCAGAAATCGATTGAAAAATCGAGGAGTTGCGAAAACCAAGCTCGCAACGAATGGATGGGGTTCTAGCAAGAGGGATCCCCGGATCAAAAATGGTCAAAGCTATCAACGAACTCCACGAACCAGTAGCGCTAGAGCGCTGCCTAGACATTCTCGGTGAGTCACTCGGCGATGAAGGTGCCGTTTACGTTGACTGCACACTCGGTCTAGGTGGCCACAGCGAAGCGTTTTTGAAGCGCTTCCCGAAGCTAACTCTCGTCGGAATCGACCGCGACACCAACGCACTCAAGCTCGCGGGCGAGCGTCTTGCAGCCTATTCGGACCGCATTCACCTGGTCCACGCCGTTTATGACGAAATTGAAGAGGTTCTCGACGAACTCGGCATCGCCGAAGTTCAGGGAATCCTTCTAGACCTAGGTGTCTCATCGATGCAGCTAGACGAGGCAGACCGCGGCTTTGCCTACTCATACGAAGCTCCGTTGGACATGCGCATGGACACAACCACCGGCATCACCGCCGCTGAAGTTGTAAACACCTACAGCGAACAGGACCTAGCCCGAATCTTCAAGGAGTTTGGCGAAGAACGCTACGCGAAGGCCGTCGCCGCAGCAATCGTGACTGAACGCAAGGCAACCCCATTCAAGACCAGCACTCAACTTGCCAGCCTTATTGCCAAGGTCATTCCCTTCATCCCAGGCAAAAGCTCGGGGCACCCTGCTAAGCGTGTTTTTCAGGCACTCAGAATCGAAGTCAACGGCGAGCTAGAAGTGCTTACCCGCACCATGCCAGCAGCCATTCGTGCCCTGGCGGTCGGTGGTCGAATCGTAGTTCTTTCGTATCACTCACTCGAGGACAGAATCACCAAGCAGGCGATAGCTGCGGCTGCCACTTCATCGGCGCCGCTTGAGCTTCCATTCGAACTTCCTGAGCACGCGCCGGTTGTGCGCCTGCTGGTCAAGGGTGCCGAACCGGCATCAGACGCAGAAATTCAAAAGAATCCAAGAGCAGCATCGGTCCGTTTACGTGCCGCTGTAAAGATCCGGAGAGCAGCATGAGCACCCTACGTTTGACCCAGAACACCCGCCACGCTGGCGCAGCTCGCCCGGCTCTAAGCATCGCAAGCTTCCGTGACTCACGACCTGGCGTATTCATCGGTGGGGCAGTGGTCGTCGGTGCGCTAACCATCGCGCTTCTAAATCTGCTGTTGACCATTTTGACCTCGAACGCGGTTTACGAGCTGTCTGCTATCCAGAAAGAGAAGAAAGAACTGACCACCACGACTCAGATCTTGAGCGAAGAGGTTGACTCGCTTTCATCGCAGCAGAACCTAGCCAACGCGGCAGCAAAGCTTGGCATGATTTCAAACGCAAACCCTGTCTTCTTGCGCCTCTCAGACCAGAAGGTCTTTGGCAAGCCAAAGGCAGCATTGAACGCCGATGGCCGCGTGGCTCGCAACCTAGTTCCAAATTCGGCTTTGGTTCAGCAATCTAACGCGGCCGAATTGATTGCCGCCGAAGACGCCACTCTCACCAAGGTTGCAACCCCGATTGCGGCTGGTTTGAACGGTGCCACCACTTCGCCAACTGCGCTTGCCGCCGGTGTCGCTAAGGCCGTTTCGGTCACCACTCCAGTAGTTTCGAGTGGTGCGGCAATTCCAGCCTCACCAACTCACTAGTAAGGCAGGTCGGCAGATGGCATATCTGACGCCCGGCGACCCTAAATCACGTGGCAAGTGGGTCATGATTCTCGTTGCCGGTCTGTGCGTTGTGTTTTCGATTCGCTTGGTCGATTATCAGGTCATTCAGGCCGATGCCATCAATAAAACTTCGTATGAAAACCGCGCGGTTACCCGAACCCTGCCTGCGCTTCGCGGTGAAATCCTAGACTCAACCGGTGCCGTATTGGCTCGCACCGTGTATCGCTACGACATCAACGCGGCGCCGAGCAAGGTTTTCCCGGTTAGCCGAAAAGTCAACGGCCAATCGGTTTTGATTCCAGTCGAGCAAATCGCCAACGAGATCGCCACCATCCTGGGGCTCACCCAGGCCGAAGTGATGACGAAAATCAGTGGTACCGGCGAGTACTCGCAGATCAAAAAGCGAGTCGACGCCGAAAGCTACCGAAAAATTCGCTCGCTCAATGTTCCATGGCTCTACTACGACCCGATTCCCGACCGCCTTTACCCGAACGGGGCTGTAGCTGGCAACATCATTGGTTATCTGAACAACGAAGGTCAAGCGGTCGAAGGCATCGAGACTTCGTTCAACTCTTGCCTTGCCGGTGTTGATGGCCAGGAGAGCTTTGAAAAGGGTGTTGATGGAATCAAGATTCCGTCGAGCACGGTCACCACTCAAAAGGCTGTGAACGGCCGCGCGGTGCACTTGACCATCAATGCTGACCTTCAGTATTTTGCTCAGCAGGTGCTTACCAGCGAGGTCTCGAGACTTCGCGCAGACTGGGCAGTTGCCACAGTGATCGAGGTAAAGACCGGCCGTATCCTGGCTGCTGCCGAGGCCCCATCGGTTGACCCGAATGAGCCTGGCAAGGTTGGCATTGACGATCGAGGCGCCAGAATCTTCAGGTTCATGTTCGAACCGGGGTCAACCTTGAAGGCAATTACCGGTGCTACCGCCATCGATCAGGGCAAGGCCACCGCAACGACTCGAACCATCGCACCCTATGGATGGGTTGTGCCGGGCACAACATACAAGGTCACCGACAGCCACGCTCACGGTGACGACAAACTTACCCTCGCCGGCGTGCTGCGTGACTCGTCTAACACCGGCATCATGAAAATTGGTCAGGCGGTCGACTATCGCACCCGCTACACCTACCTCAAGAAGTTTGGCCTTGGTCAAAAGACCAACGCCGGTTACCCCGGCGAAGAAGCCGGTTTGCTCAACAATGTGAACGACTGGGATGGCATCAAGAAGTACGTCTCGATGTTTGGTCAGGGCGTTAGCGTTACGCCGATTCAGTCAGCCATGATGTATCAAGCGATTGCCAACAAGGGCATTCGACTTTCGCCGATTTTGGTGGAGGGTTGCGAGGATGCCAACGGCAATCTGCAGCGTACCGAGGTGAAACCCGGCGTTCGAGTTATTTCTGAGGCCACAGCCCACTCGACCATGGACATGCTTGAAAAGGTAGTTGAGCAGGGTGGTATCGGAAAGACCGCAGCTGTGCCTGGCTATCGCGTCGGTGGAAAGACTGGTACCGCGCAGATCGCAAAGGGCTCAAGTGGTTACAGCGGTCGCTACGCGGTGTCTTTCATTGGCGCTGCTCCCGCCGAAGACCCACAATTTGTCGTCGCTGTGACCGTTTACAAGCCTCGCACTGTAAGCAACTCGATTGGCGCGACTCCAAGCTTCAAGCGAATCATGCAGCAGCTTTTGAGAACCTATCGTGTGCCTCCATCAACCACGGTTTCGGCAAACATTCCGACAGAATGGAAGTGATGCAGATGATTGAATCAATTCCACCTATTCTTCGACCAGATCACGTCAAGCCAGTGGCCTTGGCAGAGCTGGCAACCAAGTTTGAGCTCGAATGCGCGATATCGCTCGATGGCCTGCAGGCGACCGGCATCAGCATGAACACTGGTGACCTTCGTGCCGGCGACATCTTTGTTGCAATGCCGGGCAAAAAGACTCACGGCGCACAGTTCGTCGAGAAAGCGCTCTCACTTGGTGCGGTGGCCGTGGTTACCGACTCTGTCGGTGCGCAGTCAATCGAAAACATCAGCGTGCCAGTGTTGCTGCTTGAGAACCCTCGTTCTCACTTGGGAGATTTGGCTGCCTATGTCTATGGAAACGTTCCAGGCAATATGCCGACTCTTTTCGCCACCACCGGCACCAATGGCAAAACCTCGACCAGCTACCTGCTCGAGGGCATTCTGCGCCAAATTGGTGAAACCACTGGGCTCACTTCTACCGCCGAGCGCCACATCGCTGGCGAAATCATTGTTAGTCGTCTGACCACCCCAGAATCACCCGAGATGCAAGCGCTCATTGCCCGCATGCGCGAACGCGGCGTGACATCGGTCGCCATTGAGGTGTCTGCTCAGGCGCTTTCGCAGCAGCGCGTTGACGGTCTTCACTTTGACGTTGTCGGCTTCACAAATCTCAGCCACGACCACCTCGATGACTATGCAAACATGGATGAATATTTGGCTGCCAAAGTCGAACTTTTCACCCCCGAGCGCGCCGCTAAGGGCGTTGTCTGCCTCGATTCGAAGTATGGCCGAGCGTTTGCCGCCAAGAGCCGCATCCCAGTGGTGACAATCACCAGTGAAATGGGCGTCGAAGCAGATTGGCACGTAGCGGTAACCGCGGAAACCCCGATGTACACGTCGTTTGTTCTGGCTGGACCCAACGGAGTGACCATTCGCTCACGCGTGCCACTGCTTGGTGCGCACATGGCCGCCAACGCCGGCCTGGCCATAGCCATGCTGATTGAGGCTGGCCGCGACCCCAAGGTAATCGCCGAGGCGATTGCATCGGGCATCGATGCCTACTTGCCGGGTCGTACCGAGCGAGTCACCGGCGAAACTGGTCCAGACGTCTACGTTGACTTTGGCCACAGCCCCGATGCCTTCTTGAACACGCTTGCTGCGGTTCGAAAAGTCACCTCTGGCCGAGTGTTCATGGTTTTTGGTGCCGACGGTGACCGCGACGCAACCAAGCGCCCGGCGATGGCTCAAATCGCGGCCGAGGGCTGCGACGTTTTAGTGATCACCGATCATCACCCAAGGTTTGAAGATCCCGCATCGATTCGTAAGACTCTCGTCGAGGCCGCTAAAGCTGCTCGTCCGAACCTAGAAATTTACGAGGTGAGCCCTCCAGAGGCCGCGATTCGCAAGGCTGTCTCGTTGGCCGAGCCAGGGGATTCAATTCTCTGGGCGGGTCCGGGGCATCAGGATTATCGAGACATTCGAGGGGTTCGAACTCCATACTCGGCTAGGCACGAAGCCCGCGAGGCGCTCAAAGAAAACGGTTGGTCATGATTGAAATTTCGCTTCGCGAAATCGTTGAGGCCATCGGTGCTAAACCAAACGAGGCCGCTGCGGCCGATTTAGAGCTGCTGGTCAGCGGTTCTGTGGAAACAGATTCACGTTTGGTGGGAGCGGGCTCGCTGTTTTTCGCCAAGCCCGGTGAAGTCACAGACGGCCACCTATTTGTTTCGGCCTCGGCCAAGGCGGGTGCAGTTGCATCGGTAGTTGAACACCTGGTCGACGATGCAGCGGATCATCCACAGTTGGTCGTGCCGAACGTTGTTGAAGCGCTCGGTCTGCTTGCCAAGCATGTTTTGGGAGTGCTTTCTGCGACCGGAAACTTGCAGGTCATCGGAGTAACCGGTTCAAACGGAAAAACCACCACCAAGAACATGCTTCGCGAAATACTCTCTGCAGCTGGGGAAACCATCGCGCCCATTGAGTCATACAACAACGAGGTCGGAGCACCGATTTCTATGTTGAAGGCGAGTCACGAAACTCGATTCTTGGTCGTTGAGATGGGTGCCGGAGGCCTGGGAAGCATCGCGTACCTGGCCGATATCGCTAAGCCAAACATCGGTGTGGTCTTAAAAGTCGGCTTGGCGCACGTCGGTGAGTTCGGTGGCATCGAAACCACCGCGAAAATCAAAGCCGAGTTGCCTGCGGCCCTTGGCAACAACGACATTTTTGTATACAACGCCGACGACGGCTACGTGCGCGACATGGTGGACCTAAATCGAGCCAAGAAGGTTAGTTTTGGCACGGCGGGTGACTCGCAATATCGCGCGACTGACCTTAACCTTTCGATCGACGGCACCTCATTCGAGATGCACTGGCCTGATGCCGAAGTCTCTAAGGTCATGCTCAAGATTTTGGGTGAACATCACGTGATGAACGCGCTTGCCAGCCTGTCTGTTGCCGACCAGTTGGGCGTTGATCGAACTAAGGCGATTGCGGCACTCGAGTCGATGGAACTTGCCGAACGTTGGAGAATGCAGGTTTCACACCGTTCGGATGGCGTCACCATCATCAACGATGCCTATAACGCCAGCCCAGACTCGACTAGGGCTGCCTTGCAGACACTTGCTCAACTCGGAAAAACCGGTCGCCGAACCATAGCGATTTTGGGGGAGATGGCCGAGCTAGGTCATGCATCTAGAACCGAGCACGACGCGATTGGTCGAGTGGTCGTGAGACTAAACATCGATCAGCTGGTGGTGGTGGGCGAGGGTGCTCGACTGATTCACAGCGGAGCGGTGCTCGAAGGTTCTTGGGATGGCGAATCGCTTTTCTTTGAAGAGATTGACCAGGCTTTAGAGGCTGTTCGTGAAATGCTTGAACCCGGAGACATAGTGCTGGTTAAGTCATCGAAATCAGCCAATCTCAGACATCTGGGAGACAAATTAATGGAGGTTCGTTCATGAGAGCGATTTTGCTCGCCGGCGGTGTAGCCATGGCGTTCACTCTTTTGGCAACACCGGGTTTTATCTGGTTATTCAGACGCCTTAAGTGGGGGCAGTTCATCAGGGATGATGGGCCACAGAGTCACCACACCAAGCGCGGAACACCAACCATGGGCGGCGTTGTCATCATCGTTGCCGCCGTGCTTGGCTATTTTGTTGGCAAATTGGCAAACTTTGAAACCCCAACTGCCTCGGCGCTTTTGGTATTGCTGATGTTGGTCGGTCTCGGAATCGTGGGTTTCATTGACGACTTCATCAAGACTCACCGTCAGCGCAGTTTGGGGCTCTCTGGTTGGGCAAAGATCGCTGGGCAGGGAGTGGTCTCGACCGTTTTTGCGGTACTTGCGCTGAACTTCCCGAACGAACAAAATTTGACTCCGGCCTCGACCAAGATCTCGTTGGTGCGTGATTCAAACCTTGACCTGATGATGTTTGGCTCGGTGGTGGGAGTGGGCCTTTTCATTCTCTGGATCTATTTCATGGTCGCAAGCGCTTCGAACGGTGTGAACATCGCGGACGGACTTGACGGCCTGGCAACCGGTTCAACCATCATGGCGATCGGCGCCTATGCAGTTATTGGATTCTGGCAGTTCAACCAAGCTTGTGGTTCGGTCATTGAAAACCTGAGCAGCTGCTACAACGTGCGCGACCCACTCGATCTTGCGGTCGTTGCATCGGCAATCGTCGGTGCGCTAACTGGTTTCTTGTGGTGGAACACCTCGCCGGCGCAGATTTTTATGGGAGACACCGGCTCGCTTGGTCTCGGTGGCGCATTGGCGGCCCTGGCGATTCTTTCTCGCACCGAATTGCTATTGGTTCTAATCGGTGGAATCTTCGTGATCGTCACCGGCTCGGTAGTCATTCAACGCGTCTTCTTCAAGCTCACCAAATGGAAGACCGGTACCGGTAAGCGCGTCTTCCTGATGAGCCCGCTACACCATCACTTTGAGCTCAAGGGCTGGGCCCAGATCACCGTAGTTGTTCGCTTCTGGATCATCGCCGGTCTTTGCGTTTTGAGCGGTATTGGCCTGTTCTACATCGAATGGATTTACGGCTAAGACTCAACATGAAAGATCTAAGTGCGCTAACGAGCTGGCATTCCGATTGGAAGGGCCTTCGCGTTGTCGTATTCGGGCTAGGAGTGTCGGGGTTCTCGGTAGCGGACACGCTCGCCGAACTTGGCGCCGATGTCTTGGTGATTGCCGAGAAAGCCGAATCAGATCTGCTCGACATTCTCGACGTGATTGGCGTTCCGCACATCACCGGAGTGCCGGCGGATGAATTGCTGTTGGCCGCCAAAAAGCACGCGCCCGAGGTTTTGATCACCTCACCTGGCGTGCGACCAGAAAATGAAATTCTGACTTGGTGTGAAGAGGCAAAAATAGCCGTTTGGGTAGACATCGACCTCGCCTGGCGCTTGCGCGACAAGGTTGGTCGCCCGGCCAAATGGATTGCGGTAACTGGCACCAATGGCAAGACCACAACGGTTCAGCTGGTCGAGGCAATGCTCAACGCCGGTGGAATCAGAGCAGTTGCTTGCGGAAACATCGGAACACCGATTTTGGACGCGGTTCGCGACGAAATTGGCTACGACGCCTTGGTTGTTGAACTTTCGAGTTTTCAATTGCACTACCTCGGAGAAATTCAGCCACTGGTTAGCGCTGTGCTCAACCTGGCCGACGACCACCTCGATTGGCACGGAAGTTTCGAAGCCTATCGAGATGCAAAAGCCAAGGTGTATGAAAACACCGAGATTGCTTGCGTTTACAACGTGAACGATTCGGTGACCGAGTCGATGGTAGAAAATGCCGACGTTATCGAAGGCGCAAGAGCCATCGGGTTCACCACCGGCATGCCGGGCCGAAGCCAGGTTGGGTTTGTCGAAGAGATTCTGTGCGACCGTGCTTTTCTTGATGACCGTGCCAACAGCGCTATCGAAGTTGCAACACTTCACGACCTTGCAGAAATCGGTGTTTTGACGCCGCACCTGATGGCAAATACCGCAGCTGCCGTAGCAATCGCGAGAGCCTGTGGCGTTCAGCCAGATGAAATCAAGAACGCGATTCGAAACTTTCGCCTCGACGCGCACCGCATCGAATTGGTTGCCGAAAAAGATGGCATCAGGTGGATCGATGACTCTAAGGCCACTAACCCGCACGCGACCGCTGCTTCGTTGAACTCGTTTGAGCGGGTCGTGTGGATCGTTGGTGGATTGCTCAAGGGAGTAGACATCAGCCAATTGGTTGCCGACTATGCCGATCGAATTTCGGCGGCCATCGTTATCGGCAAAGACCGTGAACCAGTTTTAGAAGCGCTTGCGAAAAATGCACCGCTTGCGCGCGTTGTTGAAATAAACACGGATGAGAATTCGGCAGTGATGAGCGAGGCGGTAGCGAAGGCTGCCGGCCTAGCTGTTTCTGGCGATGTTGTGTTGCTGGCCCCCGCAGCGGCATCGATGGATCAATTCAAGGACTACGCAGATCGCGGCGATCAATTCGCCCGTGCAGTCAAAATTACTCTCGGGGAGCAAAAATAATGCGTCGAACCAACGCCTCTAAGGCTTCAAATCAATTGGCATCAAACTTGCTTTCAAAAGCAAGTGACCTTTCTAACCGAGTTTTCAAAGCTCAGTCGATCCATTTTTATCGACTGCTTGGCGTTGCACTATTTCTAACCGTTTTCGGAATCGTGATGGTGCTTTCGGCTTCCTCGATTGACTCACTCAAGGCCAACAACAACTCGTTCACGATTGGCGCGAAGCAGCTATTTTTTGCGGTGGTTGGCTTTGGTTTCCTATCGATGTTTTCGCTGGTCAAGACCTCGACAATGCAGAAGCGCAGCAAGATCTTTTTCCAGCTTGCATTGGCTACCCAGGTTGCGGTGCTTTTCATCGGAAAGTCAATCAACGGAAACCGAAACTGGCTCGATTTTGGGTTGTTCTCGATTCAACCATCCGAGTTTTTGAAGATCGCCATCATTCTTTACGGCGCCTTCTATTTAGCTCAGCGTGCCGACTATTTCTACGACGGCAAAGTTTGGGTCATGACTCTGCTTTGGGGCGGCCTCGGCATGGCCTTCGTTATCGCTGGTAGCGACCTCGGAACCGTCATCATCATGTTTTTGTTTTATGTCGGCATGTTGGTCATGGCAGGAATGCCATCACGCTTGATTGGTGCCATACTCGCTGCGTTGGTCGTCATAATTCCCTTGGCCGTCAACTTCGGTTCGTCTTCTCGCGTCGGTCGAATTCTGGCGTGGATGAACCCAAATGCACCCGACCCTAACGGCTATAACTGGCAGTCTGAGCACGGCATGTGGGCGTTGTCGGCTGGCCGCATCTTTGGTGCCGGTCTGGGGGAGTCCAAGATGAAGTGGAGTTGGATTCCCGAAGTAGAGAACGACTTCATCTTCGCCATCATCGGCGAAGAACTCGGCCTCATCGGTGCGCTGGTAATTATCGGCATGTTCCTATTCATGGCCGTCTGTTTCAACAACATCCTTCGGCGCACCTCAGATCTGTTTAGTCGCTATGTGGTTGCCGGCGTGATGCTTTGGATCACGCTTCAGGCTCTGGTGAACATCGCAGTTGTATTGCGCCTGTTGCCGGTGCTAGGCGTTCCGCTGCCATTCGTTTCTGCCGGAGGATCATCGTTGCTGTCTTCATTGATGGGCGTTGGTTTGGTCTTGGCGATTGAGCGCGAGAATCACGCCAGCCCTGCTCCGCGCGCCAGAACCGTGGCTAGGCCGGTCAGGGCAACCCGATGACTAACTTTTTGCTCGCCGGAGGAGGCACTGCGGGTCACGTAAATCCGCTTCTTGCTCTAGCCGATGCCATTAGTGCACAAGATCCTTCGAATCGAGTCTGGGCTCTAGGCACGGCAGAGGGTCTCGAAACCGAACTGGTTCCGGCCCGGGGCTACGAGCTTTTGGCTGTCGCGCGCCTGCCTTTCCCGCGCAAACTAAATGCTTACACCTTAAAGTTCCCATTCTCTTTCCTGAAGGCGATTTCAACCGTCAAGCGTTATCTGAAGCTCCACAAAATCGATATCGTCGTTGGCTTCGGCGGCTACGCCAGTGCACCTGCATACATAGCAGCGCGTCAACTTGGAATTCCATCCGTTGTTCATGAGGCAAACGCCCTGCCCGGTTGGGCCAATAAGCTCGGCGCTAAGTCGGCCGCTGCAGTGGGCGTTGCCTTTGCTCTGACCCCATTGCCCAAAGCCCACCTGGTTGGCATGCCGCTCCGCAGAGAAATTGAAATTCTCATCGATTCGATCGCTGGCTCACCAGACTTGCCAGCAGCTAAGGCAAACGCCCGAAAGTTTTTTGGACTATCGCCAGATTCGACGACTCTTCTGGTGACAGGTGGTTCGCTTGGCGCAAAACGAATCAACGAGACCATCGAGGAATCTCGCAAAGTACTGTCGGCCGCCGGTATTCAGGTTCTGCACATCGTTGGTGGGCGGTCTGACCTGGAAGCTGTAAATACGCCGGATTACGTGCGAATTAGCTATTGCGATCGAATGGACCTAGCCATTTTGGCCAGCGATTTTGCCGTCTCTCGAGCTGGCTCGTCAACGGTGAGTGAATTTACCGCCGTCGGCCTTCCGGCTGCATACGTGCCTTACCCAATTGGAAATGGCGAACAACGGTTTAACGTGAGCGATGTCATCGCTGCCGGAGGCGGCGTATTGGTCGAAGACCGAGACTTCACGCCAGAATATGTGGCCCAGGATTTAGTGGCCATGGTTTCAAACACCAAACGACTGAGAGAAATGTCTGCCGCGGCGCAGTCTGCCGGAATTGCAGACGGAACCTCGAGGCTCTTGGCCCTCGTTTCAGGCGTGTTGTCTGGTCGATAGGCCAAGGCTTCACCTAGTCTTCTATAGACGAAAAGGAACATTATGATCAAGCCAGATTTCACCCAGCAAGTGCCCGCAGATTTGGGCACCGTGCACTTCGTTGGCATCGGTGGGTCTGGAATGAGTGGAATTGCCCGAATCTTGCTCGGAATGGGGCACAAGGTTACCGGTAGCGACTTGCGCGACACAGCGGCCGTGGCTGCACTGCGAGACCTCGGCGCCGAAATATTCATCGGCCACGACGCCGCTCACCTTGGCAACCCTGACACGGTCGTGGTGACCTCTGCGCTTTGGCCGACTAACCCCGAATACCTTTTGGCAAAAGAGCGCGGAATTCCTGTTATCCACCGGTCGCAGGCCCTTGCCTACCTGACCTCCAAGCGCCGCGTAATCGCCGTTGCCGGTGCACATGGCAAGACCACGAGCACGGGAATGATCATCACTGGCTTGCTAGCCATGGGCGAGGATCCAAGCTTTGTAAACGGAGGCGTGATTGCCTCGCTCAATGCGTCTTCGGCTAGTGGCTCTGGTGAGCTATTCGTGATTGAGGCCGATGAGTCGGACGGCTCATTCCTGCACTACGACACAGCAGTTGCGTTGATCACAAATGTTGATGCCGACCACCTCGACCACTACGGAAGCGAAGAGGCCTTCGAAGCCGAGTTCGGTAGATTCGCCTCTGGTGCCAAGGAGTTTGTAGCAATCAGCTCTGATGACCCGGGAGCGGTTCGAGTTTCTAAGCTCGTTAGTGGCAAGCGAGTAATTTCGTTTGGGCAAGATTCCAGGGCCGATGTGCGCCTTTTCGATGTCGACGCTTCGGGCGCTCGGGTTTCATTCGCTCTCGAATACGAGGGGCAGCAATTTAGGGCCGAACTAAATGTTCCGGGGGAGCACAACGCAATCAACGCCGCTGGTGCTTTCGCGGTTTTGGTAGGCCTTGGCTTCGACCCGGCAAAAGCACTTGCCGGAATTGCGACCTTCGGTGGAACCGAACGCCGCTTCCAGCTGCACGGGGAGCGCAGAGGAGTGCGGGTTTATGACGACTTTGCCCACCACCCAACCGAGGTTTCAGCCGCAATCAAAGCTGCCCGCGCAGTGGTTGGTGACGGTCGCTTGATCACAGTTTTTCAGCCTCACCTTTACAGCCGCACTCGTTTGATGGCCAAGGAATTCGCTGAGGCCTTGTCGGCAAGCGACCAGGTAGTGGTTCTCGACATTTACGCAGCGCGCGAGGATCCGGAGCCAGGAGTTACCGGCGCACTGGTTTCTGACGCATTCCATGACTCAACTCAGGTGCACTACGTGCCACTGTGGCAAGACGTGCCTGCGGTAGCCGCCAAATTGGCATCGAGCGGCGACTTCATCATGACTATGGGTTGTGGAGACATTTATCGCATGGTTCCCGAGCTGCTTGAGGCTCTAGAAAAGTAGTGAAGCGACCGACCGGTTCAGCGGGCTCGCGGCCAAAAGCGGCGGCGGGGCTACCCGGCGCACCCGGCGCTAAGGCTACTCGTACGAAAAAGAGCAAGCAGGTGGCCGCGGTTTCTAGAAACCCCAACTTCGTGGCGCCAAAGGGTGCAACGGTCACAAAGCTCTCTAACGTCAGGGCGGCGAAGGCAGCTGCTACCAAGGCACAAAAACCAAAACGATCTTCGAACCGCACGTCGCTGTTCTTGAATCGACTTTCTCCAGAGGCAAAGCGTTTCGCCTCTTACTCTCGCCGTCGTCGGGCAATCATTTTGACCGTGGTGGCCTCGTTCGGCTCACTGTTTTTGGTCGTCGGCGCGACGATGTTCACACCAATACTCGCGGTCGAGACCGTTCGAGTCACGGGCAATAGTCGAATCCCGGTGAAGGCACTGACCAAGGCGCTTTCAGACCAGGTTGGCACGCCACTACCGATGGTGAACGCCAGCAGCATCGCCGAAGATCTCAAGGGCTTTCAGCTGATCGAGAGTTTCTCGGTAATCAGCCTGCCACCGCACACGCTCAGGGTTCACATAGTTGAGCGTCAGCCGATTGTGATCGTCAATGTTGGCGGCACCAACTACCTTTATGACCCGGCCGGGGTTCGAGTCGGCAAGGCGAGCGCAGACGACAAGTATCCGAGCATGACCATCGCTGGAGACCCTAAGAGCAGTCGCGAATTCGAAGCGGCCATGGATGTCTTGTTGGCCCTGCCCAACGCCATCTTTTTGAAGGTTGCTTCGATCGATGCCAAGACCAAGGACCAGGTTTCACTGAGGCTGCGCGGCAACTCGGCACAGCGCATTATTTGGGGAGACGGCTCTCAATCGGTCTTGAAGTCAAAGACCCTGGAGGCGCTGTTCAAGAACCAGAAGCGCAGTGATTTTGTAACTTTCGATGTGTCTTCGCCGACGGCCCCCGTGGTTCGCTACGGAAACTTTTAGACACGCCTAAGCGCCTCCATCTTTCTTGGCAATCTAAGCCGTAGTTTCTTCGCGCAACGTATTAAATGGCTTAAAGGTTAAGTCTCAAGTAGACCTTTAGACATTTTTCGAAGCACCAGCTGCCCAACGGCAGAAGTGAAACCGGAGGATTATCGTGGGTCTAAACCAGAACTATCTAGCAGTCATTAAGGTTGTTGGAGTCGGTGGCGGTGGCGTCAATGCCCTGAACCGCATGATTGAATCTGGCCTACGTGGCGTTGAGTTTATTGCCATCAACACCGATGCTCAGGCGCTACTAATGACCGAAGCCCACGTGAAGCTCGACATTGGTCGAGAGCTAACTCGCGGTCTTGGTGCAGGAGCCGACCCGGAGATTGGCCGCCGTGCAGCCGAGGACCACGCAGACGAGATCGAGGCAGCCTTGAAGGGCGCCGACATGGTCTTCGTAACCGCCGGTGAAGGTGGTGGCACCGGTACCGGTGCTGCACCGGTCGTAGCGAGAATTTCAAAGAGCCTCGAGGCCCTGACAGTAGGTGTCGTCACTAGACCATTCGGATTCGAAGGTAAGCGCCGCGCTCAGCAAGCCGAGCAGGGTATCGAGACCCTTCGCGGTGAGGTAGACACACTGATCGTGGTTCCAAACCAGCGCCTGCTCGAAATGGTGAACAAGACCGTTTCGGTGGTCGAGGCTTTTGCAACCGCGGATGACGTTCTGCGCGCCGGTGTTCAGGGCATCACCGATCTGATCATCACTCCTGGATTGATCAACCTAGACTTCGCCGATGTTCGTTCGGTTATGAAGGGTGCAGGTTCTGCACTCATGGGCATAGGTACCGCCAAGGGCGAGGACCGTGCGATTCGCGCGGCTGAGCTTGCCGTGGCAAGCCCGCTGCTAGAGGCCAACATCGATGGAGCTCACGGAGTTCTGCTTTCGATTCAGGGCGCTTCAGACCTTGGTCTGCACGAGATTGCCGAGGCTGCCAGCCTGGTTCAGGAATCGGTCAGCCCAGAGGCAAACATCATCTTTGGTGCCTCGATTGACGACACTCTCGGCGACGAGGTTCGAATCACGGTTATCGCCGCAGGTTTCGACGGAGGCGCACCGAAGGTGAACCGCGTTGAGCGTCGCCCTTACAGCGCTCCAGCAGCCGCAGCAGCTCCTGCTGCTTCAGGTTGGTTCGGTAACCCGGTTGCTGAATCGGCTGCGCCGGCTACTGCCGCCATCCCGGTTATCAATGAAACCGAAGTTGCAGAGCCTGCCTTCTTTGCGAAGGAAGCCGAAGATCAGGCCGAGGCATCTCCGAGTGAAACCGTGACCCCTGCTCCAAAGCAAACCAACGATGGCACCTGGGGCGACGACTTAGACATCCCAGAATTCCTTCGCTAGACGATTGCCTGATCTAGCCAGTCGTTATAACGAGGCGCAGCAGCGTGTTGCTGCGGCGGCCAAACAGGCTGGGCGAAGCGAGCTTGATGTCACACTGGTGGTAATCACCAAGAATCATCCGGCTCAATTGGTTTTGGACTTGCTCGATTTGGGAGCTCGTGATTTTGGTGAAAACCGAGACCAGGAGGCAGCGCCAAAGGCAGCAGAAGTAGCCGTTGCCTCAAACGAAGCCGCCAAGTGGCATTTCGTTGGTCAATTGCAGAGCAACAAGGCAAAGTCTGCCCTGTCCTACTCATCTGTTTTGCATTCGCTTGATCGAGAGTCGCTCCTTCAGTCGGTCGCAAAGATCACCCCGATGCGTGCTGCGCCGCTGGATGTTTTCATTCAGCTAAATCTCACCGATGATCCCGGTCGCGGTGGCATTCAACCAGAAAACCTAAGCGCCTTTGCCGAAAAGGTTTTGGCTGTCGAGGGCATCAATCTTCTGGGTGTCATGGGCGTAGCGGCGCTTGATCGTGCGCCCGAAATTGATTTCGAAACCATCGCCAGCTGCAGCGCCGAGCTTCAAAAGCTTCACGCGAGCGCCAAGTTCATATCTGCTGGCATGTCTGGAGATTTCGAGAAGGCCATCTCGTTCGGAGCGACACACGTTCGCATTGGCACCGCAATCACGGGAAATCGCCAGTACTAGCCATATTCTGAACTCAATAAGGTTTTTCATCGGAGGTAAAAATGGCTGGAATCTTCTCTTCAGTTAGCGAATGGCTAGGCATGGGTGGCGAAGGCGACCAGGCTCCGGCACGTCCGGCGGCAGTTAGCAGCCCAGCTGGCGAACAGCGACCAGCTCGCATCACACCGATGCGCCCACGTCGCGGTGCGACCGAGGTCAACGAGATCTACACGATCGAACCTAAGACCTACGCAGAAGCCCCAGAGGTAGCTGCGAACTACCGAATCGGCATCCCGGTTATTGTCAACATGGGCGACATGTCTGAAGCCGACTCGAAGCGCATGCTTGACTTCATGCTCGGCCTCAAAGAAGGTCTTGAAGGTCACATGAAGCGTGTCACTCCTAAGGTCTTCCTACTGACCCCAAACCACGTTTTGGTCAATGACGAAGAAGAGGCAGAGCCTCAGACCGACGACCTCCTCGTTCGTCCGTAATTAGGTTTTCGAAATGGGCCTGGTCGCACTCGTAATTTGGTGGGTGCTCCAGGTCTTTTTCTTTGCCATGATCGGCCGCCTCTTCATCGATTTGGCACTTTCGGTTAATCGCGGCTGGCGACCAAAAGGTTTCATCTTGGTGATCGTTGAGTCAGTGCTCACCGTCACCGATCCAGTCATAAAAACCGTGCGCAGATTCATCCCGCCGTTGCGAATTGGCATGATTCAGTTTGATCTCGGATGGACTCTAATCGTGTTGGCGATTTTCTTCCTTCAGAGCCTGGCAAAACAGATCGCTTAATCCCACATTTTGGGCGTTCAAGTTTTCTTTGAGTGGGCGACTGGGGTAACCTTTTCCTTACCTGCCAGTTAGACACTGCTGCGGGCCAAGACTAAAACGAGGTAAGCGCTATGCCTTTGACTCCAGAAGACGTTGTCAATAAGAGATTCCAGCCAACCAAATTCCGCGAAGGCTACGACCAAGATGAGGTCGATGACTTTCTCGATGAAATCGTGGTTGAGCTGCGACGTCTTGGCCAGGAAAACGAAGACCTACGTCAGCGCCTACTAGCCTCTGAGTCGCGCATCGCAGAGCTGCAGCGCAGCGGAGCGGGTATGGCCGAGCAGTTGACCGGCGCCGTCGACACTGGCTCGACTCCTGTTGTTCCGGTGGTTGCTACCAGCAGCTTCCCTGAAGCAACCCAGGACCCATCGACTCTCGACACCAACAACACCAACAACTTGCTGCAGCTTGCTCGCAAGCTCCACGAGGAGCACGTTCGCGAAGGTCTTGCCAAGCGCGACGCACTTATTGCCGAAGGTCACGCGACCGCCGCCCGTGTGGTTCGCGAAGCCGAGGCTCAGCAGCGTGCCGACATGAGCCGCCTAGAGCAAGACAAGGCCCTTATTGAGCACAGTATTCAAGAGTTGAAGAGCTTCGAGCGCGAATACAGAATCAAGTTGCGCAGCTACATTCAGGGTCAACTAGACGACCTAGAAGACGCCGAATCAACGGCTCCGACTGCTCCTTCGGCACCCGAGCTCGGCTACGGATCGGCTCAGCCATTTGCCCAGCAGCCAACCACTCAACCAAACCCAGGTTTCGGGGCTAACCCATCATTCGGAGCGGCGCCGTTCAATCCAAATGGTTTTGGGGCGACAGATCCAAACACCGGCTACGGCTACGACGACTAAAAATTGAGTCGCCGAGATTCTATTAAGCGTCAGATCTGGTTTCTTGCTCTAGCCTGGTCGGTGCTTGCCATCGATCAATTTTCGAAGAACCTAGCCATCCAAAATCTGGCATTTGCAACTCCGGTGGCGGTGATTCCAGGTCTGTTGAATTTCACACTTCTCTACAACGACTCGGCCGCTTTTTCTCTGGGCGGCGGGGCCACTTGGATTTTCAGCATCATCTCTAGCATCGCGACACTCGTTATTCTTTGGCTTTCGAGAAAAATCGAAACCACCTCTTGGGCGATTATGGCCGGCATCCTGCTTGGCGGTGTGGTTGGCAACCTGGTCGACCGACTTACCCGTTATCCGGGCTTTGGGGTCGGAAAAGTTGTTGATTTCCTGCAGCTACCGTTTGGCTTCCCAGTGTTCAACATCGCAGATTCGGCGATTGTGATCATCTCAATCGTGACCGTGATTCGGGTCTTGCGTGGCGAAACCATCGGTCGCAAGAGCGCATGAACGAAACCAAGCTACTTCCGGTTCCCGAGAGCCTAGTCGGCGAGCGGGTCGATGCCGGCGTCGCTAAACTGATGGGTCTCTCGCGCAACGCGGTTGCCGATATGGTCGTCGACGGCCTAGTGCAGATGAACGGCAAGGTGGTTGGCAAATCTGACCGTCTGGCCGCGGGTGCCTTTTTAGAGGTTTCTCTGCCAAAGCCCAAGAACCACCTCGAGATCATCCCGGTCGAGGTTGAAGGCTTCAAAATCATTTACCAGGATGCCGACATAGTGGTAATCGACAAGCCGGCCGGCGTTGCCTCGCATCCGTCGGTCGGCTGGGATGGCCCAACGGTACCCGGTGCACTGCTCGCGCTCGGAATTCAAATCAGCACCTCTGGGGCTCAAGAGCGTCAGGGAATCGTTCAGCGACTCGACGTTGGAACCAGCGGTTTGATGACTCTGGCCAAATCTGAAGTGGCCTACTCTCGCTTGAAGCAGGCGTTTCGAGATCGTGCTGTCCACAAGATTTACCACGCTGTCATTCAGGGGCATCCTGATCCTCTGGCCGGTACCTTTGACGCTCCGATCGGTCGACACCCGAAGGCGGAATTCAAATTCGCGGTGATGAATGAGGGAAAGCACTCGGTGACCCACTACGAAACTCTCGAGGCTTTTCCAGCCGCCTCGCTGGTAGAGGTCAACCTCGAGACCGGCAGAACCCACCAAATTCGCGTTCACTTTTCCGCTTTTCGTCATCCGCTGGTTGGTGACACCATGTATGGGGCCGACCCAAAGCTGGCTGCCAAGTTGGGGCTAGATCGACAGTGGCTTCACGCGGTCAGGCTCAGTTTTGAGCATCCAACCTCGGGGGAGACGGTCTCGTTTGAGAGCTCATATCCCGCCGAGTTGCAGCATGCTCTAAGCGTTCTGCGCAGTTAGGCTTAACACCCACCCCCACGAAAGGAGCAATAGACCATGTCTAAAGACTCCTTCGTACACCTGCACGTTCATACCGAGTATTCGATGCTCGATGGCGCCGCCCGTATCAAGCCTCTGATTGAAGAGGTCGCCGCGCAGGGCATGCCCGCAATCGGCATCAGCGACCACGGCAACAATCACGGTGCCTTTGACTTCTTCAAAACTGCGAAGTCCGCCGGCGTAAAACCAATCATCGGCATCGAGGCATACCTTTCACCGGGCACCGCAAGACAAGACCGAACTCGAGTCAAGTGGGCAACTAGCCCTGACATCGATGGCGATGTCTCTGGTGGTGGTGCCTACACTCACATGACGATGTTCGCCGAGAACACCGCGGGCATGTACAACCTATTCCGAATGTCATCAAAGGCTTGGCTAGACGGCTATTACTTCAAGCCGCGAATGGACCGTGAGCTTCTAAACACCTATGGCAAGGGCATCATTGCCACCACCGGATGTGTCTCGGGTGAGATTCAGACTCGTCTTCGCCTGGGTCAGTATGACGAGGCAAAAAAGGCAGCCGCAGAGTTTCAAGACATTTTCGGCAAAGAGAATTTCTTCGCCGAAATCATGGACCACGGCCTCGAGATCGAGCGTCGCACGATGGCGGATTTGCTGAAGTTGGCCAAAGAGCTAGACATGCCGCTTTTGGCGACCAACGACTTGCACTACACCCACGCCGGCGACGCTGCGGCACACGAGGCGCTGCTTTGCGTTCAGTCGGGTTCGACACTGATCGACCCGACCCGATTCAAATTTGATTCCCAGGAGTTTTATCTAAAGACCCCGGCGCAAATGCGAGCACTTTTTGCCGATCATCCCGAGGCTTGTGACAACACGTTGCTGATTGCCGAGCGCTGCGAGGTGGAGTTCGTCGAACGTGAGTTGATGCCACGTTTCCCGGTTCCGGAGGGGCACACAGAAGCAAGCTGGTTTGAGCAAGAAGTGGCCGCCGGCATGGACCGCCGCTACAAGGGTGAGATTCCCGAGGCACAAGCCAAGCAGGTCTCTTACGAGGTTGAAGTCATCAAGCAAATGGGTTTCCCGGGCTACTTCTTGGTGGTCGCAGACTTCATTGCCTGGGCAAGGGCTCAGGGAATCCGTGTTGGTCCAGGTCGTGGTTCGGCTGCGGGCTCGATCGTCGCCTACGCGCTTGGCATCACCGAGCTAGACCCGGTAAAGCACGGCCTCATCTTTGAGCGTTTTTTGAACCCCGAACGTGTTTCGATGCCTGATATCGATGTTGACTTCGATGACCGCAGGCGCGGCGAAGTCATTCGCTACGTGTCTGACAAGTACGGCGATGACCGAGTGGCTCAGATCGTTACCTTCGGCACCATCAAGGCAAAGCAGGCTCTCAAGGATGCGGGCCGCGTTTTGGCAATGCCTTACTCCGTCGGTGAAAAGCTCACCAAGGCCATGCCGCCAATGGTGCTTGGTCGAGACATTGCGCTCAACGACCTAATCGACAAAAAGTCCGAGCGCTACAAAGAGGCTCAAGACTTCCGTGACCTAATCGAGGGCGATGAAGATTCATCCAAGGTTTTCGAGCTGGCTCAGGGCCTTGAATCCCTAAAGCGTCAGTGGGGTGTTCACGCTGCCGGCGTGATCATGTCAGCCGAGCCACTCATCGACGTGATTCCGATCATGAAACGCGAAGATGATGGCGCAATCATCACTCAGTTTGATCAGCCACCGTGTGAAAAACTCGGCCTGCTAAAAATGGACTTCTTGGGTCTTCGAAACCTCACGGTTCTCGATGACACCCTGGCCAACATCAAGTCGAACCGCGGCGAGACCGTCGTTCTTGAAGATCTTGATCTTGATTCAGACGAAGCTACCTTTGAACTGCTTTCTCGTGGTGACACGCTGGGTGTGTTCCAACTCGATGGCAATGCGATGCGATCGCTGCTGCGACTCCTAAAGCCAACCCTGTTCGAGCACATCTCGGCTGTTATCGCGCTCTACCGCCCTGGCCCGATGGGTATGAACTCGCACACCAACTATGCTCTGCGCAAAAACGGGTTGCAAGAGGTCGATTCGGTTCACGAAGAACTATCTGAGTCGCTGTCTGAGGTGCTTGACCCAACCTATGGGCTAATTGTTTACCAAGAGCAGGTAATGGCCGCAGCTCAAAAGGCAGCCGGCTTCACGCTTGGTAAAGCCGACCTATTGCGCCGAGCAATGGGTAAGAAAAACAAAGAAGAGCTAGACAAGCAGTACGAGGGCTTTTCCGACGGCATGAAGGCAAACGGCTACTCCGAGGCCGCAATCAAAGCTCTCTGGGACACCCTGCTTCCTTTTGCCGACTACGCCTTCAACCGTGCGCACAGCGCAGCCTACGGTGTGCTTTCCTATTGGACCGCCTACCTGAAGGCGAACTATCCTTCCGAATACATGGCCGCACTGCTCACCTCGGTCGGCGACTCTAAAGACAAGCTCGGTCTTTACCTTTCGGAATGTCGACGTATGGGCATCAACGTGCTTGCCCCAGACGTCAACGAATCGATCGCGGCATTTAGCGCGGTTGGTAAAGACATCCGATTTGGTCTGGGAGCGGTTCGAAACGTCGGCCTGAACGTCGTCGAGGGCATCGCCAAGGCCAGGGCTGAGAAGGGTCGATTCACTTCGTTCCACGACTTCCTGCGCAAGGTTCCGGCGATCGTTTGCTCGAAGCGCGTGATCGAATCCTTGATCAAGGCCGGTGCCTTTGACAGCCTCGGAAATACCAGGCGATCGCTCATCGAAATCCATGAGGAGGCCGTCGACGCTCAGGCTTCGCTCAAACGCAATGAGGCCGTGGGCCAGGTAGACCTATTCGGTTCACTTTTTGATGATGTCGGTATTGAAGACAGCATTGGCGGCTCGGTGCCAGATCGCCCCGAGTGGCCCAAGAAAGAAAAGCTTGCTCACGAGCGAGACATGCTCGGGCTATACGTGAGCGATCACCCTCTGGCCGGTCGCGAGGCGCAGTTGGCGAGGTATTCAGAGCGAACCATCACCGAGATCGCCTCTGCCGAGAATATCGCCGACGGAGAGACAGTGACTGTGGCCGGTTTGGTTACCTCGGTTCAGCACAAGGTGGCCAGAGCCTCCGGCAACCCATACGGAGCGGTCGTTCTCGAGGATTTCGAAGGCGAAATCAACGTGATGTTGATGGGGAAGACCTACCAGGAGTTTGGTCGCAATCTCGAAACCGACCAGGTTGTTGTAGTGCGCGGGCGAATCAGTCAGCGCGATGACGGAAACAGTATCCACTGCTATTCAATCGAGACCATCGAAGCCGGGGCGGCTGAGCAAACTGGCCCGCTAATTATTCGATTGAATGAAACCGACGCCAACCGAGAGACTCTCGAAGAGTTAGACCGCATCCTCAGAGTTCACGCGGGCAAACAAGAGGTTCAGGTTCGCCTGGTAAGTGGTGAAGGTGAGCGAATGTTCAAGTTGCAGCCCATGGTCGCAACCTCTAGTGACCTTTACGGTGAGCTGAAGGTCTTGCTTGGCGCTAGCTGCCTGGGTTAACCGGCGCTATTTAGTGCGCTGCCAGGGCTAAAGTACTGGCGCTGGCAGTAAAGCAAGGCATCATCTTGCTCGCCGAGAAGCCCTTCAAGGATGTCTACGATCACGACGGCGTTCGCCTCGATATTGACAATCTGACGAACCTTGGCAATCAGAATTGCGGTTGCGGCTGGAAAAACTGGCACTCCCATTGGGCCGATTGCCCAATCCTGAGGAACGAATCTTTGGGTGTGGTCGGCCGCCATGCGTGCAGCCAACTCAAGGTTGCGGGCGCCCAGGGTGTGAATGGCGACGTACTCGGCATTTTCGATGCTCGGCCAAGTGCTCGAGCCACGTGCCACGTTAAAGCTGGCCAGCGGCGGGTTTGCGCCGAGCGAGGTCATCGAGGTCGCGGTGAAGCCCACTGGAGAACCATCAGCAGAAACGGTGGTGATCACCGAAACGCCCGAAGCATGGCGTCGAAAAGTTGCTCGAAGCGCTTCGATCGGATCTGTTTGTGGTTCTAAGTTGTGCATTCATGGTCCTTTATGTACGTCTATCCAAGGATACCGAACCGCGTGCCACCATCCGAGCTTTACAATTGAGGGGATTTGACTGGAGGGTTTAATGACGCAAGCGCAGGCTTTCGAGCTTCGTACCGTAGATTTGCGCGGTAAGTCTCTGACCAGTCACGAGTTAAATTTGGCGATACCTCGCGCGGCGATCGACATTTCTAAAGCCATCGAAATGATTTCCCCGCTCCTCGACGATGTTCGAGCTAGGGGAGAGGCTGCCGTAGTCGAAGTAACCAAGGAACGCGACGGGGTTGACCCCAGGCCAATCCTTGTTTCACAGAGCGAACTCAGCGAGGCGCTAAGCGCTCTCGATTCAGGCCTTCGCACCGCAATCGAGCAGGCCATTCTTCGAGTGCGCAAAGTCTCCGAGGCCAATCTTCCAGAAAACACCAGCGTTGAATTAGCTGCCGGAGCCAAGGTGCGCCAGCGCTGGCAGCCGGTCGATTCGGTGGGTCTGTATGTACCAGGAGGCAAAGCGGTCTACCCGTCGAGCGTCATCATGAACGTTGTTCCGGCTCAGGTGGCTGGCGTTCCTCGCCTCGCTGTGGCTTCGCCGGCTCAAAAGGAGTTCGGAGGTCGACCGCACCCGACAGTGCTCGCCACGGCAGCCCTGCTGGGCGTCGAGAGCGTCTACTGCATGGGTGGGCCAGCAGCAGTCGCTGCATTTGCGTTTGGTCTTCCGTCTGTCGGACTCGAACCGGTCAACCTGGTCACCGGGCCGGGAAACATCTTCGTTGCGGCTGCCAAACGCGCTCTGCGCGGCACGATCGGTATCGACTCTGAGGCGGGTACGACCGAAATCTTGATTTTGGCTGACGCGAGCGCCGATCCAAAGCTGATCGCCTATGACCTGGTTAGTCAAGCCGAGCACGACGAAGCCGCAGCATCGGTCTTGGTGACGGACTCGCCTGAGTTGGTCGCAGAGGTTTTGAAAGTGCTTCCAGCAATAGTCGAGGCCACGGCACACAGCGACCGAGTTTTGACTGCGCTGGCCGGTCAGCAGTCGGCGATTGTGTTAGTTGACGATGTTGAAGCGGCAATTAGGGTTTCCAACGACTATGCCACCGAGCACCTCGAGATTCACACCGTAGATAACGAGTCGGTGCTGCAAAAGATCACCAATGCCGGAGCAATCTTCATGGGCAACTATTCGCCGGTCAGTCTCGGCGACTACATGGCTGGTTCTTCCCACGTCCTGCCCACCGGTCAACAGGCTAAGTTTGGTTCCGGTCTGGGAGTGCACAGCTTCTTGCGTCCACAGCAAATCATTGATTACTCGCGCGAAGGCCTCGAGCCAATTGCGAAACTGGTGCAGAACTTTGCCAATGCCGAAGGTCTACCAGCTCACGGCGAGGCCGTTTCGGCGCGCTTCGAATAATTAATTCATTTATTAACTTTTGGGCACATTTGTGTCTTTTTGGCCATGTCGTTGCCAAAAAAACCCGTAAATTCAAGCAATTTTGACCGACACGCCGACCGCGGGTGAAATTTGCATCGTTTCGACCCAAACCACAAGATATAGGGGTTGCACATAGAAAACTATCCACATCTAGTGCAAAAACAGGGTTTTTCTGTGGATAACTAGCAAGAACTTGTGGAAAAGGGGAGGGAACTACGTGCATTGCCCGTTTTGTCGTTACCCAGATTCAAGAGTGACCGATTCACGAACCTCGGATGATGGTTCGTCGATCCGCCGCCGTCGCCAATGCCCAGAGTGCAACATGCGTTTCAGCACCACCGAAACAGCGAGTCTCACCGTGGTCAAGCGCAGTGGTGTGACTCAACAGTTCAGTCGAGACAAGATCGTCAACGGCGTGCGCAAGGCGTGCCAGGGACGTCCGGTCTCGGAATCAGACTTGGCGCTGTTGGCCCAAACCGTCGAAGAATCGGTTCGAGCCACCGGTGCCGCCCAGATCGAAGCCAATGACATTGGTCTAGCGATTCTGGAGCCGTTGCGAAAGCTTGACGAAGTTGCATTTATGCGCTTCGCGAGTGTTTACCAAGGATGGGAAACACTCGAAGATTTCGAAGCGGCAATAAGCGTCTTGAAGGTAAACCGAGATTCTTCGGTTGCCTCATCGGGGGCAGTAAATCAATAGCTTCGGCAACGCCTAGGCGCTACCAAAGATTTCAACAATTTCAGAACAACATCAACGAAAGGCAAAGCAGTGACCGACACCACAGCTTTCACTGGTTCCACCGGAACCGGTAAGGGTCTCACCATCAACCGCATCTACACCACCGAGGGTGTGCACCCGTACGACCAGGTCAACTGGGAGTATCGCGACGTTGTTCAGACCAACTGGCAGACTGGCGAGACCATCTTTGAGCAGCGCGGCGCAGAGTTCCCAGACTTCTGGAGCATCAACGCCAGCACCATCGTTACTACCAAGTACTTCCGCGGTGCAATGGGCACCCCAGAGCGCGAGTACAGCCTTCGCCAGCTAATCAACCGCGTCGTGCTCACCTACACCCAGGCCGGTCGTGACCACGGTTACTTCGCTTCAGAAGACGACGCAGTCATCTTCGAGCACGAGCTCACCTACATGTTGCTAAACCAGGTCTTCAGCTTCAACTCACCGGTTTGGTTCAACGTAGGCACTAAGAGCCCACAGCAGGTTTCAGCCTGTTTCATCCTTTCTGTCGATGACTCGATGGACTCAATCCTTAACTGGTACCGCGAAGAGGGCATGATCTTCAAGGGTGGTTCAGGCGCAGGTCTAAACCTTTCTCGCATTCGTTCATCCAAGGAGCTTCTAAAGGGCTCTGGCGGTTCGGCTTCGGGCCCAGTGTCATTCATGCGCGGTGCCGACGCATCTGCAGGAACCATCAAGTCTGGAGGCGCAACCCGCCGCGCGGCAAAGATGGTTGTGCTTGACATCGACCACCCAGACATCGAAGAGTTCATCGAGACCAAGGCCCGCGAAGAGGGCAAGATCCGTGTTCTTCGCGACGCTGGTTACAACATGGAGCTTGGTGGCAAGGACATCAACTCTGTTCAGTACCAGAACGCAAACAACTCGGTTCGCGTAAACGAAGAGTTCATGCTTGCAGTCGAGAACGGTACCGAGTTCGGTCTTCGTGCTCGCACCACCGGTGAGGTCATCGAAACCGTTGACGCTCGCGAACTATGGGCCAAGGTTGCCGACGCAGCTTGGGAATGTGCCGACCCAGGCATCCAGTATGACGACATCATCAACGACTGGCACACGACTCCTGAGTCAGGTCGCATCACCGCTTCGAACCCATGTTCTGAGTACATGCACCTAGATAACTCGAGCTGTAACCTAGCCAGCTTGAACCTTCTAAAGTTCTTGAACCCAGATGGTTCGTTCGACACCGACAAGTTCATCAAGGCCAACGAGCTAATCTTCACCGCGATGGACATCTCGATCTGCTTCGCAGACTTCCCAACCGAGAAGATCGGCGAGACCACCACCGCGTTCCGCCAGCTGGGAATCGGTTACGCCAACCTTGGCGCATTGCTAATGGCAATCGGCGTTCCTTACGACAGCCAGGAAGGTTTCTCACTTGCTGCTGCCATCACCTCGTTGATGACCGGTACCGCCTACCGCCGTTCAGCAGAGCTAGCGGGCGTTGTTGGCCCATACGCTGGTTTTGCTAAGAACAAGGCTGGTCACGAGCGAATCATGGGCAAGCACGAAGCGGCGAGCCACCAGATTCGTTCAGCAAGCGAAATTGACGTAGCCGTAATCGAAGCTGCTAACGAGCAGTGGGCGCTAAACACCATGATTGGTGAGGCTAACGGCTGGCGCAACGCGCAGGCATCACTGCTTGCACCGACCGGAACCATCGGCTTCATGATGGACTGTGACACCACTGGTATCGAGCCTGACTTCTCACTTGTGAAGTACAAGAAGCTCTCAACCGGTGGCTCGATGCAGATCGTCAACCAGACCATTCCGTTCGCTCTTCACCGCCTTGGTTACTCTCAGGAGACCATCGAGGCGATTGTTGACCACATCAGTGCCAACGGTCACGTAGTAGACGCTCCTGGCCTAAAGCTTGAGCACTATGCGATCTTCGACACCGCTGTTGGTATTCGTGCGATCGAGCCAATGGGTCACGTTCGCATGATGGCTGCGGTTCAGCCGTTCCTTTCTGGTGCGATCTCAAAGACCGTCAACATGCCAGAGACCGCGACTCGTGAAGAAATCGCAGACGTCTACTTCCAGGGTTGGAAGATGGGTCTAAAGGCTCTTGCGATCTACCGCGACAATTGCAAGGTTGGCCAGCCGCTTTCAGACGCAAAGGCAAAGACCGCCGACAAGGTCGAAGAGCTTCCAGCTTCGAACGCAACCGTTCCTGGTCTATCGCACCCGGTTCGCAAGCGTCTACCTAAGTCACGTCCTTCATCGACCACCTCGTTCACCGTTGGTGGCGCAGAGGGTTACATGACCGCTGGCTCATACCCAGATGGCGGCTTGGGTGAGGTCTTCTTGAAGCTCGGTAAGCAGGGTTCAACCCTTGCCGGTGTAATGGATGCCTTCTCAATCGCAGTTTCAATTGGTCTACAGTACGGCGTTCCATTGGAGACCTTCGTTCAGAAGTTCACCAACGTTTCGTTCGAACCAGCCGGTCTGACCGATGACGCAGATGTTCGCATGGCCAAGTCGCTAATGGACTACATCTTCCGTCGTTTGGCTCTTGACTACTTGCCATTCGAAACTCGCAGCTACCTTGGCATTCACACCGCAGCAGAGCGTTCGGCAGCACTTGACGCCAATGCGGCCTACACCGGCCCGGTTGCGATTGTGCCAGAGGCAGCAGTTGCGGTTGACCAGGCAATCGAAGCGGTTGCCGAGGCTGTCGCAGAGGTAGTCTCAGCGCCACAGCCAGTCGAAATCACTCGCAAAGAGGTTCACTCTTCAGCCGAGTTGTTCGAGATGCTGCAGGGCACCGAGTCAGACGCACCGCTTTGCTTCAGCTGTGGCATCAAGATGCGCCCATCGGGCTCATGCCACGTCTGTGAAGGCTGTGGTTCAACCTCTGGTTGCAGCTAAACCCTGATCTAGGTAATCGGCCCCTCCCGCGAATTCAGCCGGGAGGGGCCGATTTCTTTAACCGCACTAAAGTCCTGGGGCTCTTGTGGGTGAGACAGACCGCCGGGATGCCTGCGGTAACCTTGAGGGGTGCTCTATCGCCTAATTTTTAAATTATTCTTTGCCAAGCTCGACCCCGAGTTTGCCCACCACATCGGCATGTTTGGCATTCGATTCGCGGGAGCAATCGGCTTAACCAAACTCGGTCGTCTTCGGTCGACTGGCAGGGGAGCGGTGCAAGCCTTTGGCTTGCATTTCGATGCACCCTTTGGTGTGGCGGCTGGATTCGACAAAAATGCCGTTGCCATCAAAGCTCTGGGCGACCTTGGGTTCTCTCACGTTGAAATTGGAACCGTCACCGCAATCGCCCAGACCGGCAACGAGAAGCCTCGCCTGTTTCGCTTGATTCAAGACCGTGCCCTGATCAACCGCATGGGTTTCAATAACCAGGGGGCCGAAGTGGTCGCCAAGCGATTGGAAAAGCTCAGAAAAAACGCAGCCGGCAAACTGCCAATCATCGGCGTGAACATCGGCAAGAGCCGAGTCGTCGAAGTTGAAAATGCCGTCGAAGACTATCGTCAGAGCGCTAGGTTGCTTGCGCCGTTGGCCGACTACATCGCGGTAAACGTCTCGTCACCAAACACTCCTGGGCTTCGCTCACTTCAATCGGTCGAGGCTCTGCGCCCAATTCTCAAGGCGGTTCAAGACGAAGCCGGCGGCAAGCCGGTTCTAGTCAAGATCGCGCCAGATCTGGTCGATGAAGATGTTTTGGCGGTTGCCGATTTGGCTCTAGAGATGGGCCTAGCCGGGGTTATTGCAACCAACACCACCATCTCGCGTGCGGGCCTAACCACGGATGAGTCGCTGGTTGAGGCGATAGGTGCAGGAGGCCTCTCTGGTGCACCACTAAAGGCTCGTTCGATCGCGGTTTTGAAGCTTCTAGTCGGCAGACTTGCCGGCAAGGCTGCCGTAATTTCGGTCGGTGGCATCGAAACGGCTGCCGAGGCCCAGGAGCGCATTGATCTTGGTGCAACGCTGGTTCAGGGCTACAGCGGATTCATCTACGAGGGCCCGCTCTGGGCTCGTCGCATCAACCGCGAACTGTCCAAGTAGATTTCTGGTCCCGGGGCTAGTGCCGTCAACTAAAAAAAGGTGGCTCCCAGTAGGGAACCACCTTTTTTGAAAACACTAAATCAGAATTTGTGACCGCGCTTGACCTGTGGCTTTGGAAGACGCATCGGGCGCATCTGAATCGAGCGCATCGCGGCATACCAGCGAACACCCTTTTCGATCTTGTCTTCGCCGTACTTCGCGGCGAGCTTCTTTTGTACGCCCTTGCCAATGAAGAATGCGTTCACGCCGATCGCGATGAACAGGGTCCACATGACCAGCAAAGTCACTAACTGAACCTCGTAGCTGTCGATTGCCGAAATTAGAATCACGACGAACAGTGCTGGCAAGACCAGCTCTCCGACGGTGAACTGTGAATCCACAATGTCTCGAGCCATGCGACGCTGAGGGCCACGGTCGCGGATTGTCAAGAATCGATCGTCGCCCGCCATCATGCCCTCGCGCTGACGTTTACGTTCCTCGGTCAACTTAGCTCGCTCGGCCTTCTTGGCTTCGGGGCTCTTGTTGCCCACCAAAGGCTTTACTCTGGCAGCCTCTTGCTGCTTGCGAGTTGGGGTAGGGCGACCTTTGCCGGTGCCAGGGTTGCTGTTTTCGCTCATTTTGTTCCTCAGGGTGGGGTTTCAGACTTTAAGATTACCTTCATGGACAAAGAAGCAGCGTCGCTAAATTCCGCTCTAACCGAAATCGCCCGTGATTCAGTTTCTGGATTATTCGAGCAAAACATCGAAACTTTGAAAGAGCTGGTCAGGATTCCGGGCATTGCCTGGGAGGCCTTTGATGAAGCCGATCTTGCTGCCAGTGCCAAGGCAGTGCAGAAGCTCTTCGCAGAGACCGGTGTCTTTGATTTCGTCGACATCCGAACTGCGCCGGCCGAGACCAAGTGTGGTGCGCCGGCGATTATTGCCAGACGTGCCGCCAAAAATGGCAAGCCTCAAATTCTGCTCTATGCCCACCACGATGTGCAGCCGCCTGGCGATGCCGATGCGTGGCAAACCAATCCTTTCGAGCCGGTTGTCAAAAACGGCCGCATGTATGGCCGCGGGGCCGCGGATGACAAGGCGGGTATCGTTGCGCACCTGACCGCCGTTCAGGCAATCAAGCAAATAGCCGGTAACGACTTCGATCTTGGCATCACGCTGTTCATCGAGGGCGAAGAAGAAGCTGGGTCACCGTCCTTCAGAAATTTCTTGAATGAGAACCGTGCTGACCTCGAGGCAGATGTGATTATCGTGGCCGACTCGAGCAACTGGTCGGAGACCGTGCCTGCGCTTACCACCACCCTGCGTGGTTTGGTTTCTCAGGTGATCGAAGTAACCACACTCGACCATGCCCTGCACTCTGGCATGTACGGGGGAGCGGTTCCCGACGCGATGCTTGCCATGATTCGTCTTCTCGCAAGCCTTCACGATTCCGAGGGCAACGTTGCCGTTGCTGGATTGCACGAGGGCAAGGCTGCCAACCTTGAATACACCGATGCCGATTTACGTCGCGATTCGGGTTTGCCAGCGAGCGTTTCCCAGATCGGCTCTGGAACCATCCTTGATCGCATCTGGAACAAGCCATCAATAACCGTGATTGGAATTGACGGACAGACCGTTGCTCTCTCTTCAAACACGATGCTGCCAACCGTCAAGGCCAAAATCAGCATGAGGATCGCGCCTGGGCAACAGCCAGAAGACGCACTTGCCCTGCTCAGAAAACACCTCGAGGCAAACGTGCCGTTTGGTGCAGAACTCAAATACGGCGACATCGAACTTGGCAAGCCATTCGAATCCGACGCCTCGGGTTGGGCAAAGAAATTGGCCGAGCAGGCTCTCTCAGTGGCCTACGGATACAAATCCGTCGACGTTGGCATCGGCGGCTCGATTCCGTTCATTGCCGATTTGACCGAGGTTTTCCCGGCGGCGCAAATTCTTGTGACCGGGGTAGAGGATCCAGACTCCAGGGCACACAGCCCAAACGAGTCGGTTCACCTGGATGGACTCAAAAATGCGATGCTCGCCGAGGCGCTTCTGCTGCTCGGCGGGAATGAACTAAACCTTCGCTAGGTTCATTTCTTTAATTGAGTTTGAAAGTTAGACTTGTAGCAGGTTTCAGCAAAAAGAAGGGCGGCAGTCATGTCACAGACTCTCGAATCAGGAATTCAACTTACCGAGGTAGCGCAGACCAAGGTTCGAACCTTGATTGAAGCGGAAGGTCGCGACGACCTTCGCCTTCGCGTTGCCGTTCAGCCGGGCGGTTGCTCTGGCCTTATCTACCAGCTTTACTTCGACGAGCAGATGGCTGACGGAGATGTTGTCACCGAGTTCAACGGTGTTGAGGTTATCGTCGACAAAATGAGCGTTCCGTACCTAGATGGAGCGTCAATCGACTTTGAAGACACCATCCAGAAGCAGGGTTTCACCATCGACAACCCAAACGCGGCCGGCTCATGTGCTTGCGGAGACTCTTTCAACTAAAAAATTTTTCTAATAAAATCCCCAGTCTGGCTTTGCCGGCTGGGGATTTTCCTGTTTTTAGCCCGATTTGATGGCGTTTTTTGCCCTCTGGAACAGCTTCGAGGGCTTAGACTGAACCTGTAACGATTCGATATTTGAAGGGTCGATTGTGCTATCTAAGCGTGGATTTAAGTGGGCCTCAGTGCCTGCGGCAGCTTCTCTGATGCTGCTACTCAGTGGTTGTTCTCAGCAGGAGTTCGAGCGAGGTTTCTTGCCAGGTGTTCCTGGGGTGACTAACCACACCGACCGCATCGTTGGTCTTTGGACTACCTCATGGATCGTTCTTTGGATCGTGGGTGTAATTGCCTGGGGTCTGATGTTCTGGGCGATCATCGCTTACCGTCGTCGCAAGGGCGAGACCGGTCTCCCGCAGCAGCTGCGCTACAACAACCCAATCGAGACCCTGTTCACGATCGTTCCACTAATCCTCGTGGTTGGCTTCTTTGCCTTCACCGCGCGTGACATGGCCGCAATCGAAGAGCCAACCGCAGACCCAGATGTAACCATTCAGGTGATTGCAAAGCAGTGGAGCTGGGACTTCAACTACGTCGACGCAAACGTCTACGACAGCGGAGTTCAGTCAGACTTCAACGGTGAGCTTGGTTCAGAGGCAAAGCTTCCAACCCTTTACCTTCCGGTAAACAAGACCGTGCAGGTTGACCTAACCGCACGCGATGTCATCCACTCATTCTGGGTAATCGACTTCTTGTACAAGAAGGACATGTTCCCGGGCCGCACCAACCACATGTACTTCACCCCTCAGGTTGAAGGTACCTATAAGGGCAAGTGTGCAGAGCTTTGTGGTGAGTTCCACTCGATGATGCTTTTCAACGTGAAGGTTGTTTCGCAGGCCGAATACGACGCCCAGATGGCAAAGCTTGCCGCTTCGGGCCACGTGGGTCAGCTTGACACCAAGTACGACCGCAACCAGAACCTTCCGGGTGACAACCCAGAGATCAGAGGATAAGGACTATGGCTACCGCAACCGCAACCAAGCCAGGCTCGACCAAGAAAACCAAGGGTCAAATTCTGGTTGATTGGATCACCACCACCGATCACAAGAAGATCGGTTACCTTTACCTCATCACCTCGTTCGCGTACTTCCTGATCGGCGGTGTGATGGCTCTGGTCATCCGCGCCCAGTTGGCCGCGCCTGGTCTTGACATCGTGCAGACCAAAGAGCAGTACAACCAGCTCTTCACCATGCACGGCACAATCATGTTGCTTATGTTTGCAACTCCGTTGTTCGCGGCCTTCGCAAACATTCTGATGCCGGTTCAGATCGGTGCGCCGGATGTTGCGTTCCCACGCCTGAACGCAATCGCATACTGGTTCTATTTCTTCGGTTCATTCGTGGCAGTTGCCGGCTTCTTCACCCCACAGGGTGCAGCTAGCTTCGGTTGGTTCGCCTATGCACCGCTATCGAACACCACCTTCTCACCTGGCCTTGGCGGTGACCTCTGGGTCTTCGGTCTAGCCCTCGGTGGTTTCGGAACCATCATGGGTGGTGTCAACTTCATCACCACCATCCTGACCATGCGTGCGCCAGGTATGACCATGTTCCGTTTGCCAATCTTCACCTGGAACACCCTGGTTACCTCGATTCTGGTAATCATGTGTTTCCCACCGCTAGCAGCAGCTTTGTTCGCGCTCGGTGCCGACCGTCGTTTCGGTGCACACATCTTCGACCCAGCCAACGGTGGCCCAATGCTTTGGCAGCACCTGTTCTGGTTCTTTGGTCACCCAGAGGTTTACATCTTGGCTCTACCGTTCTTCGGTATCGTCTCTGAGATCTTCCCGGTCTTCAGCCGCAAGCCAGTCTTTGGTTACAAGACCTTGGTCTACGCAACCATCGCCATTGCTGCTCT
>JBEEPX010000100.1:0-6026 GCA_041190885.1 Actinomycetota bacterium
TTTGAGCCAAAATGAACCGTCGAACACGCTCATCCGAGAACCGTTCCTCCACCGTCTACAACCAGGTTGATACCTGTGATCCAAGAAGCTTCATCCGAAGCCAAAAATAGTGCCGCGTTCACTATGTCGTCTGGCTGACCAACTCGACCCAGTGGAATGCGAGCGATGTTCTTTTTGAATGGCTCGGGGCCAGATTCGACCAACCAGGCAGTTGATGGGGTAACGATAAAGCCCGGGCTTACACAGACTGCTCGAATGCCATACTTTGCGCCTTCGGCTGCCAGCTGCTGGGTCAACGAAATCACGCCACCCTTTGCCGTGCCGTGTGCGTTTTGACTCATAAATTCAACGCCTCTGGTGCCCGCAATCGAACCGATGTTCAGAACCACACCGCCGTGCTTCATAAAGTGTGGCCAAATGGCCTTCACCGCATAGAACACAAGATTGAGTTCGTTGTTGATGACAAAATCCCAATCCTCGATCGAAAGATCTTGAATGTCGCCAAACTTAGGCGTCGAGGCGTTGTTGTAAAGAATGTCGGCCTTGCCGTAAACCGCAATCGCGTCTTCAACCCACTTGGCCGTGGCAGTCGCATTCGACAAATCAACCGGCGCAAAGTTGACGATTTCGCCACCCGCTTCGCGCACCAATCGAACGGTTTCGTTGGCTCCCTCTTCGAAAAGGTCGCAACCAATGATTTTTGCGCCTTCGCGAGAAAAGGTAAGTGCCGCCTGCCGGCCCATTCCACCACCAATACCGGTGATCAACGCAATCTTGTTGTCGAGACGACCCACTTCAACTCTCCTTTGAGTTATTCATGCAGTCCAGCAGACGCTGGCCGGTGAGATTAAACCGGAGGTGCGACGAATAGGCCGAGGTCTTTGTCGTTGAAAGATTCGCGGGCGATTAGTTCGCTCATTGGCTGAGCGGTTCCCCACTGGTCTTGAGTCGAAAGCTCACCGATGTTGAACTTGCTTGGGTGCCAGTTGTCTTCGTCTTCGATGGTGCCAAGCTCGGTGGTGTACTCGATGGTGTTGCCGGCTGGGTCAAGGAAGTAGGCAAAGGTGTTGTCGCCGGCGTTGTGGCGACCTGGGCCCCAAACCATGCGGGCACCGGCGCGAAGAATCTTTCCGGTTCCTCGCATCCATTCCTCGACTCCACGCATCTCAAACGAGATGTGGTGCAGTGAAGCGTGTGGGCCAGTGGCAATAGCAAAAGAGTGGTGGGCGCTGTTGCAGCGCAAGAAGTGCATCATGTCGCCCATGTGGTCGCTGTAAAGGCTGTCGCTTAGCGCGAAGTCGAGGTTCTTTACGTACCATTCGGCGGTGCCGGCTAGGTCGGTGGTGTTAACCACAAAGTGTGAAAGCTTTACCGGAATAGCCTCGCGCTCTTGAATCTTGCGGCTTCCCTTGAGCTCGACCTCGGTCGAAACCTCAACTGTGCGACCTTCGTTATCGAAGAATCGCATGCCATAGCCGCCACCAAACTGGGTTAGTTCTTGTGGGCCATGGATGATCTGAACACCGTTCGCGACTAGGCGCGAGTGAAGCTCATTTACGTCGTCACGGTTAGCCGCGCCAAATGCAACTAGGTCGATACGCTTTTCGCCTTTGCGAAGTCGAACCACAAATGGCTCTGGGGTTCCCTCGGCGCCAAGCCAGGCAACGTCACCCTCGCGATGCACCTGTGCCAGACCCCAGTGTTGAGTCATGAAGGCAAGTTCTTCTTCAAAGTTAGGCATAGCCAATGCGCCGTAACGCAGGTGAGTAATCAGGCGTCGAGTCATCGTTGATCTCCTAAAAAAGTGCCAATGCTGGCTTTGGTTAGTTCAGATTAGACGAAGGCGAAACTTTTTTACTCAGCATTTAGTCGAATAGTATCTATCTCAAACGGTGAACCTTCACGGCGAGCGCGTTTCAACACCATCGGAGCAGCCCATGACTTTCGCAGGCAAAGACCTTAACCTCTTGGTCGCTTTGCGCGCGCTGCTTGAAGAAGCGAATGTGACCCGAGCAGGCGAGCGCATTTCGATGGGTCAATCGTCGATGAGTTCTGCACTTAGTCGCTTGCGCCTGCAATTTAACGACGAGCTTTTGGTTCGAGTGGGTCGCGACTACGAGCTAACGCCACTTGCCCGACTTTTACTTCCTCAGTTGCAACTAACTTTGCCACTAATCGAAAATGCCTTGATGAGCCAAGAGGCCTTCGACCCGGCAACCTCAACCCGGCACTACACCCTTTTAATGTCTGACTACGCTGCCATCGAGTTGCGCCCGCGTTTGTCTCAGGCCATGAACGAAGCGCCGCACATCACCATAGATATTTTGCCTTTACCCGCCGAGCCAACCGACGCCGGTCGAGACCTAGTGAACAACGACTTCGTGGTGATTGTGCCGGGTATCGGTGTAGAGGGAGACAGAATCCACTTATTCGTAGACCACTACGTTTGCATGATCGATAAAAACAACCCGGCCTTGAAAGATGGCAAGTTGAGCTGGGAGGCCTTTAAAGCCCTGCCTCAAGCCATGGTCGACTTTGGTCAGGCCCACCTAACCCCGGCCGACCGCAGACTCGGCGAATTGGGCTTTCAGCGCAAGGCGCACGTTAAGACCACAACTTTCATGCCAATGGCGTCGATCATTGAAGGCACCGATCTGGTTGGAATTGTGCCATCGAGACTGGCCGCTCGAATGTCAAAGAGCACCAACACTATCGGTGTAGAGGCGCCATTTGGACACATCGAGATTTTCGAAAACCTGTGGTGGCATCCTTCGCACAACACCGATCCCGCTCACGTGTGGTTGCGCAAAATTCTCGGTGGCGAAAACTCGCCCGAGATCTAAGACTTCTCGACCTCAGCACTGGTTTAGGCCTATCGACTGACGGGCAAGTATGCCTTTGGCGAATGGCATTCATTCGCCCGCCTTAGTTCTAACTTTTGTGCATTTTCGACTAACTTTGGCTTACTAAGCAATGTCGCTAGTCGAATTGGAGATCAGAGCAGATGTCAGTTAAGAACGTTCTTGTTGTCGGTGGCGGAATCACCGGAACCGTTGCAGCCGTAGCCTTGGCCCAAAAAGGCGTAAAGGTAACCCTCGCGGAGATTTCTCCGGTTTGGTATGGCGTTGGACACGGCATCACCCTTCAGGGAAATGCACTTCGCTCATTCAAAAACATCGGTGCACTCGACCGCATCCTTGAAAAAGCCCATGGCTTCAATGAAATCGACATGTTCCACGCCAGCGGAAAGCACCTAACCCGCATGCCGGTCGCGCACACCGGAGGCGAAGACCTCAACTCAACCATGGGAGCGTTGCGCTCAGACATTCAAACCGTGTTGGTTGACATGATTCACGAACTTGGTGTTGATGTTCGCCTTGGCACCTCGATGGAGTCATTCGAAAACCACCCAGACCACGTTGACGTTACCTTCAACAACGGCACCACCGAGAGCTTCGACCTAGTTGTTGCCTGCGACGGCATCAAGTCAAAGACCCGCAAGATGCTCGGCATCACCCACGACAAGAAGCCAACCGGTCTTGGAATTTGGCGCGTAGTTACCAAGCGCACTCCTGAAATGGATGTCTCGGCTGTGTTCCACGGTGGCCCAGAGTACAAGGCAGGCTACACCCCAATTTCGAAAGACCTCTGCTACGCCTACGTGCTAACCAAGCCACAGCGCCCAGAAAATGGCTTGAGCGATGCCGACGAAATGCGCCGTCTGATGGAGGGCTACCACGGTCCTTTCGACTTCATTCGCGAGAACATCTCTGACGATGACTACATGAACTTTCAAGAAATCGAGTGGTTGTATGTGAACGACCAGCCTTGGCACCAGGGTCGCGTAGTTCTAATTGGCGACGCGGTTCACGCTTGCCCACCGGTTATTGCTCAGGGTGGCGCACAGTGTTCAGAAGATGCATGGGTGCTTGCCGAGATGGTTACCCAGGATGGCGACATCGAGGAAATCTTGACTGCTTACCAGGCCCGTCGCATGCCGCGCTTGACCGTTGTGGTTGATGCATCAATGCAGCTTGTCGACTGGGAGATTCACCCTGAGACCGAGGGTGCAAACCCTGGCATGTTGATGGGCAAGTCTCTCGCGCAGCTTGCTGCCATGCCTGTCTAATCATGACTGATCAGCTGCCAGAGGGCACTGTTCCTCGTCGTATTGTCACCGGGCATGACGCCAATGGAGTGTCGGTGGTTTTGTCAGATGGAACCGTTCCGGTTCATCGGGTAATGCCGCAGGACGGCGTTGGCTTCTATGAGATCTGGAACACCGACTCGATGCCTGCGCCGGTTGGCTCGACTGAACCTAGCGAGCCGACCCAGCGTTCGCTTCGAGTTCCGCCAGAACCTAACGGAACCAAGATTCGAATCAACGAGTTTTTCCCCGGATTCATTAATGAACTCGGCAACCAATCGCCAATGCACCGCACCGAAACCATCGACTACGGAATCGTGCTCGAGGGTGAAATTTGGCTGGTGCTTGACGACAGCGAGGTTTTGGCAAAGGCCGGCGATGTGATTGTGCAGCGCGGCACCGACCACGCCTGGGCAAACCGCAGCGACAAGGTGTGCCGAGTTGCGTTTATTTTGGTTGACGGCAAATTCACCGATGAACTGGTCGAAAAAGTACCAAGCATCAAAGATTCATTGATGTTGAACGGGCCGCACGACTAAACATGAAGTTCGATCACGTTGGGCTGAGCGTTGCCAACCTTGCCGCACAGGCAGCTTGGTATGGCAAGGCGTTTGACCTGCGTGAAACTGGGCATTTTGAAGTGCCACCCCTTCAACTTCGCGGGCTTTTCATGACCAACGATGACTCAATAACCATCGAACTGCTCGAACGGCAAGGTTCGCAGCCCGGTCTGCAAGCGGCAACTCAAGCCGAGGCGCTACTAACTCGTGGCTATGGTCACATTTGTGTGCGAGTAGACAACGTGCAAGAAGTGAATGACAAATTGATTGCTCTTGGAGGTCGACAGGCAATGCCCGTGGGCCCTTCGCCTGAGCCTGGTGTGACTTTTAGTTTCGTTGCCGACCCAGAGGGCAACCTTATTGAGATCATCGACCGCAAAGGATC
Source organism: Actinomycetota bacterium (assembly GCA_041190885.1). Taxonomy (GTDB): domain Bacteria; phylum Actinomycetota; class Actinomycetes; order Actinomycetales; family Microbacteriaceae; genus Rhodoluna. Next base: position 5,093 of record JBEEPX010000100.1, read on the forward strand.
AATCGCGTGATGTCTGAGCTGCTCTCACTGCCTGGCCTGGCCGGCAAAACCGTGGTTGTCACCGGCGCATCTGGCGGCCAGGGTCTAGCCGAAACTCTGGTGCTTCTGAACTCAGGCGCAACCGTGATTGCCACCGACCTGCAGAGCGAGGCAACGGCCGACATGTTGGCTGCCGCCGAGGGTTTGGCTGGCACGCTGCACTATAAAAAACTCGATGTCGCGAGCGAGGCCGAGTGGGCAGCGGTTGCCGAATTTGCCGCCAGCCTGGGTAACGGCGTGCAGGGCTTGGTTAACAACGCTGGCATTCCATTTCGCGGTCGACTCGGCGACATGAAGCTCGAAGACTGGAACCGGGTAATGAGCATCAACCTCACCGGGCCAATGCTGGGCATGCAGGCCATTGCACCGTTGATGGGCCCTGGCTCATCAATCGTCAACACCGGCTCTGCGGCCGCGGTAACCCCGCACTATACGGTTTCTTACACCGCCAGCAAATGGGGGCTTCGCGGCCTAACCCATGTTGCGGCCACCGAATATGGCCCCCGTGGCATTCGCGTGAACATCGTGCACCCCGGCTACATCGAAACCCCGATGATGGCGGCGGCGCCTGCCGTAATGACCGGCGCACAACTAGCCCTAACCCCGCTTGAACGCACCGGCCAACCCATCGAGGTTGCCGCGGTGGTTTGCTTCCTGCTTTCAGATTCAGCCTCATACGTGAGCGGGGCCGAGATTCCGATTGACGGCGCTTTCACCAGCTCTGCCGGCGTGAAATTCATGTCAGACACCATTCGCAACGCCCAAACCAACAACTAAAACCGAGACCAAAACCAAAGGAACCCACCATGTTTATGTATTTCCCAACCAACTATGTTTGGAGCCTCGCGGTTGTAGCGACCCTAAACAACGGTGGCTTCATCGACGAAGTTGACCG
>JBEEPX010000101.1:0-2507 GCA_041190885.1 Actinomycetota bacterium
GCTAAATAACAAATAGTTCGCAAATGCGAAGGGAGCCGAAGTTTCACTCGGCTCCCTTTTGCTTTGCTCGCTAAAATGGCGAGCATGTCTGAAAACAACTTGAACCGTTCGTATGGCCAGGGGGCGAAGGGTGAGCCAGAGGCTCCGACCGCCAAAAGAGTAGGTTTCATTACTCGACTGCGCTACAACTTTGATAACTCGATCGCACGAAGTGGTGCGTTCGTGGCATACATGTTTGGTGCTCTCGTCATCATGTCGATCCTCGTGGTCATCATTAAATACGCGCTGTATGCAGTGCCGGCGCTATATTCGGGCGACCCACTGGCGGCCCCAAACTTTGAGACCTTCTGGGGTTCATTCGCAACCTTGCTTGGCAAGGGCGGCGAGGCCACCTGGGCAGATCGCATCCTAGGAATTCTTTACTGGGCAATCACAGTAACCATCGCCGGTAGCGTGACCGGTTTTATCGTTGGTGTTATTCAGCGCACCTTCGAGCGCTTGCGCAAGGGCAAGAGCCCGGTTGTTGACTCGGGTCACACCCTGATTCTTGGTTGGTCTAACCGTGTGTTCCCAATCTTGAAAGAACTTGCGATTGCCAACGAGAACGTGCGCAAGCCACTCGTTGTGATTTTTAGCGAGCAGAGCCGCGAGTTTATGGAAGACGAAATCGAGTCTCGCGCCGAGGGTCTTGGCAAGCTAAAGGTCATCACTCGTTCGGGTGACCCAACCAACCCTGGCGACCTAAAGCGCGCCAACATTTCGGGCGCCAAGTCGATCATCATCTTGGATGAAAACGAGGCCGGCGATGCCACAATCGTTTCGACCGTTCTTGCCGTGAAGTCGGTCAACGCCAACCCTCGCACTCGCATCATCGCCGAGGTTGATGACCCACACACCGCCGAGGCACTCGAGACCGCAACCGAGGGTCGCGTCATTTCGGTTCGTTCACACGATGTGATTGCACGCGTCACCGCGCAGGCCTCACGCCAGCCAGGTCTTGCAGCAGTCGTGCTTGATCTGCTCGACTTTGCCGGTGACGAAATTTACTTTGCTTCGGTTCCGGCACTCGCCGGCAAGACCTATGCCGATGCAATCTTGGCCTTCAACACCGCATCGGTTATCGGCATCGTCGACGACAAGGGTGCCACTCACCTGAACCCTAAGCAGGGCACCAAGTTGACTGCGAAGACTCAGATCATTGCAATTGCCGAAGACGACGACAAGGTCATTTACACCGGTGTTCGCGAAGACATCGCCAACAAAAAGATCAGCGCCAAAAAGTTGCCAGCCGCCAAGGCCGAGCACCTATTGGTTATTGGTTGGTCATCGATGGGTCGCTCGGTTGTTGCCGAGTTGTCAGCCTTCTTGCCAAAGGGTTCATCGGTGCACATCGTTGCGCAGAGCAAGTTTGTTGATGCAGCCGAGCTCGCCGACCTAAAGTTTGGCGACGTCAAGGTTAGCCACGCAACTGTTAGCGGCGACATCGATGAACTGATCGCTGCCGCTTCGGCAAAGAAGTATGACGAGGTCATCATCCTTGGTTATCGCAACGCGATCAGCGAGAGCGAAGCCGATGCCCAGACCATGTTGACCATGTTGCAGATGAACCAACTGTTTGAGGCCGACGGCAATGGAGTTGAGCCAACCCGTTTGGTTGCCGAGATTCTTGACAGCCGCAAGGCCGAGTTGGCTCGCGTTGCCGCAGCCGACGACCTAGTGGTTAGCGACAACCTAGCTGCGCTTTTGATTGCTCAGGTTTCTGAGAACCCAGCACTTGCGCCGGTGTTCGACGACCTGTTCGACGCCCATGGCGCATCGATCAACGTTCGCCCGATCGAACACTATGCGCCACTTGGCAAAGAGATCGAATATGCCGAGTTGGTTGCCATCGCTCGTGCGCACGGCGAATCGGCAATCGGTTACCGCTTGTTGGCAAACGCCCCTGGCGACCCAGCTTCGGGTGTTCAGATGAACCCAGCAAAGACCGCGAGCTTCAAGCCGATTGCTGGCGACGCACTGGTTGTGATCTCAGGCTTATAGTTTGAGCATGATTTCAATGGATGTGGCCGGGGCGAAGGAAGCCCTGGCCATTTTCGTTAACCCCGAGAAGCTGGCGTTTTTTCCGAAGTTCTTTAAGGCTGGTCCAGGCGAATACGCCGAGGGTGATCAGTTTCTGGGCGTCACCGTGCCCAACGTGCGAACCGTTGCCAAGCAGTTTGCCGGCCTGACCGAAGCCGAAATCTATGAGTTGGTGCAATCGCCGATTCACGAACATCGACTGCTGGCACTGATTATGTTGGTGGCCAAGTGGAAGAAAGCAAAGACCGCTTCGGCCCAGCAAGAACTATTCGATTTTTACCTGCGCCTGGTCTATGAGGGGCACGTCAATAACTGGGATTTGGTCGACACCTCGGCGCCATACTTTGGCATGTATTTGGTGGGCAAGCCCGATGCCATGCAGTTGCTCGAGTCGCTAGCTCGAAGTGAAAAACTTTGGGAACGCCGAG
>JBEEPX010000102.1:0-7503 GCA_041190885.1 Actinomycetota bacterium
CAATCTTGCGTAAAAAGGCAGAGCGTGACCGTGTCACCATCTCAGACGAGATTCTCGAATACGTAGCCGCTCGTGTTTCGAGCAACATTCGCGAACTCGAAGGCACCTTGATTCGCATCACCGCATTCGCTGGCCTTCAGCGCCAAAAGGTTGACATGCCTTTGGTGCAGAGCATTCTCAAAGACGCACTGCCCGTCGAAGACAACATCGTGGTTACCCCTGTCGACATCATCAACACCGTTGCCAGCTACTACAAAATCACTCCGGATGACCTCTACGGCTCATCGCGCATTGCCGCAATTGCTCTTGCTCGCCAGATTGCCATGTACATCTGCCGCGAACAGACCAACCTTTCACTCCCTAAAATCGGCCAGCTATTCGGCGGCCGCGACCACACCACAGTCATGTATGCCAATCGCAAGATCGCAGAGAACATGCAGGAGCGTCACTACGTTTACAACCAGGTGACCGAAATTATCGACCGCGTTAAGTCGCTCTCGAAAAATAACCGCTCTTTGTAATCAAAAAGTAATTGTTCACAACCCTGTGGATAACTGTGGATAATTCGCAAATTCCAGTGAACTAATAGGCAAACGCCTGTGGTGATTAATTTCCAATTACACAGACCCGATAGTTATCCACAGTTCTGTCCACATATGTGTATACATCTCACAACGATGTAGTTCCATTGTGATAACTGGGAAGTTGCTAGTTATGCACATTTTCCACAGCTGTTAATAGTGTTGTTTTAAGTATTTAAATATTTAGAAATTTGGATAACGAATATGGTTTTTGGAAAGCCAAACCAATCGGGCATAAATCCGCTTTAAATCAACGAATCGAGGCCAATCTGTGCCAAGATTAAGCCCTAGAAACCTATGTCTGGCTAACGCCAGTAGATTCGGGGAAAGCTTTGAAGTTTCAAGTAAATAAAGACGTGCTCAGCGAGGCAGTATCTTTTGCCGTTCGCCTCTTGCCACAGCGCACCACTTTGCCAATTCTTGGCGGAATCCTGATCGAGGCTGACGCCAACGCGCTTCGCCTCTCGGTATTTGACTACGAAGTATCTGCCCAGGCCGAAATCGTTGCCAAGGTAGAAGACTCTGGACGTGTTCTTGTTTCTGGCCGTTTGTTGTCAGAGATTGCCAGCAAACTTCCAAACGCCCCGGTTGAGTTCTCGACCGACGGTTCAAAGGTTGTGGTCAGCTGTGGCTCAACCAAGTTCTCACTTTTGACCATGCCGGTTGAGGAATACCCAACTCTTCCTGAGATTCCAGCAATTTCAGGCACCATCACCGGTGAGGCTTTCTCGCACGCGGTTCAGCAGGTTGCAGTTGCTGCATCCAAGGATGATGTGACCCCGGTTTTGACCGGTGTTCAAATCGAAGCTTGCGACAAGACACTCTCATTCGTTGCCACCGACCGCTACCGCGTCGCTTTGCGCGAAGCTGCCTGGGTTGCAAACGCAGGTTCAGCCGGTCAGGTTGCTCTGGTTCCTGCCAAGACTCTTCAAGAAGTTGCTAAGACCTTCGGTAACCAGGGTGAAATCGCAATTTCGATCGCCAAGAGCGATGACCGCGAAATGATTGCATTCAAGGCAAACAACCGCTCGGTTACCTCACTGCTTCTAAAGGGCAACTTCCCACCGGTTAAGAGCCTGTTCCCAAGCGACATCGACAACTACGCGGTGATCACCACTCAAGACCTAATTGAGTCGACCCGTCGCGTTGCCCTTGTTCTAGAGCGCGAAAGCCCGCTTCGCTACAGCTTCAACGATGGCGATGTAAAGCTTGAGGCAACCGGCAACGAGACCGCTCAAGCATCTGAGAGCATCAGCGCCGAGCTATCTGGCAAAGAAATCACCGTTTCTTTGAAGCCACAGTTCTTGATCGACGGGTTGAGCGGCTTGCACAGCGAGTTTGTGAAGATTGCCTTCACCAACAACGACAACCCAAACAAGCCTGGCCCAGTGTTGATTTCGAGCCACGGTTCGAAAGAAAAGACCGAGTCAGACAGCTACCGCTACCTACTTCAGCCAAACCTGCTAGTTCGCTAAAGCAAAACAGATGTTTATAAAGCATCTGTCGCTGGCTAACTTCAGAAATTACGCAACGGCCGAAATCGAGCTAAAACCCGGGGTAAACCTGTTGGTTGGCCCGAATGGTCAGGGTAAAACCAACCTGGTTGAGGCAATTCGCTATCTTTCAACGCTTTCTAGCCACCGCGTTGCCGGCTATCAACCGCTGATTCGCCAAGATCAGGGTCAGGCGATTGTTCGAGCACTAGCTTCGTATGAAGAGCGCGATGTTTTGGTTGAGCTAGAGCTAAACCGCGATAGTCCGAATAAAGCCAGGGTCAATAAGTCGCCAGCTCAAAAGGTGCGCGACATCCTTGGTTTTGTGAATTCGGTGACCTTTGCGCCCGAAGACCTAGACATCGTGAAGCGCGACCCAAGCAACCGCCGCGGCTTCATCGATGAGCTTGTCGTGCAGGTATGGCCTAGGTTTGCCGGGGTTTACGCAGATTTTGAGCGGGTTCTGAAGCAGCGCAACACCCTGTTGAAAACCGCTCGTCAGACCGGGGCTAAGGGTTCGGCGCTCAGCACCCTCGATGCCTGGGATCAATCTTTGGTTTCATATGGCTCAGAGATCGTTGCTGCACGCATCGATTTGATCGATCGACTGCGTCCACACCTGTTTGCCGCCTACCAATCGATTGCTATCGCCAACAACGAGCCGCGCATCCTGGTTAAAAGCTCGCTGATGGGCGATGCCGTGCCAAGTGGGTGGAGCTCGAATGCCGATGACGAGGATGATGGCCTCGAATATATCGAAACCGGCGACCGGGAGGCGATCGAAGAGATGTATCGCACCAAACTGGCTGCGGTTAGGCCAAAAGAGATGGAACGCGGCATCACGCTGGTTGGCCCGCATCGCGACGATTTGGTGTTGATGCTTGGGTCATTGCCGGCGAAGGGTTATGCCAGCCACGGTGAGAGTTGGTCGTATGCGCTGGCGTTGAGGCTTGCATCGATTGCTTTGTTGAGGGCCGAAACCCGGTCGGGCGACCCGGTTTTGATCCTCGACGATGTGTTTGCCGAGTTAGACGCTGGGCGCCGAGAGCGTTTGGCCGAAATGGTGCTCGAAAACGAGCAGGTTTTGATCACTGCGGCGGTGGCCGAGGATATTCCTGAGAAGTTGATTTCTACGGTGTTCAACGTAAGTGCGGGAACGGTTGCTGCTGCTGGGGCCGGGCCATTGGCGGGCGCGAGTGAAGGCGAAGCCCGATGAGCGAGAAGAAGTCAGACTTCGCCCAAGAGTTTTATTGGCGCATGCGCGAGGCGGTAACCGGGCGTTTGTCGCGCGATGCCAAGCGAATGGCCGAAAAAGAGGCGGCTGCGGAGGCAACCAGCTCGCAACCGTTTGGTTCTGGGCGTGATCCAATCAAGGCAGGCGACGGCGTCGACGGTTTGATGAGCTCGTTCCGCTGGGAAGCACACCTTGCCGAGGCCGAGCTATTCAACTCATGGGCCGAGGTGGTTGGTGAGGCCAATGCGGCTAGCTCGCAGCCAGAGGCCCTGATAAACGGAACCCTCACGGTTAGGTGTAAATCGACCGCTTGGGCCACCCAGTTGCGCTTGATGCAGACCCAGATTTTGGCCAAAATTCACGAGCTTTATCCGGGTCTCGAAATCACCTCGATGAAGATGCTTGGGCCAGATGCACCCAGCTGGAAAAAGGGTCCGCGATCGGTTCCCGGACGTGGTCCGCGCGACACCTACGGGTAGGTCTTCACCGGCACTCCATCCATGTTGCAAAATTGACACTTTTTCGGAGCGATTTGAGCCCTAAACGCACGAAAAAAGTGTCAATTTTGACACCCAAAAAGTTATCTTTTTTCGACCAACGCACACCCGCTAAATCCCAATAAATGTCTGCCTTCCACGGTAAAATTTGAGTAGTTAGCCACCCCGAATTTAAGTCAGTGCGATCACTGCCGTTCACAGGGCCTAACGGTGATTACTTGGGGCTTTTGCCCCAGGGGGAATTAGAAGGAGTTACAACCGAATATGTCGACTGAATCTCAAAACGCTACCGGCGGAGACACATCATACGAAGCCGGAAATATCCAGGTTCTCGAAGGTCTTGAGGCGGTTCGTAAACGCCCCGGCATGTACATCGGTTCAACCGGTCCCCGTGGTCTTCACCACCTCGTCTATGAAATCGTCGACAACTCTGTCGATGAGGCACTTGCCGGCCACTGTGACACCATCGAAGTCACCATCACCAAAGACGGCTGGATTCGCTGTAAAGACAACGGTCGAGGCATCCCAGTTTCTATTCACCCAACCGAGGGCATCTCAACCGTTCAGGTAGTTTTGACCATTCTTCACGCCGGCGGAAAGTTCGGCGGCGGCGGTTACGCGGTATCGGGTGGTCTGCACGGCGTGGGCGCATCCGTGGTTAACGCACTTTCAACAAAGCTCAAGGTGCAGGTTGCCCGCGAGGGTTTCTTGTGGAACCAGAGCTACCAGATCGGTGTGCCTGACGCACCGCTAGCCAAGGGTGAGCCAGCCGATTACACCGGCACCACCATCGAGTTCTTGGCCAGCCCAGAAATCTTCGAGACCGTCGAATACGACTACGAAACCCTGCGCCAGCGTTTTCAGCAGATGTGCTTCTTGAACAAGGGCCTAAAGATCTCGCTAGCCGATGAGCGCAACGGCCGTCAAGACACTTACTTCTATGAGAACGGTCTTCGCGACTACGTTGAGTACCTCAACGTTTCGAAGAAGTCTGAGATCGTCAACGAAGAAATCATCTCTTTCGAGTCAGAGACCAAAGAGAAGAACATGTCGGTCGAAATCGCCATGCAGTGGACCAACGCTTACAACGAAAGCGTTCACACCTACGCGAATACCATCAACACTCACGAGGGCGGAACCCACGAAGAGGGTTTCCGTGCCGCGCTAACCACCTTGCTCAACAAGTACGCCCGCGAAAAGGGCTTGCTAAAAGAGAAGGATGAAAACCTTTCTGGTGATGACTGCCGCGAAGGCCTGACCTGTGTGATCTCGGTCAAGCTTGCCGAGCCTCAGTTCGAAGGCCAGACCAAGACCAAGTTGGGCAACACCGAGGCCAAGGCCTTTGTGCAGCGCGTGGTCAACGAAGAATTCGGCGACTGGTTGGGCCGCAACCCAAACGTTGCCAAAGACATCATTCGCAAGGCAATTCAGGCAGCAACCGCTCGCCAGGCTGCGCGCAAGGCCCGTGAGGCCACTCGCCGCAAGGGTCTGCTCGAGTCGGGCGGCATGCCGGGCAAGCTTCGCGACTGCTCAAGCCGCAACCCAGAGCTTTCAGAAATCTACCTAGTTGAGGGTGACTCGGCAGGCGGTTCGGCCGTTCGCGGTCGCAACCCAGAGACCCAGGCGATCCTTCCACTTCGTGGAAAGGTGCTCAACGTTGAAAAGGCACGTCTAGACCGCGCTCTTGGCAACGCCGAGGTTCAGGCGATCATCACCGCATTCGGCACCGGCATCGGTGAAGAGTTCGATGTTACGAAGGCCCGCTATCACAAGTGCATTTTGATGGCCGACGCCGATGTTGACGGTCTGCACATTCGCACCCTGATTCTGACCCTGTTGTTCCGCTACATGCGCCCACTAATCGAGCACGGTTATGTCTACCTTGCGCAGCCACCGTTGTTCAAGATCAAGTGGTCAAACGCCGATCACCAATACGTCTACTCAGATGCCGAACGCGACAAGGCACTGGCCGATGGCGCAGCAGCCGGAAAGCGCATTCCCAAAGAGAACTCGATTCAGCGTTACAAGGGTCTTGGCGAGATGGACTATGACGAACTTTGGGACACCACCATGGACCCAGACCAGCGCACCTTGCTTCAGGTAACCCTCGAAGATGCCGCTCTAGCCGACGAAGTCTTCTCAACCCTCATGGGTGAAGACGTGGATGCTCGTCGCACATTCATTCAGCAGAACGCAAAGGATGTCCGCTTCCTAGACATCTAGGCCGCCGACAGAGAGATTTAGAGAAGAGACATCATGGCTGAAGACACCACAAACGTGCCAGCACTAAGAGACAACGTAGAGCAGGTCGACCTTCAGGTCGAAATGCAGCGCAGCTACCTCGACTACGCGATGAGCGTTATCGTTGGCCGCGCACTTCCAGACGTTCGCGACGGCCTAAAGCCGGTTCACCGCCGAGTTATCTATGCAATGTTCGACGGCGGATACCGCCCAGACAAGCAGTTCTCAAAGTGTTCTCGTGTCGTCGGTGACGTAATGGGTCAGTACCACCCGCACGGTGACAGCGCCATTTACGACACCATGGTTCGTTTGACCCAAGACTGGAACCTTCGCTACCCGCTAATTTCGGGCCAGGGAAACTTTGGTTCACCGGGTAACGACCCTGCCGCTGCTCCTCGTTACACCGAGTGCCGCATGGCCCCGCTCGCCATGGAAATGGTTCGCGACATCGACGAAGAGACAGTCGACTTCCAAGACAACTACGACGGCCGCAGCCAAGAGCCAACCGTTTTGCCTAGCCGCATTCCAAACCTTTTGGTCAACGGCTCGATCGGTATCGCGGTTGGTATGGCTACCAACATTCCACCGCACAACCTTCGCGAGGTGGCCGACGGCGCCCAGTGGTACCTAAAGAACCCAGATGCAACTCAAGAGGAACTAGTCGAAGCTCTTATTGAGCGCATCAAGGGCCCAGACTTTCCAACCGGCGCGCACATTCTTGGCCGCAAGGGCATCGAAGAGGCATATCGCACCGGCCGTGGTTCAATCACCATGCGCGCGATTGTCAACGTCGAAGAGCTTCAGGGTCGCACCTGCTTGGTGGTTACCGAACTGCCTTACCAGGTAAACCCTGACAACCTGGCTGAAAAAATCGCCGGCCTTGTTAAAGAAGGTCGCCTAAGCGGCATTGCCGACATCCGTGACGAAACCTCGGGTCGCACCGGCCAGCGTTTGGTCGTTGTTCTCAAAAAGGATGCGGTTGCCCGCGTTGTTCTGAACAACCTTTACAAGCTGACCCCGCTGCAAGAGAACTTCAGCGCCAACATGCTTGCCCTAGTTGACGGCGTGCCTCGCACCCTGCCAATCGACGGCTTCATTAGCAACTGGGTTACCCACCAGGTTGAGGTGATTGTTCGCCGCACCGAGTTCCGCCTAAAGAAGGCCGAAGAGCGTGCCCACATCTTGCGCGGTTACCTCAAGGCTCTCGATGCTCTCGACGCCGTAATCGCTTTGATTCGCAAGAGCGCCAATGCCGACGCAGCCCGCGAAGGTTTGATGGAGCTTCTCAGCATCGACGACCTTCAGGCTCGCGCGATTTTGAACATGCAGCTTCGCCAGCTTGCCGCTCTAGAGCGCCAGCGCATCATTGATGAAGCTGCCGAACTCGAAGCTCAGATTGTTGACTTCAAGGCAATCATCGCCGACCCGGTTCGCCAGCGCACCATCATCAGTGAAGA
>JBEEPX010000103.1:0-6129 GCA_041190885.1 Actinomycetota bacterium
TCTCGATCATCATGGGCCCAGCCGCAGGTGGCGCAGTTTATTCACCGGCGCTAACCGACTTTGTGATCATGGTCGACAAGACCTCGAACATGTTTGTGACCGGCCCAGACGTAATCAAGACTGTTACCGGCGAAGACGTTGGCATGGAGGAACTCGGTGGCGCTCGCGCTCACAACGAGCGTTCGGGCGTTGCCCACTACCTGGCCGATGACGAAGCCGACGCAATCGACTATGCGCGCAACCTGCTTTCATACCTGCCTGAAAACAACCTTTCAGAGACCGTGGTTTATGAGGCCGAGGGCGAGCTCGAAATCACCGATGCCGACCGCAAGCTCGACGTGATCATTCCAGACTCACCAAACCAGCCTTATGACATGCACATCGTGATCGAGGGCATCGTCGATGGCGGCGAGTTCCTTGAGGTTCAGGGGCTTTACGCGCCGAACATCATCATCGGTTTTGCACGCGTTGATGGCCGAAGCGTTGGCATTGTTGCCAACCAGCCGCAGGCGATGGCCGGAACACTCAACATCGACGCCGGCGAAAAGGCAGCTCGTTTCGTACGCTTCTGCGACGCCTTCTCGATTCCGATTTTGACTCTCGTCGACGTGCCTGGCTACCTACCTGGCACCGATCAGGAGTGGGCCGGCGTGATTCGCCGAGGCGCTAAGTTGCTTTACGCATACGCCGAAGCAACCGTGCCACTGGTGACCATCATCACCCGCAAGGCTTACGGAGGTGCTTACATCGTGATGGGCTCAAAGCAGCTCGGCGCCGACATCAACCTGGCTTGGCCAACCGCCGAAATCGCCGTTATGGGTGGTCAGGGTGCGATCAACATTTTGTTCCGCGACCAAATCAAGAAGGCCGAAGAAGCCGGCATGGATGTCGCAGCTGTGCGCGCCAAGCTTGCCGCCGAATACACCTACAACGTGGCAAGCCCATTCTTGGCTGCCGAACGTGGCGAACTGGACGGCATCATCGAGCCAGCTGCATCGCGCATCTCTGTGATCAAGGCGCTTCGCGCACTTCGCACCAAGCGCTCGAACCTGCCGCCAAAGAAGCACGGAAACATTCCACTTTAATGACTGGCAAGCATGTGAGCCCCGAGGGCAACGAGCACGAACTTCAGCAAGCGCTGAGGGTGGTTCGTGGCGCCCCGACGCCCGAGGAATTGGCAACCGTGATTGCCGTTCTCGAGGCGGCGCACGCCGAAGAGGCGGCCGCGAGCCACGGGTTTGAGCGCCAGTTGAAGTCTTCCTGGTCGCGCAACCAAGCCCAACTTCGTCACGGAATTGCGCCCGGCCCCGGCCAGTGGCGCGGAGCCTATCGATCGGGTCTCAACTAAGTTTTCGAAACTTGCGATTTCTAACTAGGCTGGCATCAACTCCAACTAGATAGGACACGCAATGACGCGCGAAACTTCTTCAATCGACCGCATCGCCGATAAGTGGGTCGACACCTCAGCCGAGCTGAGCCCCTCTTTTGCCACTTACATTGGCCGCGACATCGGCAAAGACAAAATTGATGACGCATCACCCGAGGCCCACGCTCGCTATGTTAGCGAAATGCGCAAGGTGCTTGCCGAACTCGATGGCGCCAAGCCGGTCGACAAGGTCGACGAGGTTACCCTCGATGCTCTGCGAGAAAACCTAACCCTTGGCGTCGAGATTGCCGAGTCAGGCCTTTGGAAGCGTGACCTCGATGTCATCGCTTCTCCTGCGCAGGGCTTCCGCGAAATCTTTGACCTATCGCCGACCGCAACCGAAGACGACTGGAAGAACATTTCTGCTCGCCTGAGCGCAATTCCAGGTGCCGTCGATGGCTACATCCGAAGCTTGAAAGAAGGCATCGCAGCAAACGACGCGCCAGCCCGCCGCCAGGTTGAGTGGGTACTGAACGAAGTCAAGGAACTTGCTGGCAAAGAAAGCTTTTTCACCAAGTTTGCCGCTGGCGCAAAGGCTGGAGAAACCGAGCTATCTGCCGGACTAAAGGCCGATGTTGAGCGTGCGGCCGTAACCGCAACCGAGGGCTATGCCCAACTGGCCGACTTTTTGGCCAATGAGTTGCTGCCAAACGCAAACAAGGTTGATGCGATTGGGCGCGAGCGCTACTCGCTGCTGAGCCGTCGCTTCTTGGGCGCAAAGGTCGACCTCGACGAGACCTACGAGTGGGGAATCGAAGAACTTGCTCGCGTTACCGCCGAACAGAATGCCGTGGCAAATGAAATCAAGGCTGGCGCGACCGTTCAAGAGGCAATCGATGTTTTGAACAACGACGCATCGCGCAAACTTCACGGCACCAAGGCGCTTCAAGACTGGATGCAGAACCTGAGCGATGCAGCCATCGAAAAATTGAGTGGAACCCACTTCGACATCGCCGAACCGATCAAGAAGCTCGAGTGCATGATTGCGCCGAGCAACAGCGGCGCGATTTATTACACCGGCCCAACCGATGACTTCAGCCGACCTGGTCGCATGTGGTGGTCGGTGCCGGCTGGCGTTGACGAGTTCGACACCTGGCGCGAGACCACGACCGTTTATCACGAGGGCGTGCCTGGCCACCACCTTCAGGTTGCTCAAGCGGTCTATAACCGTGCCGAGCTAAACAGCTGGCGCCGCCTGGCATCTTGGACCTCAGGTCACGGCGAAGGCTGGGCCCTTTATGCAGAGCGCCTGATGGCCGACCTTGGCTTCTTGGATGACGCCGGCGACCGCCTTGGCATGCTTGACGGGCAACGCATGCGCGCGGCCCGCGTGGTGCTAGACATCGGCGTGCACCTTGGCAAGCCAAAGCTCGAGGGCTCTGGAGTTTGGGACTTCGACTATGCACTGGACTTCATGGGCAAGAACGTAAACATGTCGAAGGAGTTCGTGAACTTCGAGGTACACCGCTACTTTGGCTGGCCTGGTCAAGCCCCGAGCTACAAAATCGGTCAGCGCATCTGGGAGCAAACTCGTGACGAGTACGCAGCTCGCAAGGGTGCCGCGTTCGACATCAAGGAGTTCCACCGCGAGGCGCTTAACCTCGGCGGCTTGGGTCTAGACACTCTTCGTCGCGCACTTCTCGGTTAATCGATTCGTTACCGGCTATCCCCCAAAGAGGGGACACCGTTTCGGAGCCCGCAATGTTCGCCAGAACGCATACTTGAAGCAGAGGTTTTCACCGGCGAACATGGGGATGCCGAAAACCTCTGGGGTCAGGCGAAATCCTGATTTGGGGAAGCAAAGGTGGCTCGAAAGAGCCACCTTTCGCGTTTAACTGAGCTTTAGCCAGATGTCTGGAGTCGACACTCCGTAACGTACCGCGGCGACCGTGATCAGCCAGGCTTCGCCCTGTGGTGAGCGAATGGTTACTCGCCCTTCGGCTACATTTTCAATTGCCTCTGCTGCCTGCGTTAACAAGCGATCGCGATATTGGGCTGAGACCTGATCTAGGCCGCCTTCATCGAGGATGACGACTTCGACTCCCCTGTTTCGCAAAGCTTCCGCTGTCTTTTTCAGGGTCGGGTTCATCAGATTTCGACCGCGAATTTCGTCTCGCAAGGCAGCCTCAAGTAGCACGGCCTTTCGACGTGAATCGTCGTCAAGTTTTCCTTGCTTGGATTGGATCAGCCCGAGGGTTGGCAGTGCACCGGCAAGCGCAGCTGCTGCGCGTGACTGACGCTCGAGGCTGGCGGCAGAGGCAACCGCTCGTTCGGTTTGGGTCTTCAGGGCCTGCGCGTTGAACTCCTCGGCTTGTCGAGAGGCTTTCACCAAGCCGAGCGAAACGGCGTGGCCGGCAGCCACCAACAGCGTGGCGCCGATGATTCCCGAGATGAAGAATGATTCGATTCCACCCCAGACAATCACCTGCAGAATTAGCCCCACGGTTCCAATCCAAGCAATCACGAACCGTTCACGCACCGCGGTGGCGGCCATCAATGTACCGAGGCCAACCACATACCAGGTTGAATAATCGTTCAATTTGGACGGGTCGAGCTCGTTGTTCACCAAAAGTGGAATCAAGAACGATGCGGCGAGATTGAACAGTGCTTGAGACATCGGAAGGCGATTACCGCGGTAGAGAACCGTGGTGCAGAAAACCGAAACTAGATAAATACCCAATGCCAGAATCGCATTCGATTCCTTGTCGTAGGCGTCGAGCGACAGCACTCCGAGCAAGAAATGAAATAGCGCAAACAATCCAGCAATCAGGCTGACAATCCACCGAGGAACCCTAATCATGCTTGGCTCCATTCGATCACGATGGTGGCGCCAACGCCCGGCTTCGCATCGATGAAAACTCGTCCGCCAACAGCCTCGACTCGATCGATTACGGAAAGTTTGAGACCCAGCCTCGATTTGATGACACGCGATGGTCTAAATCCACGGCCATCATCCTTGATCACGATTTTGACTCGTGATTTTGCTGCGCGCAACATCACGATTCGTTGGGCCGAGGCACCGGCGTGTGTGATCGAATTTGACACCGCCTGCAGCGTGGCTCCCGTAAGCGCAGCTGCGACAACCTCGGGAATTGGATTGTCGTTTGCGCCTTGCGAGTCGACTTGAACCGATGGAAAACCGCGCTTCACCGACTCTTCGAGCGCCCCAAAGAGCGATGCAACCGAGATGTTTCCACCGGGATTCTGCATATCGTTTTGCACCAGGTTTAGCTTTTGAATCGCAGCAGTGGCCAATTCAGCCGCTGCCTCTTCTTCTTCAGCGCTTTGAGCCTTGGCGGCAACCAAAAGCGTGGTCAACACCGAGTCATGAACCAGTGCGTCGACTCGGGCGCGCTCGGCGTCGGCGGCCGCCGAAGTCGCAGCGAGAATGGCAGCCTCGGTGGCTCGGCCGTTGGCCAGGTCAACTTTCGAAGCCTCATAGCGCAGCACCAATACCAACGATGAAATCGTGCCGGCAAAGAGCACGGTTAGCGCAACGTCTTGCCCAGCAATGAAGGCAGCAGCAGCGCCGCCGAGCGGACGAACGTGCAGAACGAAGTAGACGGCGGGAATTAGGATCCCAAAAATAGATGCCAGACCAACCGAGAATCCGCCGAAGGCAGAAATCACCGAGATTCCGGCGGCCCACCAGATCCATGGCTGAAAACCTTCGGGAAGTTGGGCATCGGGCCTTATTTGCAGCTCCCAAGTGAGCATGATGACCAAAGTTGCGATCGCTAACGCTCTGTACCAAATTTCGCCACCGTCAAGAAACCAGACGCCGATAAACATTCCGACGAAGATCACAAACATGCTGGTGATCGCAATCGCGAACCAGACCGGGTGCAAAAGATGTGACTGTGAAAAAGCATTCACGAACATCTGCAAGCCAACGATCGGTGCCGTCACCGAAAAGACCCGACCAAGCAATTTGTTTACCTGGTTGACGGCAAAGGAATTGGTCTGCTGATGCTGCGTAGACATTTGCTAGAGCAAGCCCTCGTCAAGAATGCCGTCTTCGATCGCACGAAGCAGCAACTCGGTTTTGGTTGGTGCCTCACGACCAACGCCAGAGTATTTTTGTCGAACTCGGTCGATGTGCTCTTTGGCGGTCGATTCTTTCATGCCCAGTTGGTGCGCCACTTGCTTGAGCGCAAAACCCGATGCGTAAAGACCTAAGACTTCGCGTTCGCGGGGTGACAGGTTTGCCGCCTTGAACTCGGCGTCGCCATCGATGGCTGCCGTGGTCTGAAGGTTGTTCACAGTCACGCCACTAGCAACCAAGCGAATTGCCTGCACCAAATCGACCATGCTTTTTGCCTTGGGAACGAGCGTTGAAGCACCGGCCTTTAGCGCTGCGCGAATCAGGTTTTGCTTATCGGCGATGCTGAAGATGACCACCTGAGAACCAGCCAGCATTAGGTTTCGAACGTTGTCTTCGACCATCGAGCCGTCGGCCAACGATAGATCGAGAACCACCACCTGAGGTTTGTGACCGCCAAGCTGCTTCAGCAAATCAGAAACGGTTGCCGCTGAACCCAGAAGCTCTAAGCCGTATTCTGCGCAGGCACCTCGAAAACCAAGTCGAATCGCATCGTGGTCATCAACCACCGCGACTTTGACTGACTTGTTTTCGAGTTCCATGGTTACTTGCGAACGAGGCTTGCTACTGCTTCGACGTGGTGGGTGTGCGGGAACAGGTC
>JBEEPX010000104.1:0-3614 GCA_041190885.1 Actinomycetota bacterium
CGGTGATGTCGGCCTCGTCGCCCACGATGATTTCGACGTTCTCACCTAGGACTGCGTCGCCCTTGTGGTCGAGAACTACGGTGCCGCGGGAGAATGGCTTCGCTTCGATGATTACGTGCAGTGCGCTCGGAGATTCACTCTCTGAACCAATGCCAATTTGAATCTCACAGTCTGGCTTTGCATCGCCAGGAATCGTTACTAGGTAGGCCTGCTGGGCAGAACCCCAGGCTGCGGCACTCGGGCGGTCCTCCGGAAGTCCGGCCGCACCGAATGCCGGGTGGTCAGAGCCGACCCAAGCGGTGGTGACACCATCCGGGTGCTTGATCGAGATGTCACCGACGTATTCATCGAGCGCATCGGCATCTAAACCGGCAAGCTGTTCGCTGGATACGTAGCGGTACTGCTCTTCGCGCTTTGAAACCGGCGCAAAATCGGCAACGTTTGCCGAACGCAGGCGCTCGCTACGAGTTTGCACGGGAATTCCCGCGCCATGACTGTGTTCTGCCATTCCGTGCTGAACCGGAATGGTCGCGTTTGAGGTTGTCACTAGCCGACAGCCCCTTCCATCTGCATTTCGATGAGCTTGTTTAGCTCGAGTGCGTATTCCATCGGAAGTTCCTTAGCGATTGGTTCGATAAAGCCACGAACGATCATCGCCATTGCTTCGTCTTCTGGCATTCCGCGTGACTGCAAATAGAACAACTGCTCTTCGCTGACTCGTGAAACGGTAGCTTCGTGACCCATTGAGACATCGTCTTCACGAACATCCACGTATGGGTAGGTGTCTGAGCGCGAAATGGTGTCTACCAGGAGCGCGTCACAGCGAACCGTGTTAGCCGAGTGGTGAGCACCTGGCATCACGCGAATCTCGCCGCGGTATGAGGTGCGACCGCCACCACGGGCAATCGACTTTGAAACGATCGATGAGCTGGTGTGGGGTGCAAGGTGAATCATCTTCGCACCTGCATCCTGGTGCTGACCCTCGCCAGCAAAAGCAACCGAAAGGGTCTCGCCGCGGGCATATTCGCCAGCAAGGATGACCGCCGGGTACTTCATGGTCACCTTCGAACCGATGTTGCCATCGATCCACTCCATAGTTGCGCCTTCGTGGCAGATTGCACGCTTGGTGACCAGGTTATAAACGTTGTTAGACCAGTTCTGGATGGTCGTGTAACGAACGCGAGCACCCTTCTTGATGATGATTTCTACAACTGCAGAGTGCAATGAGTCCGAGTTGTAGATCGGAGCGGTGCAACCCTCGATGTAGTGAACATAGGAATCTTCGTCCGCGATGATCAGGGTGCGCTCGAACTGGCCCATGTTTTCGGTGTTGATGCGGAAGTAAGCCTGAAGCGGGATGTCTACGTGAACGCCCTTTGGAACGTAAACGAATGAGCCACCAGACCATACGGCGGTGTTTAGCGATGCGAACTTGTTGTCGCCGGCTGGAATCACGGTACCGAAGTACTCTTTGAAAATCTCTGGGTGCTCTTTGAGGGCGGTGTCGGTGTCTAGGAAGATGACGCCCTGGGCCTCTAGGTCTTCGCGGATCTGGTGGTAAACCACCTCAGACTCATACTGTGCCGCGACTCCCGCAACCAAGCGGCTGCGCTCGGCCTCTGGGATTCCAAGACGCTCGTAGGTGTTCTTGATGTCGTCTGGCAGGTCTTCCCAGCTGGTCGCCTGCTTTTCGGTCGAGCGAACGAAGTACTTGATGTTGTCGAAGTCGATGCCCGAAAGGTCTGAACCCCAGCTTGGCATTGGCTTCTTCAAGAAGTATTCATAGCCGCGAAGGCGACGCTCAAGCATCCACTCAGGTTCGCTCTTTTTAGCCGAGATGTCGGTGACAACCTCTTCGCTGATACCGCGACGAGCATTCGTTCCGGCAGAGTCTGAGTCAGACCAGCCAAATTCATAGACGCCTAGGCTGTCTAGTTCTGGTCTTTCGATGATGATGTCGGACAAGCCGGCCTCCTGTTTTTAGTTTCAGATTCGAGTGGTTATCTCGGTCTGTCTCTTCATTGGTCTCAACCCCTTCGACTCGCGCAGGTATTCCCACAAGGCTGGAAAACCTTGAAGCATTTCTACTGTGCGAGAATCGAAGAGAAGTTGTTTCAAATTGGCATAAATGCCAGCGAAAAACGCTGAAACCTAGGTCAAGTTTAGTTGCCGCGAGGCCATAGCGAAAGCCCAAGAAAGGCCAGATTCGAATGTTTTCGAAGCTCATTGCCAAACTGCCGAACATTGCGCTCTTTTCGAGTGCTCGCATTCCCCTGTATGTTTGGGCGTCGCTGGTTAGCCAAATTCTCATCGTGGTTACCGGCGGTGTTGTGCGACTAACCGGCTCGGGCCTCGGTTGCCCAACCTGGCCAAAGTGCACCGAAGACTCGCTGGTCACGGTTCCCGAGATGGGGCTGCACGGCATCATTGAGTTCGCCAACCGATTGCTCACCTTTGTGCTCGCTCTTATTGCAGTACTGACCTTTCTGAGCATCCTTGGTTTGGGGCGTGAACTGCGCAAGGGTTTGTTCGCTCCCGCCCTGATTCTGGGACTTGGTATCCCAGCGCAAGCCGTGCTTGGCGGTTTCACCGTTCTAACTCAACTCAACCCTTGGTTTGTCGGCGCACACTTCGTGCTCAGCGGATACATGATCGCGGTTGCCACCGTATTGGTGTTTAGAGCCCTACCCCCCGCGCACGTGGCAGCTAGTCAGGCGCTTTGGCGCACGGCCACGCCAATTGCGGCAGTTGGTGCAATAACCGTCTTGGTCGGAGTCTTGGTTACCGGAGCTGGTCCGCACTCCGGAGACGCCGAGAGCGTTAGAAACGGATTGGATCTTGAAATCTGGCAGCACGTGCACAGCTATCCCGCTTATCTGATGTTGGCACTGATCCTCGTACAGTTCGCAATCTTGGCTAAGCGCGGGATTCCGAGCTACCAAACTCGTGTGAATCTGCTGCTACTGATTGTGAGCATCGCCCAGGCAATCATCGGTGTGGTTCAGGCTCGCCTCGGAGTGCCTGCATTGCTAGTTGGCTTGCATATGCTCGGCGCGGCTGTGCTGTGCAGTTTGCTAACCATGCAGTGGCTTGCTATCAGGGGTAAAAACCGAAACTCAGTTGAACGCTAAGCATGAGCAGAGTTTTTTGGTTTCGACGCGACCTTCGCCTAGGCGATAACCGCGCCCTCAATGCCGCTATCAAAGGGGCCAAGACCGACGGAGACGCCTCGGTCTACCCGGTTTACGCATTTAGCGGTGATCAGTTTCGGGCTTTGAGCGGAATACGTCAGCACTCGCTGGTCGAGTCACTCAAGTCACTGAACCTCTCTATGGACTCGCAGCTGGCATTTCTTGATAGCGAACCAAGTCTTGACCTGGTGAAATTTGCCATTGCCGTTGGAGCCAAAACGGTTCATGCCACTCGCGCTCATGACCCAAAGGGTACCGCCGAACAAAACTCGGTTGGCCTAGCTCTCAAAGAAGCTGGCATTCACCTTCAACTCGACGACAGCTATTACTCGGTTGCTCCGGGATCTGTCACCAAACCAGACGGAACCCCCTACAAGGTTTACACGCCGTTTTTCAAGAACTGGTTCGCAATTTTTGATGCCA
>JBEEPX010000105.1:0-2524 GCA_041190885.1 Actinomycetota bacterium
ATGAAGGCCGCTGTCGACCGCGCACGCGAGTTGGGAGCTCTTCTTGCTAGCGATGAGTGCTATGCCGAACTTGGATGGAACGAATGGGCTGACAAGCTGATTCCGAGCGTTCTAGACCCACGCGTTTGCGGCGATTCACACGAGGGCGTGCTTGCTGTTTATTCGCTCAGCAAGCAGTCAAACCTAGCCGGATATCGCGCCGCCTTTGCCGTCGGTGAGGCTTCGCTGATCAAGGGTCTGGTGAACCTGCGCATGCACTCAGGGTTGAATACGCCGTGGCCGGTTCAGCGCGCAATGACCGTTGCTTTGGGCGATGAAGAGCACGTTGCGATTGAAAAAGAGATCTACCGCGAACGTCGCGAAGTGCTTCTCGACGCGGTTCGGGCATACGGGTTTAAATTGGCCGATAGCGAAGCCGGTCTTTATCTTTGGGCGACCCTGGATGAGGATTGCTGGACCACCGTCGACCGAATGGCCGAACTTGGAATAGTGGTCGTACCTGGAAGCTTCTACGGTGAATTTAGTCACCAATATGTTCGTTTTTCGATCACTGCGACCGATGACAAGATTGCCGAAGGTGCGCGTCGCTTGCGCGATGCCATAGGCTAATAAAACCTCTCAAAAGAGGCACAAACACCAGCACTAGGAGCAGGATGACCTCCAGCGACAAAGTAACTGTCACTTACGGCGATGTAACGGCAGAATTTCCGGTTATCTCGGCGGTTGACGGACCAGCCGCAGTCGATATTTCGAAGCTAACCGCCACCACCGGCTTGACCGCATACGACCAGGGTTTTGTAAACACCGCGTCGACCAAGTCGGCCATCACCTTCATCGATGGAGCCAATGGCATTTTGCGCCACCGCGGCTACCCAATCGAGCAGTTGGCTGGCACCAAGAGCTTTCTAGAGACCTCATACCTGTTGATTTACGGCGAGCTTCCAACCGCCGATGAGCTATCGGCCTTCGAAGACAAGATTCGTCGCCACACCTTGGTTCACGAGGACCTAAAGAACCTGTTCCACGCAATGCCGCAGAACGCCCACCCGATGGCTGTTTTGGCTGCTGGCGTTTCGGCTCTGTCGACTTTCTATCAGGACTCGCTAGACCCTTCAGACCCAGAGCAGGTTGAGCTTTCTACCATTCGTCTGCTGGCTAAGTTGCCGGTTTTGGCAGCCTACGCCCACAAGAACAGCATGGGTCAGGCGCTTCTATACCCAGACAACTCGCTCAATTACGTTGAGAACTTCTTGCGCATGAACTTTGGCAACATGGCCGAGGATTACATCCAGAACCCGGTGGTCACCAAGGCGCTAGACACGTTGCTAGTGCTTCACGCCGACCACGAGCAGAACTGCTCGACCTCAACCGTTCGTTTGGTTGGTTCAAGCCAGGCAAACATGTTTGCTTCAATCTCTTCAGGCATCAACGCTTTGTTTGGCCCACTTCACGGTGGCGCAAACGAGGCCGTTCTCGAGATGCTGACCGAGATTCGTGACTCGGGTCAGTCGGTTGAATCTTTCGTTCAGCGCGTTAAGAACAAAGAGGATGGCATTCGCCTGATGGGCTTTGGTCACCGCGTTTACAAGAACCTCGACCCACGTGCTCGCATCGTCAAGGCAACCGCCGACAAGGTGCTTGCCGAGCTTGGTGTTCAAGACCCATTGCTCGACATTGCCAAAGAGCTAGAGGCAGCCGCGCTTGCCGACAGCTACTTCATCGAGCGCAAGCTTTACCCAAACGTTGACTTCTACACCGGCGTTATTTACAAGGCGCTTGGCTTCCCGCCTCGCATGTTCACCGCACTGTTTGCAATGGGTCGTCTACCAGGATGGATTGCCCACTGGCGCGAGATGAACATCGATGCAGCGACCAAGATCGGCCGCCCACAGCAGATCTACGTTGGCGAGCCAGAGCGTTCGCTAAAGGGATTCTTCGGCTAGTCCGAAACCAAAAAGACCTCCACTTCGGTGGAGGTCTTTTTTATTGCGTCAAACCCAGGTGGCTTCGAACTAGATCTTGTTCAGCCAGAAAACGGTCGTATCTCCATATGACTTCTCTTCGTCGAGCTCAAGCTCGGCAGGCAGTTCCGGCATACCGGTGCGGCTTGAGCGCTCAAGCATCACGGTTGCGTCTTTGGCAAGGCGAGGAACAAGCGCAACAAGGTTCGCCGCTACTTCTTCGTTGGTGATCTCGTATGGCGGGTCGATGAAGACCACATCGTATTCGAGGTTGTCGGTGCTCAGGAACGAGGTGACGGCCTTGTTGGCAACCTTGGTTACCTGGTCAAAGAAACCTTCTTTTTCCATGGCCTTCTGAATCATCTGACTGTTCTTGACACATACCGCTGCGGCCTGGCCATCGCGCTCGACCATCATTGCGTAAATTGCCCCGCGGCTAATCGATTCGAGGGCAAGGGCGCCGGTGCCGGCATACAAGTCGAGAACTCGCTTGTTGTCGACCAGGTCACGCGCCTGAAGGCGGTTGAAAATAGCCTCGCGAATGCGGTCGCTGGTTGGTCTGG